>CAYLIO010000013.1:0-19987 GCA_964383655.1 uncultured Clostridia bacterium | reverse complement strand
GTTAGAAAATTTGTACAAGGAGTAAGGGGAAACATGGCTTCGAAAAAAAAGGGAAGGGACAGCGGCAGGACGTGGTTTAACGATCTCCCGCGTATCGTCCAGATACTGCTTCTCTTAATCCCCGGTGTAAACTGGGTGGTTGAGATTATCGTGAGGTGGAGCACGTGGATCAAGAAGGGCGGTCTCATAAGATTGGTGATAAGTCTTGTGGTTACGATCTTCGGGATTGTAGTAGGCTGGCTGGATGCCATCTGGTGCCTGCTTTTCAAGAGACTTTTGCTCCAGTGATAGACGATATCGAAAAGAAAGGAAAGGGTGCGCCGATTTTGCAGGCGCACCCTTTTTAAGTCCTCAGAGAGCTGATTTTTTTTATTTCTTTTCGTTTTCTACGGCGATCTGTCTGAATACTTTGCCTTCGAATGTTTTAAACGAGAAGGTGCCCTTCTCGTATACGATATATCCGCGTTCGCTTCCCTCTTTCGGCAGGCTCACCGAGCCCGGATTGAGATGGAGAAAGCCCTCGTCTGCGGCTGCGGGGACATGCGTATGGCCTGTTATGTACACGTCGCCGAGCTGAAGCGGCGGAACCTGTCGGTGTCCGTGCGAGAGATATATATTAATTCCGTCCGTATGCACGAGAGCGTAATCGGGCAGAGGGAAGGGAAGGACCGATTCATCGACTTCGGCGTCGCAGTTTCCGCGTACGCATATTATGTGCTGCTTATGCTCCGTGAGCATTTTCGCGCATTCCTGCGTCGAGTATTCTTCGGGCAGTTCGTTACGCGGGCCGTGGTATAAAACGTCGCCGAGCAGTATGAGCTTGTCGGCTTTTTCGCTATTTGCCGCCTCGAGCATAAGCCGGCAGTATTTTGCCGATCCGTGCAGATCGGACGCAATAAAAAGTTTCATGAAAAAACCTCTTTTTTCGTTACGTGCTTTTTCCGCCTTTTTAAGCGGCGGGAGAAGCCTTGAAATTCGTTAAGTCTGTTTAACCTCGGAGCCGGCGCGTTTCGTGCGGTTTCGGATTATGCGCGGCAAACGCCGCGAGAGAAAACCCGTTCGGTAAAAATATCTTTTCCGGATAACGGCAAAGAAACTTAAACGTCGCGGGCGTCCGACAAAAGCTTTTCTATCGTGCGCATCACGCCGTTTTCGGCGTTGGAAGGGATGACGCTTTGCACGAGTTCCTTAAGGGCCGGGAAGGCGTTTGCCGTGACGAACGCCTGTCCGCTTGCAAGGAGCATCTCATAATCGTTCATATGATCGCCGAAGGCGACGCACTCGCTTTTTTTCATCTTCAGGCGGGTAAGAAGAAAAGAGAGTGCGCTTCCTTTGTTTACGCCCGTCTCGCATACGTCCAGCCAGTCGCGGCCGGATACCTTTACTCGCAGCCCCTTTATTTTCGGGATGAGCAGTTTTGCGGCGTGTTCCTGAGCGGACAGGCTGTCCCAGACGGAGATTTTGAGAATGGTATTTTCTCTTACGGCCCTCTCTAAGTCGTCCGTGTGCTCCGCGCTCAGATACGAGCGGCGTAAAGCGCGGACGAACTGCGCATCGTCCGAGTCATAGAAGGCACAGTCCGTTCCGCTGCAGAGAGGATATATGCCTTTCTCTTTTTTTATTATCGAGAGGGCGTACAGCACATCCTCCGTCCGGGTCGGGCGGCAATATATCGTCTCGCCTTTAAAAAAGCAGAGCCCGCCGTTTTCGGCAATGATCGCGATTTTGTCTAGAACTTGAGCGAACATCGCTTTAATCGAGGGCAACTGTCTTCCGCTCGCGGCGACAAATATAATTCCGCGCGAGCACATCTCGTCAATGAGCGGGAAGATCTCTTTCGGTAATATGCCGGACGGCGGAAGCAGCGTGCCGTCCAAATCGCTTGCGATACACTTAATCATGGTATATTCTATGCTGCATTCCGAGCAGGTGTTTTACGCCGTGAGGAGGGTTTTTTTCAGATAAAAAAATCCGCAGGAGAAATATTGCGTCCTGCGGAATGCATCTTTCGCTTTTTTTTCTCAGATTATCATCTTCAGAACGGTGATCTTGTTCCTCTTTTCAGCGTTCGGGGCAGATAACGCCTTATATGTCTCAACCGGATTGCATTCGGTCAAAGTTTCTTTTTCGAAAATATCGATCTTCACCGCATCCTGCACCAGAAGATTTATGGCGGTATCCGTATACCCGTATCCATGCATTACGGAGAACAGGGTTATGTCCTTTTCCATAAGTTCACGGGCCGGGATATTGAAATTTACGTTGGCAAATCCCGCGAGAGCGACGCGCTTGCCGTTAGCCGGCATGCGCAGGGTGAGCGACGGATCGAGCTGCGAGCACGTGGTATATATGGCGGCATCGCACAGTCGTCCGCTCGTCGCCTCGTTTATATTGTCGTCCAAATCATCGTCGACCATGAAGGAATAGTATATTCCGCATTTCTTGGCCCGCGAGATGGCGAGAGGATTGTTGTCTATAACGATCGGTATGAGCTTATGGTACTGAAGAACCTGCGCGAACACGTTGCCGGCGAAGTTGCAGCCTACAACGGCGACGCGGCTGCCCATGGGCAGATCCAGCTTTGAGTAGACGCTTTCGCCGATGGCGACGGCTTCGGAGTATAGCGTCTCCATATCGCTCACGGAGTCGGGGAGAGGGGATATATGGCTGTATTTGCACACGACGAAGTCGCGAAGGAAGCCATCGAAATCCCTGCCCGCAATAGCTACGGACGTGCATTCTCCTTCATTGCCGGTCTTGCAGTTTGTGCACTTGCCGCAGGGGCGCGTGGGATGCAGAAGCACGCGCATATTTTTTTCGAGGCCGTAACATTCCGCTCCGGCCTCGGTTACTATGCCCACTGCAAAACGGCCTATCGTGACGGGATAATGCGCCGGAATCTCGCCCGAGAACAGCAAACTGTCATAGTAAGAAGGCATGAAATAAGTCACTTTGACTTTAACTTCGTCCGGTGCGATATTCGATTCCTGACGGGGTTCGTTTACGAGGGTCCCCGCGCCCTTGAGAATCCAATTATCCATAAAGCTGAGTACATTATACTCTCAACACAGGGATAAATCAAGCAAAAAAGAAAATTATCCCCAAAACGGTGCGCGCGCTCAAGCAGAAGGCGAAAAAGGCAAAACGGTGCATAATATGGCCCGTTTGCCGTAACATTTCACCGAGAGAATTATTTTTATGACGGTCAGAAATTGTTGACTAGACGCCGCGCCATGATATATAATGGCGTGGAAACACAAAAAAACAAATGTGAGGTGGATAAAAAGTGAAGCCCGATATACATCCCAAGTATCATGAAGTGACGGTTGTGTGCGCCTGCGGCGAAACCTTCAAAACGGGTACCACGAAGGACACAGATGTCATAAAGGTGGATATATGCAACAAGTGCCATCCGTTCTTTACAGGCAAGCAGAAGCTGGTAGATACCGGCGGCCGCGTCGACAAGTTCAAGAAAAGATATAACATATAAGCATAAGAAAATGCTTTGCCCCTTAAGCTTTATTGTCTGCGGGGCGATAACCGGGAACATGGGGCGTGTGTGCCCTTGAACGGTCGCCGGATTGCGGCGGAAAGGTCCCGGTCAAGGGAGATCTGCCGGCCGAATTTCGGCAGACGTTAAAAAAACAGGGCGGCTCCAGTCATGCTTGGCGCCGCTTGATTTTTCTTTAAATAAAAAAACAGCACCAAAGCTTTCTTTGCATGCGTACTTTTATTCCGCGCGGCGAGAAAGATTTCCGCGCGGTGATTATGGAAGAAGAGAAAAAGAAGAAAAAAACGGTGTGTTCGGTGGGCGGGCAGGCCGTTATAGAAGGCGTAATGATGATGGGGCGTACAAACACGTCCACCGCCGTACGTGATCCGGACGGCGTCATACAGATCGAGTCAAAGCGCCTCGGCAGGTCAAAGGGCGTCAAAAGAGCGCTCAGGATACCCTTTGTTCGCGGTATCGTCAGCATGGCGGTGAGCCTTGTGCGCGGCACTGCGTGCCTCATGCGCTCCGCAGATGTGGCGGGAGAAGAGGAAGAGGCGAGCCGCTTCGAAAAGTGGCTCGCGGAAAAGTTTAAACTGAATCTCATGCATGCGGTGTCCGTAATAGCCGTAGGTCTCGGCGTCGCTTTGGCCGTCGCGCTCTTTATAGTATTGCCCAACATCGCAGTCGGCTGGCTCAAAGAGAGCGTGTTTCCTTCTCTTTCAGGCTCGGTCTGGGAATATATTATTTTAGGCGTCGCCAAGCTTATAATTTTTCTCGCCTATCTCGGTGTAATTTTAGTCTTTAAAGACGTACGCAGGCTCTATATGTATCACGGCGCCGAACACAAGACCATCAATTGCTATGAAAACGGGCTGCCTCTCACGATGGAAAATGTCATGAAGAGTTCGCGCCTGCATGCGCGTTGCGGTACTTCTTTCCTCTTCATCGTCGTGGCGATAAACGTGCTTATAATTTCGCTCGTGAATTGGGGCCTCGGCGTATACCGTATAGAAAACGCGTTTTTGGAGGTTTTGGCGAAACTCGGGATAGAGGTAGTGCTTCTTCCGCTTATAGCGGGAATATCCTACGAAATTTTAAAGCTGGTATCAAAGTTCCGCGGCAAGTTTTCGCTTATATTCAAGGCGCCCGGCTTCTTTATACAGAAAGTGTTCACCACCCGCGAGCCTGCAGAGGAAATGGTGGAGGTGGCCATTGCCGCTTTCGAACGCGCCATGGCCATGGACGCCGACGAGACCATGGAAGAGACCGAGTTTGTAACCGGCGGCATTCTTTCGAAGAAGCTCGCGGCCTTAAAGGAGAAGTTTAAGAAAAACGATATAGACGAGAGCGATGCCGAGTGGATCTATTCCATAGTGCTCGGGATACGCCGCAGCGAACTTTCCCCGGGGCGCGTCATAACGCCTGCAGAGAGCAAGAAGATAGAGGAGATAGCCGAAAAGAGACTGACGGGCAGACCGCTCTGGTACATCATAGGCGACGTCGATTTCTGCGGCTGCAAGATAAAGGTGGACGAGCGAGTGCTTATCCCCAGGCCCGAGACCGAGGAACTTGCCGAAATAGCCATAAAGACGGTCGAGGACGGAGACAAGGTGCTGGATATGTGCACCGGCAGCGGCTGTGTGGCCATAGCGGTGGCCAAGGGCTGTCGCGGCAAGAACATATCCGTAACGGCGGCGGATGTGTCCGATGCGGCCATAATGCTCGCAAAGGAGAACGCGGACCAAAGCGGCGCGGTCATCCAATTCGTGCAGACCGATCTCTTTGAAAACATACGCGGCAGATTCAACGTCATTGTCTGCAATCCGCCGTACGTAAGCACGTCCGAGATTGCGGCACTCCCGCGCGAGGTTCGCGAATATGAGCCGAGGATAGCGCTGGACGGCGGCCCGGACGGCCTGGATTTTTACAGGCGCCTGGCAAAAGACATTAACCGCTACGTGGCGCGCGGCGGCATGCTCATTCTCGAGTGCGGAGACGGGCAGGCTTCCTCGATACTCAACATCTTCCAAAGACGCGACTACGCCATAATCGTAAAGGACTACGCCGGCGTGGAGCGGTTCTTGAAAATTGCGTTTTAAGTCAAAGCGCGGCGAAAAAATATTTAAGACAGGTTATTCATTTATGCGGCGGCGCGGGCGGGGACGCCCCGCTGCCGCAGACGTATACCGGCAGGGCAGATAAAACCATGGTTTTTTTGGACAGACTCGAAGAAATATATGCTAAATATAGCACGCTCTCGGAAAAAATGTCCGATCCGGATGTGATATCCGACAGCGCGCTCTGGACAAAGCTTGCAAAAGAAAGGAGCGAAATATCCGAGACGGCGGAAAAGTATGCCGAGTATACGGATACCAAGAAAAAGCTAGACGAGGCAGCATCTCTTCTTGAAAGCGAGTCGGATGCGGAGATGAGGGAGCTTTTGTCGGATGAGATCAAGGCGCTCAAGGAGCAGCTCTCATTGCACGAAAACGAGCTCAAAATTCTTCTTCTGCCAAAGGACAAAAACGACGACAGGAACTGCATCGTCGAGATACGCGGCGGTGCGGGCGGAGACGAGGCCGCGCTCTTTGCCGCCGCGCTGTACCGCATGTATCTGGGTTATTGCGAGAAGCACCGCTTAAAGACCGAGATCGTGGACATCTCGGACACCGGTCTCGGCGGGATAAGGGAAGCGGTGTTCAACGTCACGGGCAAAGGCGCGTACAAGCTTTTGAAATACGAAAGCGGCGTGCATCGCGTCCAGCGCGTACCCGAGACCGAATCGCAGGGCCGCGTTCACACTTCCACGGCAACCGTTGCCGTTTTGCCCGAGGCTGAAGATGTGGATGTCGAGATCCGCGACGAGGACATAAGGGTGGACGTGTTCCGGGCCTCAGGGGCGGGCGGACAGAAGGTAAACAAGACGGAAACGGCGATACGAATAACGCACTTCCCCACGGGCATCGTCGTTACCTGTCAGGACGAGCGCAGCCAGCTTCAAAACAAGGAGAAGGCGTTCAGGGTACTAAGGTCCAGACTCTACGACCATTACAGCACGCTCAGTCGCGGCGAGTACGACAGCAAGCGCAAGAGCATTGTCGGAACGGGCGACAGGAGCGAGCGCATACGCACGTACAACTTCCCGCAAGGCCGCGTGACCGACCACAGGATAGGCCTTTCGCTCTACTCGATAGACACGTTCATGCAGGGCGATATAGACGAAATGGTCGAGGCTCTGTCCGTCGCCGAGCGCGAGAATCTCCTCGCCGGCGGACAGGAATAAGCGTGCGCAGAGCGCTCTGCGTCAATCTTGACACGCGCGGCGGCGCCGTGCTACAATGATGCCTGCCGAGAAAGCTTAGAATAAAGAATATCAGGTGCAACATGAAAAAGAACCAGTCTGCGGAAGACTACCTCGAGACCATTCTTCTCCTGTCCGAAAAACAGGAGAATGTCCACAGAATAGACATAGCGCGCGCGGCGGGGGTATCCCAACCGGCCGTGCAAAAAGCCGTAAAGATCCTCATAGACCAAGGCTACGTGGAGACGGACGGGATGCACATACACCTGACCGAGAGCGGAAAAGCTTATGCGTCGGCCGTCTACGGCCGTCACTGCACCATACGCACTTTCCTTGTCATGCACGGCGTGGACGCCGAAACGGCGGATAACGACGCATGCGAGATGGAGCACGTCATCTCCCCGGCAACATACGAGATGATGGTAGCCTATACCGAGAAAAATAAATAATTGATGGCAGCACTGATAATCAGGCGTATATCGCCGTACCTTCCTTCCCGTTATCGGGAAAGAAAGTGCGGCTTTTCTTTTTATTTGCAGGTTATAATTCGCCTCGCCCGCAGCGACTTTCACTATTTTATTAACAACGGTTAATTTTACTTGACAATAAAATAAAGGGCGGGTTATAATGCGGCATGAATATAAACTGCGGTTAATTTATTGTGCTGTGTATTTTTGTTTGAAGGGTTGAGATAATAAACGGGAATGTATTTTCCGGGCCGCAGCCGGGGAGTTTTGAGATGCCTCTTTCGATAGTACCGCTCAACAGTGAGGTTGAGGTGAGGCGGATAAGCGTTGAAGACAAGGTCAGAAAACACCTTCGTGAGCTCGGGATAACGATAGGTACGCATCTTACGGTTATAGCGTCGGACAGCGGAAATGTCATTCTTATCGTTAAGGAAGGCAGGCTGTGTCTGGACAAGAACATTGCTTCGCGCATCATGGTTTCAATGGCGGCTTAAAAAAATTTTAACGATATACGGTTAAATCGGCTGCGCGCGTAAAAGGGCGCAGTTTTAAGGGAGATGAAGAAAAAAATGGAGAAACTACTTTGCCATTTTGCAATCGGCGAAAACGGTGTCGTAAAGACCGTAAGCGGCGATGGCAGGATACGTAAGCGGCTCTTCGACATGGGTGTTACCCCGGGCGCTGAAATAGTGCTCGTAAAAAAGGCTCCGCTCGGAGATCCGCTGGAAGTGACTATCCGCGGCTACCAGCTCACTCTTCGCAAGAGTGAGGCGGAGTGCGTGGAGATGGAGGTGACCGAATGAGGACTTTCGCATTAGCCGGTAACCCCAACTGCGGCAAAACGACGCTCTTCAATGCGTTGACCGGTGCTACGGCGCATGTCGGCAACTGGCCCGGCGTTACCGTGGACAAGAGAGAAGGTGTTTATAAAGGGGGCAAGGAGCAGGTTGCAATCGTCGATCTGCCCGGTATTTATTCGCTTTCGCCCTATACGCCCGAAGAGGTAATTGCGCGCAACTTTATTCTGGACGCGCATCCCGATGGCATAATCAACATCGTGGATGCCACCAATCTTGAGCGTAATCTATATCTTACGACGCAGCTCCTCGAGATGGATGTGCCGGTGATTATCGCGCTCAATATGATGGACGAGGTGGAAAAATCGGGCGACAAGATAGACGCCGCCACTCTCGAAAAGAGGGTGAACGTACCCGTAGTGCCCATATCTGCGCTTAAAGGCAGCGGTATAAAGGAGCTCATGGAAAGGGCTGTAAGCATGCCGAAAGAGAGGAAGGGGAAAACCATTCTCTCCGGTCGTCTTTCCGGTCCCATATCCGAGGCGAAGGCCTTCTACGAGAAGAAAGAGGTGTCATCGCCTGTATTCCATGCGCTCAAGCTGCTTGAAGGAGATGATCTCGAGACGAGCGTCAAAGAGGCTAAAAACGAGCTTGCGGCCATTCAGGAGAAGTATCGGAACGAGGACTTCGAGGCCGTTATAGCCGATGAGAGATATAAGTATATATCGCAGAATTATACGTCCGTTAAAACGAAAAAAGAAAGAGACGTGCTCACGAAGTCGGACAAAGCGGACAGGGTGCTCACGCACAGGATATGGGGCATCCCCATATTCATAGCCATTCTTTTCCTCATATTTCACTTGACGTTCGGCGAGGATCTCCTCTACATAAATACCATAGGCGGCGGGTTCATGCAGGACGTCGAGACGGGGAGTGACTACCTCGATTCGTTTATAGCCATCTTCTATTCGAGTGCGGGCATCTCATCGCCGGGTATGATCTTGTTTAATGTAATGGACTTTATCACATCCCTGATAGGCGACGGACTGGGCCTTGCCATGGAGAATACGGCCGCATGGGCCGCCAGTCTGGTAGTAGATGGTATTTGGGGCGGACTTTCAGCCGTTTTGAGCTTCGTGCCGCAGATTCTTACGCTCTTTTTGTTATTCTCAATACTTGAGGATACCGGATATATGGCCAGGGTTGCGTTTATTCTCGACAGAATATTCCGCCGCTTCGGTCTTTCGGGCAGAGCGTTCATGCCCATGATAATGGGATTCGGTTGCTCGATTCCCGCAATGATCAACACGCGTACGCTTTCTGACGACAGGGAACGCACCGCAACCGTAAGGGTTATCCCCTTCTTCAGCTGCGGCGCCAAACTTCCCATCCTTACGGCGGTGGGAGGCGCGATTATCGAATACTTCGATGTCGGGCTGGATGCCGGACTTCTGACGTTCCTCATGTATCTCATAGGCGTAGCGGTGGCGATAATTGCCGTAATTTTAATGCGCAACACGACGATGCGCGGCGCGACGCCGCCTTTCATAATGGAGTTGCCCGTATACCATGCGCCGGGATTTAAGAATCTCATGCTGCATGTGTGGGATAAACTCAAGCACTATGTGAAGAAGGCGTTCACCATAATCTTCCTTTCGACGATTATCATCTGGTTCCTGTCAAACTTCAACTGGCAGTGGGTGTGCATGATAGAAACACGTGTATTCGACGGCGAGGAGGTGACTGCGAACTTCGACATGGGCAACAGCATCCTCGGATCGATCGGCAAACTTATACAGCCCATATTCACGCCGCTCGGCTTCGGCTCGCAGCTTGGCACTACGGCAGGATGGGTGTTTGCGGTTGCCGCCATCACCGGACTTATCGCAAAGGAGAACGTCATCGCGACGTTCGGTACGCTTGCGGCTTCGGTTACCACGTCCATGACATATATCGCATCGGATGAGGGTATAGAAGAGGTCGAATCGATTATCGAAGCAATAATGGAAGCGAGTTCGATATCCCAAGAGGTATTCATTGCAGGACTTATAGCATTCATAGTATTCAATATGACGACCGTGCCCTGCTTCGCGGCATGCGCTACGGCAAGGGCCGAACTTCCCAAGGGCAAGTTTAAATGGACGCTTCTGTTCTGGCTTGTGACGAGTTATATAGCATCTGCGGCAGTATATACCATCGTAGCATGGACTTGGTCGCTCGCAATATGGATTGTCGCTGCGGTTTTGACGGGCGTGGTGATTTATCTGAATAACAGCGGCAAGCTTGAAAAGATTAAGCCGTGGAAGAAGTATGACCGGGGGAAGAGCCGAGCCGGGCAGACGGAATAAAACCGGAGGCATGAGGCGATAATGGGTATCGGAGAAATTATAACCATTGTGGTTGTGGGGGTGATTGCCGCGGCGGTGGTTGCTTACCTCATCTATAAAAAGGTGAAAGGCGAAAGCGTGGGGTGCGACTGCGGAAGCTGTCACGGTTGCCCGCACTGCAGCACCTGTAAGCCGGAAGAGATGGACGGCGGCGCCGAGAATGAAGACAGGGAATGAATTTTCTTGACCGGTGCCGTAAACGAATAACGTTTCTTGACTCAAAAAGTGTATACAAGCATATCCGAATCTATATCGAGAAGACCGGGGCTTAAAAACATTGAAACATAGAATAATGTGTCAAAAAGAAGGTATAAAATCTCAAAATCTTAAAACCCGGCAAAATATAGAAAAAAGCCTGTACACACTGAAGAAAATCGGAGCAAAACGGCTCCGATTTTCTTTTCTCAAGCGAAAACTTGAGCAGAGCGTCGCGCATTGAAGTCGTGATAAGCCGCCGCATGCTCAAGCGGCGCGTATGTCCGTGTGACAGGGGGAGAGAAAAATCCCCCCCCCTGTGCGATTTATTATTCTTTGCCGATTTCGCTTGTTTTTATCTCAAAAAGCAGGTTTGTCGGCGATGTCGCCGCATACCCGAGCCGCAAAGACACTCCTTGCGTCAAGACGATCGGCATTACGCATTTTGCCGTCCGTAGCGCACACTTTCAAAGCGTGACAAATCGTCACGCTTTGAAAGTGCCTTCGCCTTTAAGGTGCCGTTTCGGCTTTATCCGATACGCATTCGGGTCTTTATGAATCAATACACGCTTCATTTTTGAGCCTTAGGAATGCAGGGTTCTATACAAAACTTTCCGACATATATGGGGAAAACCCGAACAAAATTGCTTCAACCCGAATTTGATTGACGTGTCTTTGTTCACGAACGCGCGAGATGTTTTCCTGCGGCGCATTTTTTGACACAAATTCCCAAAGTAAATTCCGCGCCGAAGCGTGTTGAAATTACTATGAGAAAGAGTATGCTTCGCGCTACGAAACGAGAATCGTTTCAGAGTAAATTCCGCCGCAGATGAAATTAGTATGGGACTAAAACAGTTTTCTCCGATTAAATTCAAGCGCAAAAGACGTGTCAAAGTAAATCCCGCCGGAATTTACTTCGGGAAGCTACTTCGCTTTTTCTGAGAAGGGCGGCAGAGAGCATAAGTTGGCTCAAACATTTGCCAAAACACATTATTCTATGTATAATTATTCAAGAAAAAAACGGGCGGACGGAATACATGCAGAGCGTTACAGACATAAGACGCTGTTTTTCGTACTGCGGCGGCAAAAGAAAAAAAGGATGAAGACACATGATTAAAGTTTCTGACAGAGTTGCAACAATTTCACCTTCCATGACTCTCGCCATGTCCGCAAAGGCGGCCGAGATGAAAGCCCGGGGCGAGAAAGTCATCTCTTTCGGCGTCGGAGAGCCCGACTTCAATACGCCCGAGCATATAATTCAGGCGGCGAAGGATGCTTTGGACAAAGGTTACACAAAGTACGTGGCCGCGGCCGGACTGCCTGCCTTAAAAAAGGCGGTGTGCAAGAAATTCAAGGACGACAACGGGATAGACTACGACCCTGCCCGGATAATAATATGCAACGGCGGCAAGCACGCGATATTCAACGCGATGTTTGCTACAATCGATCCCGGCGATGAGGTTATCATTCCCGCGCCGTATTGGCTTACATACCCCGAGGCGGTGAAATGCTGCGGCGGAGTGCCGGTGTATGTAGAAACGTCGAAAAAGAGCGGGTTCAAGATGACGCCTGAGCAGCTTGAGGGGGTAATTACGCCCAAGACGAAGATGCTCATATTCAACAGCCCGTCCAATCCCACGGGTGCGGTATATTCCGAGGAGGAGATAAGGAAGATTGCCGACGTCTGCTTAAGACGCGGCATACTCGTGCTTTCGGACGAGATGTACGAAAAGCTCATATACGGCGGGGTGAAACATTATTCGATCGCTGCCGTCTCTCCCGAGATGCGTGATCTCACGCTTCTAGTCAACGGCGTGTCCAAGTCATATGCCATGACGGGCTGGAGACTCGGCTATCTTGCCGCTCCGCACGGCATAGCCAAAGCAATATCGTCTTTCCAAAGCCATTCCACTTCTAACGTGAACACCATGACGCAGTACGCGGCGATCGCTGCGCTCGAGGGGCCGCAGGAGCCCGTGGACAAGATGATAGAGGCGTTCTCCGGGCGGCGGGAGAAGATGATGGAGATACTCGAAGGCATGAAGCCGCTCGGACTGGACTACGTCAAACCTGACGGCGCTTTTTATGTCATGCTGGTGTGCGATAAATTCTACGGCAAGAGCTATGACGGGAAAAAGATAAACGGGAGCATGGATATGGCCGATTTGCTTCTTTCGTACCAAAAAGTAGCATTAACCCCCGGCATATGTTTCGGCGACGATACTTGCATCCGTCTTTCGTATGCGCTCTCAACGGAGGAGATGGTCGAGGGACTCAGACGCATAGAGGAGTTCGTGCGCGGGATACATTAAAATTTTAGTTAAAGTTGTGAAAAAAGTATTGAAATTCCTCCCTGTTCTTGCTAGAATGTAGGAAAGCATCTCAAAGGTTGCAAGGAGGATATTGATGATTAAAATAATACCGGGCGCCAAGGGTTCAGGCAAGACAAAAAAGCTTATAGAAGCGGCCAACAAGGACGCGATGAATGCCAAGGGCGTCAGCGTGTTTATAACCGACACGAAGAGATATATGTACGATATTTCCAGAAAGGTGCGGTTTATAGACGTTGCGGATTATAATATAGCGGGAGAGGAGGCTCTCTGCGGGTTCGTAAAGGGCATAGCGGCAGGCAATCACGATTACGAATACATCTATATAGACGGTATTGCGCGCATAGCGGGCAAGCAGCTCTCTGAAATGGCGGGGATATTCTATATGCTCGACAAGCTGGCAAACGAGAACGGTATAGTTATATATGTCACTTGCAGCTCTGCCGTAGAGGATTTGCCCGATTTCATTGCTAAGTACCTTTAAAGAGTCAAAGATTCTTATTTCAGAGGGAGCGCAAATTTGTAACGCGCTCCCTTTTAAGTTTTTTAGTTATTCAGGAGCAGAACATACAATGAACTTTATAAGTACGCGCGGCGGAAAAAAAGTGACGGGCGCAAGGGCTATCGTGCAAGGCCTGTCTGAAAACGGCGGACTTTTCGTGCCGGAAAAATTCCCTGTCGTGACCGGGGCCGAGCTTGAAGAGATGCTGACAATGAGCTATCCCGAGAGGGCATGCAAAGTGCTCATGAAGTACCTTGACGATTACGACGAGAAGGGGCTTTTGGCGGCTCTCGAGGCGGCGTACGCTAAATTTGAAGGCAGCGATCCGGCCCCGCTCGTGAAGCTGGAGGAGAACCTATACGTGCTCGAGCTTTTCCACGGTCCGACATGCGCGTTCAAGGATATGGCGCTCACGGTGCTTCCGTATTTGCTCAGGAAAGGGTGCGATATATGCGGAATAAACGAGAGAGTGCTCATTTTAGTCGCGACGTCCGGCGATACCGGGAAGGCTGCACTGGAGGGATTCAAAGACGCCGACGGGATAAGCATAATGGTATTCTATCCGGACGAGGGCGTGTCCAAGATGCAGAAGCTGCAGATGTGTACGCAAGAAGGCTCAAATGTCAGCGTGGTCGCGGTTAAAGGTAATTTTGACGACTGTCAGTCGGCCGTCAAGGAGATCTTCTCAAGCGCCGAGTATGCAGGAATACTGAAGGAGAAAAATGTAATTCTGTCCTCTGCAAACTCCATAAATTTCGGAAGGCTGGCTCCGCAGATTGCGTACTATTTCTCGGCTTATCTCGATCTCGTGAGCGGCGAACAGATAGAGATGGGCGAAGAGGTGGACTTCTGTGTCCCCACGGGCAACTTCGGGAACATTCTCGCGGCGTATTACGCAAAGCGCATGGGCCTTCCGATAAGAAGACTGCACTGCGCGTCCAACAGAAATAATATACTTACCGACTTTCTCAGAACCGGCGTGTATGACATGCATCGCGAGTTCTATAAGACGACATCGCCTTCAATGGATATTCTGATATCCTCGAACCTTGAGCGTCTTCTCTTCGAAATAAGCGGCAGAGACGCGAAAAAGACGGCCGCGCGCATGAAAGAGCTTAAAAGCAGCGGCATCTACCGCATAAGCGAGGAGGAACGCGCCGCCATTGCCGAAATATTCGACGGCGGGTTTGCCGTAGAGGATGAGGTCGTAGAGGCCATCTACTACCTGTTCTGCGATGTCGGCTATACTTTGGACCCGCACACCGGCTGCGCGATGAAAGTCGCGAACGACTGGCGCGATAACAATAAAAACGATGAGACGAAGATGGTAGTCGTGGCTACGGCAAGCCCGTATAAATTCCCGCAGGACGTTCTGTATGCGGCAACGGGCAACGACGTCAAAGACAGCTTCAAGGGCATAAAACGGCTGCATGCCGCGACGGCCATGGCCGTGCCCGCAAGCCTTTTGACGCTTCGCGACAAGCCTGTACGCTTTACCAAGACGTTAAAGCGGGAAAAATTGTTCGACGAAGTGCTCGCGTTTGTCGAAAACAGGGGAATGAACAAATAAAAAAAACAATTTTAAAAGGCTGCTTCGATCCGGTTTTTTCGCGGCCTTTCGATTGAAAATGCCGTATGCGGCGGCTGCGCTCTATAAAGACGTCTCTCGCGGAGAGATTCACGGATTCGCGCATATACGCGAGAAGACGTGTGAAAAAGCGGTGATAAATATCGTTTACTTTAGTGACCGGGCGAAAGGCCGTATGTCAACGTGTTGCATTTCGGACCCGCGTATGCTAGAATTATCGCAAAATATTATTCATGCGGACAGGTGAGCGACTGCCGCGAAAGAGATTATGGAAGAAAAGAAAAAGATCTTGTATTCGGCCGTGCAGCCGACTAACGGTCTTACGATAGGCAACTACATAGGCGCCATACGCAATATGGTTTTACTGCAGGAGGAGTACAACTGCTTCTTCGCGGTGGCAGACATGCACGCCATAACCGTGCGTCAGGTGCCTGCGGAGCTCAGAGAAAAAACGCTCTCGCTCGTCGCGCTCTATATTGCGTGCGGGCTTGACCCGAAAAAATGCACGATATACGTCCAGTCGCACGTTCCGTGCCATGCGGAGCTTGCGTGGGTGCTCAATACTTTCACTTATGTGGGAGAGATGGAGCGCATGACGCAATTTAAGGACAAGAGTTCAAAGCATCCCGACAACATCAACATGGGGCTTATGGACTACCCCGTGCTCATGGCGGCGGATATACTGCTGTATAAGGCGCATTTCGTGCCCGTCGGCATAGACCAGCGCCAGCACCTTGAAATAACGCGTGACATAGCCGTGCGGTTCAACAACATATATTCGCCGACGTTTGTAGTGCCGGAAGGGGTATATCCCAAGGTGGGGGCCAAAATATGTGACCTTCTGGACCCCGGCAAAAAGATGTCAAAGTCTGCGGAAAATCCCGCAGGCACCGTGTTTATTAATGATGACAGAGACACTATAATGCGTAAGTTCAGACGCGCGGTGACGGACAGCGGGAACGAGGTGCGCTACGACCCTGAAACAAAACCCGGGGTGAGCAATCTCCTGTCCATATATACGGCGTTTACAGGTCTTAGCATAGAAGAGGCGGAGCATAAGTTCAATGGCGTCGGCTACGGCGATTTCAAGGCGGCCGTAGGCGAGGCGGTGGCGGATACGCTGAGGCCCGTGCAGAACGAGCAGAACAGACTGCTCGCGGATAGGGAATATTTGAACGGCGTCTTGAGAGAGGGCGCGGAGAGCGCGTACAGGGCGGCATCCGCAACGCTTTCGAAAGTGTATAAAAAGGTAGGTTTCTACCGACTTTGAGCGGGCGAAAAGAATTGAAAGTATGTTTGGCTATATAAATCCGGACAGGCCGTATCTGTTTATAAAGGACGAAACGTTATACAAGGCTCTGTATTGCGGGGTGTGTAAAAGCATAGGCGCGGAATGCGGTCAGGCCGCACGGACGGCGCTCACGTATGATATGGCTTTTATGTCCGCATTGCTGCATAACATTCGCGGTGAAGACGTAAAGATAGAAAAGAAGCGCTGTATAATACATCCCTTCAGACGTCGAAACATGGCTGCCATGGATGAAGTGACCGCTCTCATTGCCTGCATAAACACCGCGCTTGCCTATCATAAGCTTTCCGACGACAGGCAGGACGGGGATGCGCGCGGCGTGCTCCGCTTTTTGTACAGCGGAGGGTATAAGCGGGTTTTAAAGAAAAATCCCCGAATAGCCGAAATCATAAAAAAGCGGCGCGACGAACAGGATGAAGTCGAAAGGAGCGGCTGCTCGAGTATAGATATGGCGTGCGAGGCCTCTGCCATGATGATAGCCGAGCTTACCGATCTCGTTCTCGGGGGGCATGCGACGAAAGATACGTTCGGGCTTTGCTACGACATAGGCAAGTGGGTATATCTTGCGGATGCCTTGGACGACTACGAAAAGGACGTGAAGAAGGGCAGATACAACGTGCTGTACCTCGCATACGACGAAAAGAGCAAAGTCAAGGCCGTCGAAAAAGGGGAGAGCGAGCTTGAGTTTATTTTTGACAGTTTGTTTGCCGATATGCGGGACAGGCTTTCGAATATAAAGTTTTATTTCAATCATGACCTTACAGATAACGTGATTTTGCGCGGAATTCCCATAATGACGCGCCGACTTCTGTACGGGACCGGATCTAAAGGGAGAAATACAGAAAAAAATGAAGAAGTCAAATCTTGAAATTTTAGGCCTTTCCAAAGATGCAACGGAAGAGGAAATTAAGGAAACATACTCCAAGCTGCGCGCCAAGTATCTCGAAGACCGATTCAAGGAAGGCGAGGAGGGCAACGAGGCCGCCCGTATGCTCACGAAGCTCGATGTCGCGTATAACGAGCTTATGAGTGAGATTGCGGAGGACCAGAACGCCGTGAACGGCGGCTCATTCGATAAAGCGGAAGAGCTCATCCGCTTGGGAGATCTGCAGGAGGCACAGCGCGTCCTTGACTCGTTCAACGAGCGCAGCGCGCGCTGGCATTATTTGCAGAGCGTGGTATTCTATAAGAAAAACTGGATGAACGAGAGTAAAAAACAGCTCGAGATTGCCATGCAGCTCGAACCCGATAATGAGAAGTATAAGGACACCTATAACAAACTTTCCGAAAAAATTTCCGGCAGCTCAAAACATAGAAACAACAATAACGGGCAGCAAGATACCGTCTATCAGGGACAGAATGTCAGGGCGGGCGATGAGGACCAAATGGGCGGAAGTGCTTGCTCTTCCTGCATCCAGTGCTGCGCAATAAACATGTGTTTGAATATGCTTTGCAATTGCTGCAGATAAGCGGCGACAGAATGGAAGAAGAACAGAAAAACGATAAAAACGACGGCGAAAAAAGCGAAGAAATCTTAGAAGAAAAAGATCCTTTCGACGACGCGAAAAAGCCTCAAAAAAAGCGTAAATTCAAGCTGTGGGAGAAGCCCCTGCCTCAAAGCGGGAAAAAGTATTCGAAGTCTTTCCGGATTGCTCTTTCGGGCATATCGTGCGCGATGGCCGTCATATTTCTTGCGCTTGGTTATTTCAGCGACATATTAATTGCGACAGGGTTCGTCATTGCCGAAATTGCGCTTATGATACCCCTTTCCAAACAATTTATTCTCGGCGATTTCTTGGCCTACCTCGGGACGGTCATTCTCGTGCTGCTCTTCGGCGCGATAGCGAGGTTTTGGAGCTTGCTGCCGTTCATAATCTTTTTCGGACTGCATCCGCTTGTCAACTGTCTGCAAGTGAAATACAGCGTAAACAAGTGGCTTGCTCTCGTCGTAAAGATGATATGGTTTGACGTCATGCTCTACGTGACCTATCTCGTTGTCTTCGGCGGTGTTTTGGGTGCGTCTGCAGGAGAGTCGGCTCTTTTTGAGATCGTTAATAACTACATCTGGGTTTTTATAATTGTCTTTGGCTCGATCTTTTTGTTGGTGTACGATCGTTTCATGTTCAAAATGCAAATTTTTGTAAACAGAATGGTTTATAAAGTTAAAAAATAAATGTGGCGGCGAATCGGGAAAAATCCTAATATCCGTCCCCCGGCGGTACCGCCGCAGGGGACGGATATTTTAATTGCAATGAAAAAGAACGAATATTTCACGGGCATATCAGAGGGGCTCGGAACAGACGGCGAAGCCGTGTTTTCAATCGATGGGCACAAGGTGTTTGTCCCTTATTGTCTGGAGGGCGAAGAGGCGGAAGTGAAGATACTCTCCGTCAAGGGAGATGTTGCCTACGGGAAGTGCATGAAAATCCTCAAGCCTTCTCCCGACAGGGTGATCCCCGCATGCCCCGCATTTGGCAGATGCGGCGGTTGTCAGCTCCAGCATATGAGCTACGACGCACAACTTAAGTTCAAGAGAGCCGCAGTAAAAAACACGCTGTATAAAATAGCGGGCATAGATGAGGACGTGCTTCCCGTAATACCCAGCTCAAGCAAATTGCGTTACCGTAATAAACTTGTTCTTCCCGTAGGGAGAGCGGGGAATGAGAATGTCTTCGGATTTTATGCCGAGCGAAGCCACAGGATAGTGCCGGTAGAAGATTGTCCGATCCAGTCGAGCCGGTGTGCGGATATTATTTCAGCCGTTAAAAGGTTTATGTCGGATTGCGGCTATAAAGGCTATGATGAAACGTGCGCAAAAGGCGATATCCGTAGGGTTGTTGTCCGCGAAGCGGAAAAAAAATTCATTGTGGCGCTTGTCGTGACGCATGAAATCAATGCCGGCCGCTTTGCGGATATCCTGAAGGAATGTCTTGAAGGCGAGATCACTCTTCTTCTTAACATAAACACCGGAACAGGGAACGCTATCTTTGGCGATAAGTGGCGCATCGTCACCGGCGACGGTTTTTTTGAGTCCGAGGACATGGGTATAAAGTTCCGCGCCGGGGCGAATACTTTTTTGCAGATAAATGACGGCGTGCGTACGGAGCTCTACAAGCAAATAATCAAAGAGGTTGCCGATCCTGAAGCTGTGGTATTGGACCTGTACAGCGGCGGCGGAATGCTCACCGCTCTTTTATCTCGTGTCTGCGGCATGGCCTACGGGATCGAGATAGTGAAAGAGGCTTCCGTCTGTGCGGATGAACTGAAAAATCTCAACGGGCTTGACGGAAGAATGTTTAATATATGCGGCGCAGTCGAAAAGGAGATGACGCGCGTTCTCGAGCTTACCTCAAGCCACAGGCGTATAATAGTGTGTGATCCTCCAAGGAAGGGAATGGATCGCGCTGCAGTGAAAGCCGTGGCCGGGAGCGATGCGGACAAGGTAATACTTATATCATGCAATCCTGCTACCCTTGCGCGCGATTTAGGTATCCTAACGGGCGCCTTAAAGGAAGAGGGCAGAGACCTTAAAAAAAATCCGGGATATAAAAAATATAGCGCATACACCATAGAATATATACAGCCATACGATATGTTCCCCCAAACAAAGCACGTCGA
>CAYLIO010000012.1:4987-20007 GCA_964383655.1 uncultured Clostridia bacterium | reverse complement strand
GGGCATTAAGTACATAATTTTTACTCAATTATTTACACTCTCATAAAATTCACCTTTTCAGTATGCTAAAGCAGTATACTAAAGCGCACATGCATTTACTTGACTTACCTTTCTGTTTTGAATAAAATTGTGAATAGTTTTTATTATCCGCCGTCGCCGATGCGCTTTACGTGCGGTTTTCGGGAGAATTTTTATGTCAGAAAAGAAGAGACCTGTATCGCAAGACAAGATTGTTTCTCTATGCAAAAATAGGGGATTCATATTCCCCGGAAGTGAAATTTACGGCGGTTTGGCAAACACATGGGACTACGGCCCGCTCGGCGTCGAGCTCAAAAATAACGTCAAGAAAGCATGGTGGCGCAAATTTGTGCAGGAAAGCGTGTATAACACCGGCATAGACTGTGCAATTCTTATGAATCCACGCACATGGAAAGCCTCCGGACATATCAGCGGTTTTTCCGATCCGCTCATGGACTGCAAAAACTGCAAGACGAGACACAGGGCAGACAATCTTGTCGAGGATTATTGCAAAAAACACGGCTGCGGCATAAAAGTTGAAAGCATGGACAACGAACAGCTTGAAAAGTTTATAAAGGACAAGCAAATAGTCTGTCCCGTCTGCGGCAAGTCCGACTTTACTCCAATTCGCAAGTTCAACTTAATGTTTAAGACATTCCAGGGCGTAACCGAAGACAACGCGAGCACTGTATACCTGCGTCCTGAAACTGCTCAAGGTATATTCGTAAATTTCAAAAACGTGCAACGCTCGACCAGAATGCGCATTCCTTTCGGTATAGGTCAGATAGGCAAGTCATTCCGCAACGAGATCACCCCCGGAAATTTTATTTTCCGTGTAAGAGAATTCGAACAGATGGAACTTGAGTTTTTTTGCAAGCCGGGAACAGATCTCGAATGGTTCTCCTATTGGAAAAATTTCTGCAAAGAGTGGCTTCTTTCCGTAGGACTTAAAGAAGAAAACATTAAAATGCGCGATCACTCTGAAGAAGAGCTGTGTTTTTACTCAAAAGCAACGACCGACTTCGAATACAACTTCACCTTCGGCTGGGGTGAGCTCTGGGGTATAGCCGACAGGACGGACTACGATCTTACGCAACACGAAAAAGAGAGCGGTGAAAGCATGGAATACATAGACCCCGCAACCGGCGAGAAGTATGTGCCTTATGTCATAGAACCCTCTCTGGGCGTTGATCGTATGGTCCTCGCTCTTTTGACTGATGCGTACGACGAAGAAGTACTCGATGCGGATAAAAACGACATACGCGTAGTAATGCATTTTCATCCGTTCATCGCACCGTACAAGGCAGCAGTTCTCCCGCTTCAGAAAAATTTGTCAGAAAAGGCGCAAGCGCTATATGCAAGGCTTTCAAAAAGTTTTTGCGTAACATACGACGTGACCGGCTCCATAGGCAAACGCTACAGACGCCAGGATGAGATAGGTACGCCGTGCTGCATCACGGTCGACTTCCAAACTCTCGAGGATAACACCGTCACTGTCAGAGACAGAGACAGCATGGAACAGATACGTATTAAAGCAGACGAGCTTGAAACATATATAACAAAGCTTATAGAATACTAAAAGGATCAAAACGAAACAAGGATAAAAAATATACGAAAAGTACGACAAACCATTCTTACCTCTAACAAACATACAGCCGCAGCAGATTTTACGAATTCTGTTGCGGCTTATTTTGTAAACGAAAGCCCGTCATTATGACGGGCGCTTACCGTTAAGAGGCCATTCATTGCTTGTCATCGTCTCCGTCCAGGTATGATTTCACTATGTTGGTCCCTATCTTTTTGCCCAGATTTCTTATTCTATCTTTGAATGTCAGCTTGGTTTTTTTCTTTTTCTCTTCAAGGCCGTTGCTAAGATCCATCGCCTTCGTGGGATTGTTTATTATATATCCGCACTCCTCAGCATATTCAAATACGCTCTTAAATATACCTTCCGCCAGCTCCTTCATATCCTCGGGCACAGTTTCAGTTACGGTGTATATATCAGACGCGTTTATATTTCTCACCTTTTTTTTGCCCAGTATCGGGATAAAGTACGAATCCAAACATTTATTTATTACATCTATATACTTGGGCGATATTTTGCTCGTCGAGCGGTACTGTCCGTTGCCTTGTCTGAGTATACCATACCAGTCCATAAGTACAACGGAAAAGCGGGTCTTCCCCTTCGCGGGCGATACAGCCCAGCGCGCGAGATTTGCAATGCCGCCGAATAAAAGAGGTATGAGCTGTATTATGATAATAATTACCGAGAAGATGACAAGCATCGTCTGGAACGCAAGATTTAATGAGTTCTGCGAAGACATAGTACTTATCGTGATGGCAAAAACCGCCATTGCGATTGACGCAATCCTTACACAGAATCTGAATATCTTGAGCGCTCTGTTGTATTTTTTTATCGTCTTTGTATTTGCCCTGCCCGCAAACAAAGTCGCAAACACCAAGAGAATGGCAAAAAAGAAATATGTACCTATGATGCAGTATGTGGCAATCCCCAGCTCCATGGACACAAGCTCGTCAGATAAAACAGCGTAAACCGTGTAGCCTGTATAGATCAGCGTAAAGATAATGCTGCATATAAGCGAAAATATATTCAGCCTGCGCGATATGACCGCACGGTTTGCGTAGATCTTCTTAATAAAAGTACGCATGTCATACACATCTTTCGCAAGCGTGAACGTCTCTTCTGCGGATATCTTGTGTTTTACGATAAATTCAGGCTTCTCTCCCTGATTCGAATTCCCCTGTTCGCCCGATTCATTTCGATTGAGCTCTTCGTTCTCGATATTGTCCATATTCGATTTGTCCGGCATAAATATTTACCTCGCAGCAACGGCGAAAAAAGTGTGGTGTTTTTTTCGCACGTCGATATTTTTTATGTATGTATGATATTAACGCTTAAGATCAGCTTTTCTTATCAATTTTTTAAATGACGCTTGTCAAACAATCCTTTTTACACGTCACGAAAATAATCAATTACATTTTGGGCATTAATGTCTTGAAATCTATTCTGAATGATTTAATCCTATCACTCATTTTAAGCTCTTCTCTTTATTAAAATCCTTTTGAATATTTCCTTTCCGTTTATTGTAGGCTTAAATAAATCAAACTCATTATCCGAACCATGATTTGCTTCACCTATTATTTCAAACTGTTCACTGTTGTATTTGTTAATAATTGTAATCGGCACTCCCATTACACCATAGTAATCACGCGGGATGTCGCGGATTGTCCCGACATTAATTGCGTCATAACTATCATATTTAGGGTAATCTTCCGGGTTGTAATTTTTTGTCATGGCTAAAAACTCATGGCGGCGATCATTATCTAAATTAGTAAGCCACATAGCATTTCCGAGGCTACGCCATTTTTGCCCGCTCTCATCTACCCAATATCTGTATTTTCTCGGCTCGGAATATTCAGGGACTCTGAATTTCATCTCTCCGAACCGATAACCCGTCCATACTTCATTATTTTGTATCAGCGGGAAAATTTCTTTATAAGTGATTGCGTTTTGATTACCGATAATCAAGAATTTTTTGCAAAATCGCATTATTTCCGTTACAATCTCCCTAAATAAGGAAAACGGTGGATTTGTTACAACTATATCGCATAATTTCAAGTATTCAATACATTCCGGACTTCTAAAATCCCCATCGCCGTCAAGTCTTCTTATAACACCGGCCGTTCGCAAAAATCGAGCGATTTCATCGTCAGAAATTTCACCTGCAACATCACTGAACTTGGTCACATCTAATACATATCCGACGTCTTTCTTTAAATTTTTATGAGCGTAATCAAATAAACTCAACTGTGTGTCGACGGCAACTGATGTACAATAAGATGTACAAATCAGCCTTTTCATTTTCAAAATATTGAAGTTTTTTAAAAAATATTTGCAGAAATTTGATTCAAACGGGTCGTCGCAATTGCATAATACGGTTTTCCCTGCAAAATGATGAACATAATGCGCAACTTCACTTTCTACAGTTTCATACGTTGTATAGAACTCATCGTCCTTCGTGTTTTTGGCCGATTGTAAATTAGAGTTTTTGTTGGTCATGCCATCTATTATCCCTATCTATCTTTCTTATCTGATATTGTAACACATAAACATGACATATACAGTCATATATAAAAAATATTTCTCAAAATTTACATATTTTTTTCGCCGACTGATTTGTAATTAGATTATACTGCCATATTATGATGTCGGGATCAAATAAATAGGTTTTCAATAATCCCAGACGGGGATAAACTCCTCGCCGGAGCTTTTACTACCCTGGAGAAAGACATTTTCAAGACCTGCCGCCGTCACGGCTGAAAGAACGGCTTTGTATTCTCTCGGAGTAATTTTACGCTTAAGTTCCGGGAAACGCGCAATATCGCCGAAAGGCGTGTACTGGCTCATTAAGCTGAAAAACACCGTCTTCGGCAGAGTTGACACGAAGCGCACAACATCTTTCGAATTCTCTACACACATTGGCATTATCAAGTGACGCACAACACAACCGGAGATCATTTTACCCTCTTTGTCAAACGCCGGTTGCTTTTGCGACATGTACCGGATCGCGGGAAGCGCATACTGCACATAGTCGGTACGCGCGGTATAGCGCGATGCAAGTCCGTCGTCCGTAAATTTAAGATCGGGCAACCAGATATCCGTGAATGAAGAGGCCAAAATTAACGTATCTTTTTTCTCGTAGCCGTGCGTGTTATAAACGACGGGAATTTTAGGCTTGTACAGAGAAAAAGCTTCCGCGATGTATGAGCAGTAATGCGTCGGGTTAACAAGATTTATGTTGTCGGCACCCATATCCTCCAACTCTTTGAATATATCCGCAAGCTTACGAACCGTTATATTCATACCCCTTTGCGCACGGGACACTTCAAAATTCTGACAGAACACACACTTTAGTGGACAGCCGCAAAAAAATATGCAACCGCTCCCGTTTTTAAAAGAGATGGGAGGCTCCTCATACAGGTGAAGATAATATTTGGCAATTTTCAGCCCCTTGACGGAACATGCGCCCGCATGTATGTCTCTGTCGCTTGCGCACGATATAGGGCACTGCGCGCATCCCATGTCTCTATTATAAAATATTATTTTATATAATGCAATTAAAGCGGCGTTTTTTATTGACATGATCGGCCTTGTCCGCGTATACTTATAACACAACCTATAAAGAGTGTGCGAGAGAACGGCTCGAGGACCACACAGCAACCTGCAAGACAAGGTAAGGTGCTAAGACCGTACCGATGGGGTAAAACACGGATAGACAGGTTTGCTCTGCGGTAGCGGAGCTTTTTTTTGGCCACAACGCAAAAAAAGCGTGTGCATCATTCGTTGCCGAATAATCGAGTATTTACTTAAGTCGCGGGAATATATAAGAAATGAAAAAACTTTTTACCAGTGAGAGCGTTACCGAAGGTCATCCGGATAAACTGTGCGACCAGATTTCAGACGGTATTTTAGATGCAATTTTGGCACAAGACAGCATGGCAAGATGTGCCGTTGAGTGCTGTGCTGCGTATAACCAAGTGCTTATAATGGGTGAAATCACCACCACCGCCAAAGTCGACTACGAAAAAGTTGCGCGGGATGTAATGACACAGATAGGATATACGTACGGCTCGTTCCGCGCCGATAACTGCAAAATAACTCTGGCGCTGCACAAACAGAGCCCGGATATCGCCATGGGCGTGGATAACGCGTTCGAAAAAAGAATGGGCGAGGATAAAAGCGAATTGATCGGAGCCGGCGATCAGGGTATGATGTTCGGATATGCCTGCAAAGAGACGGAAGAGCTTATGCCTCTCTCCGCAAGTCTTGCGAACAAACTCGCCAAGAGACTTGCCGACGTAAGAAAATGCGGGTTGCTACCCTATCTCCGTCCGGACGGAAAGACTCAAGTTACCGTAGAATACGACGGCAACAGACCCGTACGCATCAACACCGTCGTCGTATCCTGCCAACATAGCGAGGATGCAAATCAGGAAACTCTGAAAAAGGACATAAAAAAACATGTCATAGACTATATTATCCCGAAAAATTTCCTGGACGAGAACACAGCTTATTACATAAACCCCACGGGAAGGTTTGAAATAGGCGGGCCGGAGGGTGACAGCGGCCTCACCGGACGGAAAATTATCGTGGATACGTACGGCGGCAGATGTCCGCACGGAGGCGGAGCCTTTTCAGGGAAAGACCCCACCAAGGTCGACCGTTCTTCCGCTTATATGGCGAGGTACATATGCAAAAACCTCGTCGCGGCGGGACTGTGCGACGAGGCAGAACTCCAGGTTGCGTATGTCATAGGCGTCTCCTCGCCCGTGTCCGTAAATATCAACACCAACGGTACGGGAAAACTGCCCGATTGTGATATCGCAGATATCGTGGTACGCGAGTTTGACCTACGGCCGTACTCCGTCATACAAACGCTTGATCTGCGCAGACCGATATATCTGCAGACGGCAGCATACGGCCACTTCGGCAAACCCGGCCTGCCTTGGGAAAAGACAGACCGCGCGGAAGAACTCAAAAAATACCTGCATGGGAAATAATTTTAAGTTCAAGTTTCATCCCCGGCAGCGGATTCAGAGCCCAGCATCTCCTTGAATTTGGCCTCATCTATTATTTCTATGCCGAGTTTTTTTGCTTTTTCAAGTTTAGATCCTGCCTCTTCCCCGGCAATGACTAGCGTCGTCTTGCCCGTGACGGATGACTGACACATCCCTCCGTTTTGCTCTATAAGCTCCTGTGCCTCGCTGCGCCTGAACGATGAAAGGGTGCCGGTAAGCACTACGGATTGACCGGCAAAAACCCCGGTCTTTTTTTTCTCTTTCACAAACGGGGTGATGTAACTCAGCAATTTATCAAGTTCAGCCGAGTTCTCTGCATCCGAGAACCAGTGCACTATCCCGTCCACCGTAATTTCGCCCATATTATCCAGCACAAGCAGACTTTCCCTGCCCGCATTGCGAACGGCGTCGATGTCTTTGAATGCTTTTGCTATGTCTGACGCGCCAACCTTGCCGACGCCCTCTATCCCCAATGCGTATATGAATCTGTCAAGCGGAATGCTTCTGCTCCTTTGAATGAACGAGAGAAGATTGTCAGCTTTTCTTTCCTTGAACCCGTCCAACGTGAGAAGTTCTTCTTTCTTCAGCGTATACAGTCCAGACGGATTTTTTATACCTAGTTTGTCCGAGAACAGCTCAGCCGTCTTCTCGGAGAAACCCTCTATATCCATAGCATCCTTTGACGCAAAGTGAACAAGACGCGCAACCACCCTCGGCCGGCATAATGCGTTCGGGCAAAATATATTTGCGCCTGAGGCGTAAAGCGTACTGCCGCAAAAAGGACATACGTCCGGCTGTTTTATCTCCTCGCTCCCGTTTTCATGCTCCACGGCTACCAAAATCTCCGGAATGACTTCGTTAGAGCGGCGGATAATAACTTTACTCCCCTTTCTGACGCCTTTTCTTTGAATATCGCCCATGTTGTTTAACGTGGCTCTGCTCACCGTTGCACCCGCAAGTTCGACCGGCTCAACTATAGCCAAAGGCGTAAGCTTACCCGTCCTGCCTACCTGCCACTTTATCTCGCGCACGGTGGTTATGCTCTCCTCGGCCTCAAACTTATACGCAACGGCCCAGCGCGGAAACTTATCTGTGCTGCCTAAACTCTCGCGGGAGCGGATATCGTTGAGTTTTATAACCGCTCCGTCCGTAAGCACATCGATCTCGCGGCGACCGGAGTCGATTTCGTTGACGGCGTCCTTGACATCGTCCTCCGTCTTACAAACGCGCAGATACGGAAAAACTCTAAACCCTTCTTTTTTCAGCCATTCATAGCAGTCGGACTGTGTCAGCGGCATTCCGCTCTCCATGAAGTTTATATCATAAAAGAATATATCCGGTTTTCTCGACGCGGTAACGGAAGGATCCAGATTACGTATGGCTCCCGCTGCGGCGTTGCGCGCATTCTTCAGAGGCTCTGCCGCCGTCTTGTTGTAATTCTCGAGCACACTCAAGCGTATTATCGCCTCGCCTTTTACCTCCAAACGACCCTTATACGATATAGACAGCGGGAAGGATTTTATAGTCAGACATTGAGCAGTCACATCCTCACCCTCAACGCCGTTTCCGCGTGTTGCGGCACACACGAAATTGCCGTCTTCATATGTAAGACATATCGTAAGCCCGTCAAACTTGTACTCGACGGTATATTCAGGACTTTGCACCGCCTTTTTCACGCGCGCTAAGAATGCATCGAGCTCCTCAAAAGTCACAGCCTTGTCCAGACTGTATAAACGCGCAATATGCGTGTGCCGCACAAACGATTTGAGCGGTTCTCCGCCCACTCTGCGGGTCGGGCTGTCCGCAAGTACGGTACCTGTCCTTTCTTCAAGCTCCTTAAGCTCGTCGTACAGCTTGTCATACTCCGCATCCGAAACGGACGGATTATCCAGCACATAATATTCGCGAGCCCATCTGTTGAGAGTATCCACAAGCTCTCTCATTCTATCCATAAAAACGCACCTTCAGATATATTCTTTATTAAATCTCCAAAGCCTCATCATTGAATTATGGTGAGCGGTGCTATCATCGCTGAAAGCTCCTTAATGCCCTGCCCTTCAAACGCAACGTTTATGACCGCGCCGTCATTACGAATCGCAATGACGGTTCCCTTGCCGAATTTCGGGTGAAACACCTTCATCCCCGCTCTATAACCGCCGATAGCTTTTTTATCGCCCTCACTGTTTTGCGGCATTGACGCAAAAAATTTAACGGCGCCGGAGAAAGGGTTCTCATGCTTTGGCATATCCGTTCTTCCCGAGCGCGATTCGCGCATATAGTCCGATGCCCTATCATGCTCTTCTTTTTTTACTTTAAGTTGCGGGAGCAACTCCTTTACAAAACGCGAGATAGCCGTTCTGTCCCTGTGCCCGTAGAGATTGCGCTCCTTGGCACGAGTCAAGTAAAGTCTTTCTTTTGCACGCGTTATGGCAACATACATAAGCCTGCGCTCTTCTTCAAGCCTGTAATCCTCGGATGCCGCGCGAGAGGAAGGCATTATCCCATCCTCAAGTCCCACGATAAAAACAACGCGGAACTCGAGCCCCTTCACGGCATGGATGGTAGCAAGCGTAAGATAATCCCCGTTGTCCATTTCGTCCGTATCGGAATAGAGCGTTATCTGGCACAGGTAATCGCTTAAAGTCGCCGAAGGATTAAGACGCGAGAAATCATCCACGGACGCGACGTACTCGTCTATGTTTGCAATATCGTTTTCGTCCTCAAGCGCATTTTTAAGCCCCGACAGATTTATAACCTCACGCACCAGAGAAAATACCGGGGTCTGCTGAGCGGATATAATGAGCTCTTTTATAAGGTCGCAGAACTCTTTGAGCCTTGACTTCATGCCGGAATTTATAGGAAGCTCGTCACAGGCTAAGACGGCATCGTACAGCGAACAGCCGTTCAGGGTTGCATACCTATCCATCTCCTCAAGCGTTCTGTCGCCTATGCCTCGACGCGGTACGTTTATTATTCTGGTTAAAGCCTCGTCATCGTAAGGGTTGACTATAAGCCTTAAATAGGCAAGAACGTCCTTTATCACCTTGCGCTCAAAGAACTTTAGCCCGCCGAACACCTTGTAGGGAATGCTATATTTGTTAAACTCCTGTTCAAACGAGCGCGTAAGCGCATTTATGCGCATAAGCACGGCAAAATCCGAATATTTATAATCTCCGCTCGACATAAGCTCTACTATGGTTTTCGTAACGAACAGCGCCTCGTGAAGCTCGCTCTCCGCTGCAAAATAAAGCGGTTTCTCGCCTCTGTCCTCGTTCGTCCAGAGCGTCTTCCCTCGCCTGCCCGTATTATACTTTATACTGCTGTTCGCAAGCCTTATAATACTTTCCGTGGAGCGATAGTTGCGCTCCAGTTTATACACTTTGGCATCCGGGAAATCGACGTCGAACTTAAGAATATTTTCTATCTTGGCTCCGCGCCAACCGTATATTGACTGATCATCATCCCCCACAACGAAAAGGTTGCCGTGCACGGATGTCAGTAATTTTATTATATCGTATTGCACTGCATTCGTGTCTTGGAACTCGTCCACTAAAACGTACTTAAACATGTCCGAAAGGTACATGCGTACATCCTTGTCCTTCCTCAAGAGCCGTCTGGTATATATAAGAAGATCGTCAAAATCGAGCGCGTTATTTCTATTGAGATGCCTCTCGTATGTTTCAAAAACCTTCATGTAATAGTTCATGTGCGGTTCATATTTATGCATTTTAAAATACTGATCAGGATCTAAGCCGAGCATTTTTGCGTTTGCAATATGGAACCCGGCATCTTTTAACGCTTTATCCTCGTCATAGCACAATTCCTTCAAGGCTTTCTTTATTACATTCCTGCGCTCTGTTTCGCTATAGATAGAAAAATCGTACTTTACCCCGGCTTCACTTGAAAATTTTCTGAGAATTCGCACACACATGGAGTGGATCGTACATATCCACATATCCGAGGCGTTTTCACAAACCTTCAGTACGCGCTCCTTCATCTCGGCGGCAGCTTTGTTTGTAAAAGTTATAGCAAGTATCCCGTTAGAATCGGCCAATCCTTCGCGCAAAATATACGCAATACGCGACGTTAAAACGCGTGTCTTGCCGCTTCCCGCACCGGCGAGCACGAGTACCGCGCCCTCCGTGTCCTGCACGGGTTTTCTCTGCTCATCGTTAAGTTTATCCAGTATCTCATCCATCTGTCTAATTGTAACATAAAGCCGTATAAAACACAATTTTTTATAATCTAAAAAGCACGGTCTGCAAAATTTGCCGGCCGCGCCTAAATCCCGTTTATATATGAAAAAATCCGGCCGACCGAACTGTCAACCAGACCTTTTACCCAAAGCTTAGTTTTTATTGCGTTTTCGTGCTGCCTCGGCTTTCTTGCGCCTCTTAACGGAAGGTGATTCGTAATATTCCTTCTTCCTAAGATCGCCGATTATCCCGTCGCGCGAGCATTTCCTCTTGAAACGCCTTATCGCACTTTCTACGGATTCGTTTTCGCCAACCCTTATAGTGGACATAGCTTCACACCCCCTTTGCACAACGCGCTTAATCGCATGCCGCTCTTTCGCAGACAGCTTTTACATTGTAACAAAGCAAAATTTTGGTGTCAATTGTTTTAACACATCTTTTCGATTTTTTGCGTTTTTAGCGTTTTTAATGCATCCTTTTAACGACAACTTAAAATTACGCTATAACAAAAACAGCTTTGAAAAAAGTGAACACGTCCAATACTCTCTATTAAAGGCAAGACTGTTATGTATCTGTCGTATAAGCTCAATAATGAATGCGCATCGGTCTGACGTCATCTTTTCACAGAGAAATATGAGCGGAATAAAACACACTCCCTTCACGTTCAACTTCACGTTCGAGATCGTCGAATAAAATACGCTCACCTCGCCGATGGCCGCCGTAGAACATACGGTGCCATTTGCCCAACTCGTCATAATACCGATCAAAAAAGCAGATTTCTGCCTGACCGTTTACTGCAACGCGGCGATTTTCGTTGTGCTTAAATACAACACCGACACACCGATCGATTGCGTCGTATGCAAGCAAATACTCACACCCTTTATACACCTTAATTTCGCGGATTGCCCTCTCATCCTGTGGGGAAATCCCCTTTTTGACGATAAAGTTGTTGATAGTACCTTTCACGATTTTAATCTCCTGTTGTTGTTTCAGCACATACCGCACCTTATACACCGATACCGAGCCTTTGGAAACATCATCGGCTCTCATCATTTTTTTCATGGCATTCAGATCGACCTGCGACCGGTTGGATATACCGAGTTCACACGCCGAACCGCCTGCACTAAGCTCAATCTATTCTTCCGGCAAGCCGCGCGGCATCTTTTTTCTCTTGAATGTACTCACACACTTGACTTGTTTCGATCGGCGATGCCTCGCGGATATTCGTACCCACCGATTCTTTCGATGCGGATTCTAATTCTTTTTCATTCCGCATAATGACCTGCGCTCAAGGATCACGCCATTCTCTTTCAAAGCTTTCTTGTCCGTCTCTAATTTGTAAAATCCTGAATCATTTAAAAAGTTGCACTGTCAAAGCATGCTTACGCTGTTTACCGCTATACCCGTCGCAGCACTGACAATATACATAACGAAAAGCAGTATAATATTTCTCCTGATTTGTTTTGTGTTTCTGAAAAGGATGACAAACCCGAGGCCGGCATTCGCACAGAGACCCGCGACACAGCTGCCGAACGTTATCGCATCGTTTATGAATGTCGTCGTGATAATGACACTGGCGGCACAATTGGGTATAAGACCCACAGCAGCGGTTATAAGCGGCTGAATGTAAGGACCGCCTATAAAGCTTGATGAAATGGTATCCGTGCCCATCGTGTATATAATACAGCCTAAAACAATACTTGCGATTAGAATGTACAGGGCAACTTTTAAGGAGTGAATAAGCGGATCTATAAGATACACCCTCAGATAGCTCTTGCGTTCATGTTCTCTGCCGCACGAAAAAGCATGTATCTCCCCGCCGGAGAGCGGAAGAATGCAACTCTTTGCATACGGCAGAAATGCGTTTGCAGCATAACCGATGAGAAGAGCAACACCTATTTTTATACCGATGAGCGGAATGACTTCATACAGTTTTGACGTTTCGGAAATGAGAATGATAAGCGCTTCGTCCGAAGTAGCAATAAAAACAGCTAAAAGCGTACCCGTTCGTATGAGCCCCCTATCGTAAAGCTTTGCCGCCATTACGGAAAAACCGCATTGAGGTATGATTCCCGTCACCGCTCCCGCCAGCGGCGCGAAATCTCCCCGGAGAATCTTTCTGTTCCGCATGAACGTCGCCTTGTGTTCAAGCAGCTCTATAAGGATATATATAATGAGGATAAACGGGAATATTTCAAGCGTGTCTATGACAGCGTCCGAAACAGTATCGATCATAGCTATGCTTATTTCCTCTCTTCTACGCCCATGCTCGATAAAAATAAAGCCGGCCAAAATTTAATTAACCCCCGTGTAAAGCACGCACGGGGGCGGTTCATGTATACAAAATCATGCTTACGACATTTTTTTATTTGCGCTTTGCATTCTTGTCGGTGTGTTTTATGTTAGTTTCTTTTCCCTCTTTTTCTGCGGCTTGCGTAAAACTTCTCTTCGTATTCTCCGCCTCATTATTTGTAAGCGGGACAAAGTCCGCATCGATGTTATTCTCGTCGCGCATATAGCCGCCATCTCTTTCGAGAAGAGTAAGCCCGGTCTGTGAGTCGAACACATACAGATGCGTAACGTCCGGCCTTATGCGGCACTCCGCTCCCTTCTCCGCCTTTTCGCAGAAAACTTTTACACTCACGTTTTTGGACAAATCAACCTCGGCAAGCACCTTGCCGTCCATATTCTCCGCCGAGCAGATGCGGCCCGGAATCGAACCATCCCCGCCTGCCATCTCAATATCTTCGGGACGTATACCAAAAGTTACCGTCTTATCCGTCCCCGCATATTCTCCGAGACTTGTCCAGCGTGTAACAATGTTTTCCGGAATGAGCATCTTTATGCCGTCAAACATGCCGTATACAACGCCATCCTCTTCGACAACACTGACGTTTTGAATAATGTTCATTGAGGGGCTTCCCGTAAAAACGCCGACATATACGTTTGCCGGATAGTCATACAGATTTTGCGGCGTATCTATCTGCTGAACAAACCCATCGTTTAAAATAACAATCCTCGTACCCATGCTCATGGCTTCAGAAATGCTCTTGGTCGCATAGATAAAAGAGCCGCTGACTCTCTCCTGGAGATTGATGAGCACGTTACGCATGTCATCCTTAAGTTTTTCATCGAGTCCTGAAAGGGGATCGTCGAAGAGATAGAGCTTAGGCTCCCTCACTATAGCTCTGCCGTATGTAGTAAGCAGACGCTGCCGAGAGGTTATCGTCTTGGGCTTGCGATAGAGTATATCAGATATACCGAGCATCTCCGCTACCGCCTTCACGCGCTGATCTATAACCGGCTGAGGAAATTTACGCATCTTGAGTCCGAAAGCAAGGTTCTCAGCCACTGTCAGAGAAGAATTGAGAGTATTACCCGCAAAAACAACAGCGACGTCGCGTTCTTTCACATCTTTCTCGTTTACTAGTTTGTCGGCTATGTAGATATCGCCGGAAGTCTCTTCCTCAAGCCCGGCAATCACGCGAAGCAGCGTAGATTTGCCACAGTCGTGCCCGCCTGTCACGACGAGAAACTCGTTACCCGGCGATGTCAGATTAACATTTAAAAGCGCCGTCTTGCCGGAAGGATAAATCTTGTTTACACCGCAAAGTTTTAGATTCGCCATATGCAATAACCCCGTTTTCCTTGTCTTTATCGTTATAATGATACCATAAACCGGGTATGTTTTACAAATAAAAATACAGACTGACCGTGTCAAGTTTTTTTTGTTTTTATAATGTCGAGATTAAAACCGATCGTTAAACACAGTCCTGTATATATAGCGCGTATTTTCTGCCATATCTTGTTATGTTGAGTAAAATGCTCTACAAAACCTTTTATCACCGACAACTTTATGTTTCCCGTCATCAGTTCTTTATACTTCACGTTATCAGTTTAGCTTGACAAAATTTTGCCGCTTCATAAAATTTCGCTGTCTTTCATAATTAAAACACCATACAGAGCATTCTGAGACGTTTTACAGACCTTCCTTAAAGATTTTAAAAACAATTATTCAGCTTTCCGCATATGAATATCATCATAATCAGGCATTTTTATAGCCGGATTATAAAATATCGCTTCAGATAATGTATAAACGCTTCATACCCTTATTTGTATTGAATTATTGTCCGATTCGCGGTATAATCATACACGTGAACCGGCTAGATTATGACAAACTAATGCAAACGGAAATTAAGACGCTTG
>CAYLIO010000012.1:2320-4887 GCA_964383655.1 uncultured Clostridia bacterium | reverse complement strand
CACGTGAACCGGCTAGATTATGACAAACTAATGCAAACGGAAATTAAGACGCTTGCGGGAAGACGCACGAAAATTCTTCTGCATAGTTGCTGTGCGCCATGTTCTTCCGCATGTCTTGAAAGACTTAAGGAAAGTTTCGACATAACCGTTCTCTATTACAACCCCAACATCGGCGAAGAGGAATACATAAGACGCAAGCTCGAGCAGATACGACTTTTGGAAAGTACCGGCTGGGCAGATTTTTTGGACTGCGACCACGACGAGGATGAATTCTACTCTCTTTGCTCAGGCATGGAATCCGAGCATGAGGGCGGTATGCGGTGTAAAAAGTGCTATACACTCCGCATAGAGCGTACAGCTGAAGAAGCATCGATGCGCGGCTTTGAATACTTTACCAGCACCCTCACCGTAAGCCCGCTAAAGTCAGCAAAAGTTATAAACGAAATAGGCGAGAGAGCAGCTATCGGCAAGAGATCAAAGTGGCTGTATAGCGACTTCAAAAAAAGAAACGGGTACTTAAGAAGCTGCGAACTTTCAAAAGAGTACTCGCTCTACCGTCAGAGCTTCTGCGGGTGCGAATTCTCTAAAAATGCAGCAAAAAGTGCCGGCGCAATACAAATTTAACAGTTGAAAACCATGTCGGGTTATGATATATTACTTGTAGAAATCATGTAAAATAAAGGTTGCGAAAGCAGCTGCCAGAGGAAGAAAATTTATATGGATATTAATCGTTATTCACCGTCTTATATCCTTAACAAACAGCATCTTATCGGTCTTTCGGACTATTCCACCGAGGAAATTTTCGAGATACTGTACGCCACAAAAATTTTAAAGAGCAAGTTTGAAGCACACGAGGACACAAAAATTCTCAGCGGAACCAGCATTGCGCTTTTGTTTGCAGATACATCTCTCCGCACGCGGTCAGCCATAGAAATAGGTGTCCGGCATCTAGGAGGCAGTTGCGTAAATCTTACATATAACGCAAAGGACATGCAGGCCGGCGAAAACGCGATAGACCTCGTAAACGTCATCTCACGCTACGGCGTTGGTGCACTCATAACACGCGGAATAAGCGGAAAACTGCTCCGCGAGTTTACTTCAATTTCGTCAATGCCTATCATCAACTCGCATAATGAGGACTGCGTCCCCGCTCAGGCCCTTTCGGATCTCTTCACTATATGGGAAAAAAAGAACGAGCTTGCAGGCATAAAATTAGCGATAATCGGAAAGGGTACCAGTCTTATCTCGTCTTTCATCATAGGCGCCGTGAAATGCGGACTTGACGTATCCTGTGCAATGCCGCACGGCTATGGCATTAAGCGCGTAAATATAGAGACTGCCGAACAATTCGGTAAGATATACTTCACAGACAATCCCGTAGAAGCAGTGAAAGATGCCGATATCGTTTATACCGGCGGCTACAGTTATCATACTCCGATAAGCGAGGAAGAGCGTGCCGCACTTGCGCCGTACCAGGTGAACGCAAGTCTCATGTCCTATGCAAAACACAACGCCTTATTTATGCATCCCCTTCCCGCCAAGCGCGGCGTAGAGGTTACAACGGACGTCATCGACGGCAAGCGAAGCATAGTGTACGACCAAGCCGAAAACAGACTGCACTCTTTCAAGGCCATTTTAACTCTTTTCGCAAAATGAATATCACGAAGGCCGCATCTCCGGGTGCGGCCTTTTTATACGCAGCTTTTTTTACTTATTCAGCTTTACCACGGCGCGGAAGATCTTCTTCCCATCCGCCATGAACTTCGCCTCATACTCGGTTATTACATTCCCTTCAAACGGATGTAAGGCAAGGTCGCGACATTCCTCAACAACCTCAAAGCCGACCTCTCTATAGCTATTAAGCGAAAAATCGAAAAACTGCTCGTTGTCCGTCTTCTGCCATATCTCTCCGCCGGAGCAGAGCATTTTCGAATATACAGTCAAAAGACGCGGATGCGTAAGTCTTTGCGCCGAGTATCCGAGTTTGGGAAGCGGGTCGGAAAAATTGAGGTAGATGCGCTGTATGCAGTTATCCATTATATATTTCGGCAGCACTTCAGCCGGGCAATTTATGAAGAATAAATTGTTAAGGTGCGCCTTTTTTGCACTCTCGCATGCCGTTATGATGACGTTTGAAACACGCTCGACTGCGATAAAATTAATATCGGAGTGGAGTTTTGCCATACCTATCGCAAACGCACCTTTCCCGCACCCTATCTCAAGATGAACGGGGGCAGCATTTGAAAACATTGCGGTAAAGTCCGAATATTCCTTGATCTGCGCCGCTTTTTTCATATTCTTCTCGGAAAGATCAGGCATTATTAAGATATCCGAACAAGCAGCGAGCCGCTCTTCGAGATTGTCCTTTCTGTGCATCCTCATACTGCAAATTCTACCGCTTTATAAAATTTCAATTCAGACACAACTCTTTTTTTCATTGCATTCCTACCCATCAAACAAAAAAGACGACACTCGTCGCCCTTTTTTTATTAGAGATGCCTTTATGGCAGATAGCGAAACACCACTGTCATTGTTCTTATGGCACCGCTTATTATATGCAAAGAATA
>CAYLIO010000012.1:0-2220 GCA_964383655.1 uncultured Clostridia bacterium | reverse complement strand
GAGTGAACCATGTCGATACATGTTGACGCCATATTGGGTGGTGGTATGTTTCGGATACAGACCCGTCATAAAAAACCAATATTTAAGGCCGAAAATACAGCTCTCCAAGTCGCGCTTTTTAAAGAACTTCGCTAGCAAAGTTTACAAAGCTTGAATACTGTATAGTACCCTCATATGTTGTGTCGCACTCCATATCAACGGTGATATATTGTCCTCCCTTATCTGTCACTAATGAGAATGAAATTACTCCGTCGCTATCGGGTGTCAGGTCAATGGTATATAATTCATATTGAATGCCGGCCCCTTCCAAGGTGTAGTCAAACGCATTCTGTACACGCAGAGCGATCTGATTTGCCGAATCATCCTCAACCCAATACCCGTAAAACAGCTCTATGACTTTGTTGTCGGAATAAAATTTGCTCTCTTCAGTCGTAGCACCGGACAATGTCTCGAGCATGCTGCCGCACATCCATGCCTTAGCCGAACCATCTTCATATAGGTTCAACAATGTCGGGAAATTGGTGTCAGTTGTTGCGACAAACTGATATTCAATCGTCTTGGTGTCCCAATAATCCCAATACCCCTCCGTTCCTTCCGGAGCCGCTTCATTTGCGTACAAGCTATGATAGTCGCCGTAATTCATTGACGACCAATCAATACTACTGCTGCTGTCGCCGCTGCCGCCACAGCCGCATGCAAGACAAACAGACCCCACAAAAATCAACGAAAGGAACCAAAGTTTTTTAAATTTGTTTATCATAACACCTGTTTCTCCTGATACAATATATTTATTTTTTTTGTGAAATGGATCATGTCGACATAGTGATGTCGGAAAAGCGCACGAGTAACTTTGCCGCTACTGCATAGCCGCCGAACAGACTAAGCAGTTATTTCCGGTTTTTAGCCTCTTTCGCTGAAACGTACGCGATATTTAAGTCATAAAAACTCTCTACAAGATTTTTGTTTGCGGATTGTTCTCTGCCCCGTACTAACGTAACATGTTTTTCATTTGGCCTGTATTTTTTGGCACAGCACACGGAAAACAGGCAAGATATGATACCTGCCTGTATTGCTGTCGATTGGTTAAAAAGTATACTTCAGAGATACACATAGCACCCATCACAATCTATGGAGAATTGGAAAATTCTTTAAAAACGTGAAGTCTCATATCATTTAAAACGACCACAATTTCAGGCTGTTCGCCGAAATTGACAAACACCCGGTTCAATGTTAAAATCTATTGCGAACTGAAGAGGTTTTTATGCAGACAATCGACTACCCGAGTGAATACTTTTCGCCGCGGGACGTACTTGAGTGCGGTCAGATATTTCGCTTTTATCCCTATCGCGAAGGATACAAAGTATATTCCAAAAACAAGGCTTGCTACATATACACCCGAGCGGGTAAAACGATAGTTAAATGCTGCGATGCGGATTACTTCTATAAATTTTTCGATCTGGATCGCGATTACTCCGCAATAAATCGTCGAGCCAAAGACTTTAATGTGCCGCTTTTAACCTGCGGAGCGGAAAGAGGAAAAGGCCTGCGTCTTTTAAACCAGGATGCCGAGGAGATGATCTACTCGTTCATAATCTCGCAAAACAATAACATCCCGCGCATTAAGAGTATAATCGAACGCATTTGCAACTCACTCGGCGAAGAGCTTGATTTTATGGGTGAAACCTTTTACACATTCCCATCCACCGCCGCACTTGCATCGAAACCTGCAGAATTTTACAGAGCCCTCGGTGCAGGCTACCGCGACAAATACATTGTGAAGACCTCATCCGAGATCGCAAAACACGGTATTGACCGACTGTACCCCCTCTCAACCGCGTCTCTCAAGAAAGAGCTTCTATCATTTTCAGGAATCGGCCCCAAGGTCGCCGACTGCATAGAACTGTTCGGTTTCGGCAGGCATGAATGTTTTCCGGTAGACACCTGGATAGAAAAGACATACAGAGAAGACTTCGGAGGACGACTTAATAGCAGGGAAAAAATAAACGAATACTTTTGCACACTCTTTAAAGAGGATGCGGGATATATGCAGCAATACCTCTTCTACGCAAAACGCGAAAAGTTATGAGAACACACAGTCACGCAAACATAATTCAACTTATCATCTCGAATAATCGAGTATGAGTCGGTGATTAGCCGCCGTCCTATCACACCACACCGTGCGTACCGTTCGGTACACGGCGGTTTCAATAGTTGACTTGC
>CAYLIO010000011.1:0-20447 GCA_964383655.1 uncultured Clostridia bacterium | reverse complement strand
TTTACTTGCTTTTTGTAAGAGTAGAATTTACTCTTGCAAAAACAAGCAATTGTTATATGGTTTGGGCGTGTGTTAGATGATTTCACGGTTGACAGTAGTCTCTCGGAGTAGTAAAATGAAGTTGATATGGAGTCTATTTACATTGTTGCTATCGTCGTGGGCAGCGTTGTTCTTTTTTTATTCGCAATCTGTCTGCTTGTCATGATAAGAAATCATAGACGCGAGATAAAGAAACGCGAAGAGCTGGAGTCAGTCTATTCTGATCCTAATCTTGCGAAGATGGAGTATGATCTGGCGGTCTATGACGAAGAAACTAACGCCAGGATTGTTGCAATGCGTATTAAAAACGATACTCAGGTTACGATTGAAGATGTGATGGAGAACTCAGGCAAATCGTCCAAATCTCATTATGACCTGGATGAAATAAGTTTTAATAAGGTGGATGACGGAGTGGAGAAAATATCCGGTCATTATGTACCGGAAGACTGATGTTTTTCTCACGACAACCATAACCATGGAGTTAGAAATTCTTAACCGGGTTCATGAGACCTTTCACGGTCATGCATGGCTCACCTATTTGATGAAATATATATCTTATCTCGGTGAAGGCGGGATTGCGTGCATAGCAGTCTGCGTTCTGCTTCTGGTATTCAGAAAGACGCGCACAGCAGGCGTAGCCATGGCTTTTGCTCTGATACTTGATTATATTGTCATCAATGTAATTCTTAAAAATGCGGTGGGGAGAGAGCGGCCCTGGACACATGACGGGTTTTTATGCTCTTCCGTATGCTACGAGAAGTACGGCATTCCTCTTCCGGACGACGCATCATTCCCGTCCGGGCACACGGGGATTACGTTTGCGGCGGCCGTTGTGCTTTTGATTTTTTACAAGAAAAAAGCTGCGCCCGCAATAATACTTGCTTTTCTTGTCGCTGTTTCGCGTATATACCTTTGCGTACATTTTCCTTCCGACGTACTGGCCGGAATGGTCTTGGGTTCGCTGTGCGGGGTTACGGGCTATTTCGTTTATAAGGGGCTTAAGAAACTTGTTTTTTTCCTCTGTTCGAAGTATAGGTATGTGGTTATGGCGCGCATTTTTCGCGTAAGAATTCCGGTGCGCGGCAAACCCAGAACGACGTCGATAATAAACTCAAAGATGCGAAAGAGGCGGGTATTTTGAGCGCAGACGGCTAATTTTTTTAAAATTGTTTTCTATAATAGAGTAGGCGTCAGAGCCATAAAATAAAGTGCTCTGACGCCTACAATTTTATAATCACGAGTTTTTTGTTGTTTATGTTGTGAATCACGCTTTGCCTATGCAACCGAAGATCTCCATCTTTTCTTTGACTGTCTCTTTGATTGCTTCGTATCCGGGTGCAAGTATTTTTCTGGGATCGTAGCCCTTGCCGATAAGATCCTTACCATCTTCTATATATTTCCTGGTAGCGGCCTGGAAGGCAAGCTGGCACTCTGTATTTACGTTTATCTTGGCAACGCCCAAAGATATTGCTTTCTTTATTTGATCGGTGGGAATTCCGGTGCCGCCGTGAAGAACGAGAGGCATATCGACTACTTTCTCCTTAATCGCCTTCAGCGTATCGAAACTTAATCCCGGCCAGTCGGCGGGGTATTTCCCGTGTATGTTTCCTATGCCCGCAGCCAGCATCGTGACACCGAGATCGGCTATCATTTTGCATTCGTCGGGATCAGCACATTCGCCCTTGCCTACAACGCCGTCTTCTTCGCCGCCTATGGCGCCTACTTCAGCCTCGAGGCTTAGTCCTTTCTCGGCGCATACGCTTACAAGCTCTTTGGTCTTTGCGATATTTTCTTCAATAGGGAAGTGGGAGCCATCGAACATTATTGACGAGAAGCCTGCCTCGATGCACTTATAGCATGCCTCGTAAGAGCCGTGGTCAAGGTGAAGCGCAACCGGAACGGTTATTTTCATCTCTTCAAGCATGGCTTTAACCATTGAGGCAACGGTTTTGAAACCTGTCATATACTTGCCTGCGCCTTCTGAAACGCCGAGAATAACAGGCGCGTTAAGTTCTTGAGAAGTGGAAAGAATAGCCTTTGTCCATTCCAAATTGTTTATATTGAACTGTCCTACCGCATACTTGCCGTCTCTTGCTTTTTCAAGCATTTCTTTTGCTGAAACCAATCCCATATTTACCTCCGATACAATTTTATTCATGTACAAAAACATTATAGTCCGATCGTGATAAAATTACAACAAAATTGAGCTCGAAAAATACTTAAAAAATATTGGGAAAAACAGTTTTACGCTTTGCGTGGATTGGTATATAATCTTTATATGAAAGCACATATCAAAGACAAGGGGTGAGCAAATTATGCGTGACGAAAGAATTGACAAGCTCGCGGACGGACTCATTAACTATTCCGTTTCGCTAAAAAAAGGTGAAAAGATTTTTATCGAGGCTACAGACGTTCCGGATGAGTTTGTGTGTGCGCTTTTGGACAAGGTATATGCCGCAGGCGGCGTTCCGTACGTAAAGCTCTGCAGCAACAAAGTGCAGCGTTCTCTTCTTATGGGCGCAGATGAAAGTAGTATAAAGACTCTTGCCGAGTATGAAAAATTTATAATGAGCGACATGGATGCATACGTCGGCGTTCGCGGCTTTTCGAATAGTTTTGAACAGTCTGACGTGCCTGCCGAGACAAGTGCGTGCTATCGCCGCGAGTTCTTCTTTCCCGTACACCATGAGATAAGGGTTAAAGAGACCAAGTGGGTGATTTTGCGTTGGCCGACCGGAGCGATGGGGCAGCTGTCTGAAATGTCGACGGAAAAATTTGAGGATTTTTTCTTCGATGTATGTACTTTAGATTATGCCAAAATGTCCAAAGCCATGGATCCGCTCGTCGAACTCATGAACAAGACGGATAAAGTGCGTCTTAAAGCCAAAGGCACAGATCTCACCTTCTCGATAAAGGGAATCCCTGCAATTAAATGCGCGGGTAACATGAATATCCCGGACGGAGAGGTCTATACCGCGCCGGTAAAGGATAGCGTGAACGGCGTAATAACTTACAATGCTCCGTCTCTGGAAGGCGGAAAGAAATACGAGAACATCCGGCTCACGTTCAAAAACGGAAAGATAGTCGATGCCGTCTGCGACGGCGATAATGTCGGGCTGAACAAGATCTTTGATACGGATGAGGGTGCGCGCTATGTCGGCGAGTTCGCAATAGGCGTCAATCCGTATATAACAAAGCCGATGCTCGACATACTCTTCGACGAAAAGATTAGCGGGAGTATACATTTTACGCCCGGCTGCTGCTACGATGACGCTTACAACGGCAATCAGAGCGGCGTTCACTGGGATCTGGTGCTTATAATGACGCCTGAATACGGCGGAGGCGAAATATGGTTCGACGATGTCTTGGTAAGAAAAGACGGGCAGTTCGTTCTTGATAGCCTGAGGCCCTTAAATGCCGAAAACCTCAAGTAAATTTGTTGACTTTAAACGATTGTTTTTGATATAATAAAGGGCGTGCGGGAGCGAATTTTCAGCGTTTCTCGAAGCAAAAAAATGTTAAGAAATTTAAATTTCGGAGGAATATAAATTTATGGCAAACGTAAAAGTTGCAATCAATGGTTTTGGCCGCATCGGACGCCTTGCATTCAGACAGATGTTTGATGCCGACGGTTATGAAATCGTGGCTATCAATGACCTTACGAGTCCCAAAATGCTTGCTCATCTTCTCAAGTATGACTCGGCTCAAGGAAGATACAAATATTGTGATTCCGTTGTTGCCGGTGAAGATTCAATCACCGTTAACGGCAAGACGATCAAAATATATGCGGAAAAAGATGCTGCAAATCTTCCCTGGAAAGCGCTTGACGTAGACGTTGTTTTGGAGTGCACCGGTTTCTATACGTCCAAGGAGAAGGCTTCTGCACATATCACTGCGGGCGCAAAGAAGTGCGTTATTTCCGCACCCGCCGGCAATGATCTTCCCACAGTAGTTTTCAGTGTAAACGAGAAGACGCTTAAAGCTTCGGATACCGTTATATCGGCCGCAAGCTGTACGACAAACTGCCTTGCTCCCATGGCAGATACGCTCAACAAGCTTTGCAAGATAAAGAAGGGCTATATGACCACCATACACGCCTATACCGGCGATCAGATGGTGCTTGACGGACCTCACCGCAAGGGCGACTTAAGACGTGCCAGGGCAGCGGCGATAAACATCGTTCCCAACTCAACCGGCGCGGCTAAGGCAATAGGGCTCGTTATTCCCGAACTCAACGGCGTTTTGGATGGATGCGCACAGCGTGTTCCCGTTTGCACCGGTTCGCTTACTCAGCTTATCGCAATCTGCGAGGGCGATGTTGACAGCAAAACGGTAAACGCTGCGATGAAGGCGGCGGCTTCCGCTTCATACGGCTACACCGAAGAGGAGATCGTGTCTAGCGATGTTATCGGCATGACATACGGATCGCTGTTCGATGCAACGCAGACAAAGTGCATGCCTATGGGCGACGGCTCGACGCTGGTGAAGGTAGTCGCTTGGTATGATAACGAGAATTCTTACACATCCCAGATGGTAAGAACCATCAAATACTTCGCCGAACTCAAGTAATATCGAAGATATATATAAAAAAGCCGCCTGTTTGCAGGCGGTTTTTTTATATAAAGGAAAACACGCATGGTTTTCTATACGAGACAAACGGGCGGGAAAGAGCATATTGCTCGATTCCGCCCGTAAAAAGCCGAAGAAGAGATTTTTTATCTCAGCCGGATACCCAGCTTATAATTGAGGTCGGAAAGTATTTTTTTGACAAACCCGTCTATCTTTTCGCTTGTGAACGGCTCATCAGATGGGGTGAAGGTTATATTGAACGCCATGCTCTTTTTACCTTCCTCGATTTGGCTGCCGAGATATACGTCGAAGAGTTTTACGTCAGAGACATGCTTACAAGCCGCAAAAATTTCGTCTTCCACCTTAGCGCAGACTATAGATTTGTCGCAGATCAGCGCAAGATCGCGCCTAACTTCAGGGAATTTGGGGAAAGGTACGTACTTCAGCGGCTTTGAGTGCTTCTCGAGAAGCTCATAGTCCAGCTCGGCTATTTGCATTGAGCGTTCTGCCGAAATCGACTCTGAGACGGCCGGGTCAAGTGTGCCCATGCAACCTATCTTTTCGCCTTCGCAATATATGTCTGCGGAAATTCCCGGGTGAAGGAAGACGGAGTTTGCGCGTTCGTAGCGGAATTTTATGTGAAGTCCGTCTGCGATGTTCTCGACTATGCCCTTGAGGTTGAAAAAGGTTGCGTTGCCCCAAAGACCTATGCAAAGTCGGAGCTTTTCTTCGGGAGCTGCGGTGAGAGGAAGGCTCTCAGGCAGATATACTTTGGCTATTTCGAATATTCCGCCGTCGAAGTTGCCGTGCTTTAAGTTATACATGATGACATTGACTATGGACGGCGCGAGCGTTGTGCGCATTATGGCGAGCTCCTCGCTCAACGGGTTTTCAATCCTTATATATTTTCTCTCGGGCGCGTCGCCCGGAATGCGGAGCATGTCGTAGTCTTTTTCTGAACAAAAAGAGTAGGTGGATACCTCGTAGAGACCGTCGGCGACAAGCATGGACTTCAGTTTATTCAAAGCATGCTGTTTTTCGGTATATCCGCCGTTGGTTATCTTTGCAGAGGGCATAAACGTGCCCTTTATGTGGTCATAGCCGTATATGCGTATAATCTCCTCTGCAATGTCCGGGTAATCGACAATATCGTCGCGATAGCGAGGGAGAGTGAGTTTAAGTTCGTCGCCCTTTTGTTCAACGCCGAAGTTCAGGCTCGTCAGAATGCGTATCATGGTCTTGGCCTGTACGGTGATTCCGAGAAGAGCGTTTATTTTTTTGACGCTCACCGTAATCGTCTTTACGGATGTGTCTGAGTATTTTGTCTTCACATCGACGCCGATATCCGTCACGGTGCCGCAGCCGAGCGCTTCTATGAGGTGAAGAGCTCGATTCATAGCCTGTTCGGTTGTGTATTCGTTTACGCCCTTTTCAAACATGGCCGAAGAGTCGGAGTGTTGGCCGAGCGCACGGGAAGTCTTTCTTACATTATCGCGCGCGAACTTTGCCGCCTCGAAAAGGACTTCTTTTGTTTCGTTCTTTATTTCGGTATTGAGTCCGCCCATGATTCCTGCAAGCGCAGCGGGACGGCTGCCGTCGCAGATTAAAAGATTTTCATGCGTCAAGTCGAACTGTTTTTCATCCAGAGTGACGATCTTTTCGCCGTCTTTTGCCCGGCGCACGACAATTCTGCTGCCTTCTATCGTGTCGAGGTCAAAAGCGTGCATGGGCTGGCCCATCTCAAGAAGAACGAAGTTTGTTATATCCACGACATTGTTTATAGAGCGCAGTCCGCAAAGTGCCAGACGTCTCTTCATCCAATCGGGAGAGGGGGCTATCTTTATGTCCTTTACGTAGTGCGCTATATATCTGGGGCAAAGCTCGGGCGCCTCAACGCTCACCGAAACACTCTTGTCCGTACAGTGCACGGGAGAGAAAGAGTAATCAGGTTCTTTGAGCGGTTTATTCAGAACCGCGGCGACCTCGCGCGCGATTCCTAAGATGCTCTGGCAGTCGGGCCGGTTTGCCGTAACGGAGATATCGAATATGTAATCGTCAAGGCCTAGGAGCGGTTTGACAGACGTGCCGTTTTTCGCATCATCGGGGAGTATAAGCAGACCGTTGTAATCCGCGCCCGGGTACATATCGCCGTTTACGCCAAGCTCAACACCCGAACAGAGCATTCCCTCCGATTCTATTCCGCGCAGTTTGGTCTTTTTTATTGTCATAACGCCTTCGACCGTTATGTGGTCCTTGGCCGTCGCATAGACGGTTGCGCCCTCTAAGGCGACGGGAGCTTTGATTCCCTTTTTAACGTTATCGGCGCCGCAACAGATGCGGAATGTTCCCTTATCGCCGCAGTCAACCTTGCAGACGGAGAGGTGTGTGCCCTCGACCTTCTCGCACTGTACGACTTCGCCTACGAACACGCCGGATATGTCCTTGCCGACCTCTTTAAGTTCCTCGACTTCAAAACCGCAGGAGAAGAGTTTGTCCTGAAGCTGTTGTGCCGTAACGGGGATATCTACATAATCTTTAAGCCAACTTAAAGGTGCTTTCATAACTTTAAAGTCTCCTTATGACCTGAATTGCCTTGAGAAGCGCACATCGCCCTCGAACAGGAGTTTCATGTTGTTTATGCCGTACTTCAGCATCGCTATGCGCTCTATGCCCATGCCGAACGCGAAGCCGGTGTACTTGTCCGGATCTATGCCGCAGTTCTCAAGAACCTTTCGGTTGACCATGCCTGCGCCGAGCACTTCTATCCAGCCGGTGCCCTTGCACAGCCTGCAGCCGCATCCGCCGCACTCGAAACAGCTTACGTCTACCTCGACGGACGGCTCGGTAAACGGAAAGTAGGAGGGGCGGAGCCTTGTTTTGATGTCTTCCCCGAATACTTTTTTTGCAAACTCGTTCAGCATGCCTTTAAGGTCGCACAGAGTTATGCCTTCGTCCACGACGAGTCCTTCCATCTGCGAAAACATGGGCGAGTGCGTGGCATCGTCGTCGGGACGGTAGACCTTGCCGGGCGAGAGGATCTTTATAGGCGGTTTTCTGTTCTCCATTACATGCACCTGGCCGGCAGAGGTCTGGGTGCGGAGAAGCAGGTTGCCGCCCAAGTAGAAGGTGTCCTGCATATCGCGGGCGGGGTGGTCATCCGGCGTGTTAAGTGCCGTAAAGTTATAGTAGTCCGTCTCGATTTCAGGCCCTTCGAAGACTTCGAAGCCCATACCCGAGAATACGTTCACGAGCTCGTCTATTATGAGCGTGTCGGGATGATATGCGCCCTTTATGCGCGACAGCCCGGGCAGAGTCACGTCGATTGACTCTGTCTCGTATTTATGGCCGAGCTCGATCATCTTAAGTTCTTTCTCTGTATCGGCAAGACGTTTCTCGACCCATTCTCTCAGTGCGTTTACTATCTTGCCCATTTCGGGACGCTGCTCCGGCGGAAGTTCCCTTATACCCTTCATGAGCTCGGAAATTTCGCCCGATTTGCCGAGGAGTTTCATTCTCATGTCGCGAAGTGAGTCGCTGCTCTTTATCGCGTGCGCCATCTCGTCTATTCTGGCTTTAAGCTCGTCGATGTCCAACATACAAAAAAATCCTCTCGTAAAAAAAATAAAAACGCCCGTGCCAAAACACAGGGCGAATTGCAACACAATCGCGGTACCACCTGATTTCACGGCTTAAAACAGCCGTCTCAAAAAAAAGTTCCTTTACGCGGTTACATACGGGGCAGACTAATCTGTATACTTAAGCCGAAGACGGGGTAGTATACATTTCGGCTGTCCGGCTCGCGGGTGAATACCGTCCCGTCCCGATGAGAAATCTTTCAGCCGTTTGCGGATTTCTCTCTCTTTAAAGGGGAGACTTTGGGAGCGTCTGTCCCGGTCACTGCCTTTGGTTTTCGTTTTAATTCTTGAAAAAAATTATAAGACGCTTTTAATTTTTTGTCAAATGATTTTCAGTCTTTTAAGTCGCGGCGGAAGATGTTTCCGCCGTAGCAGTCCATGGCCACAACTGCGGGAAAATTTTCTACTTTCAGTCGGTATACGGCCTCGGAAAGAAGGTCTTCGAAGGCGATGCATTCGCTCTTTTTGATAGCCGTGCCGTACAGTGCGCCGGCACCGCCTACGGCGGCGAAATATACGGCCGTATTGCGAACGAGCGCCTCGGCGACCTCGTCGCTCATCTCGCCCTTTCCTATCATTCCGCCAAGCCCTAAGTCAAGAAGCTGCGGAGCGAAACTGTCCATGCGCGCGGAAGTGGTGGGACCGCAGCTTCCGGACGCGAAGCCGGGCTTTGCGGGGCAGGGGCCTGCGTAGTATATTATCGCGTCTTTTAAATCGAAGGGCAGTTTTCTGCCATCGGCTATATATTCCGCTATGCGTCTGTGAGCACAGTCGCGCGCCGTGAGAATGACGCCCGAGATGGTGACGCTTGTGCCGGCGCGCAGCTGTTTTATTTGTTTCTTTGAGAGAGGAAGAGTGAGTTCCATCGTTACAGAACCTCCTTTACGCAGCGTACGCAATGGCACTGTATATTGACGGCAACCGGAAGACCTGCGATATGTGTAGGCGCTATTTCGCAGCTTACGCCTATCGCGGTAACCGCTCCTCCGAAGCCTTGGCAGCCTATGTTGAGTTTGTTTATTCTTTCAAGCGCTTCGCGTTCAATGGCGGCAACGTCGCTTCGCGCGTTGTGCTCGCCTATATCGCGCGTCAGCGCTTTTTTCGCAAGATAGGCGCAGCCGTCGAACGTTCCGCCTATACCGACGCCGACGTAGACGGGCGGGCATGGACGCGAACCGGCATTTTTGACGGTATCGACTATGGCGTTTATTATTCCCTCGGTGCCCTGTGCGGGCTTCAGCATATAGAGCGCGGACATGTTCTCGCTACCGAACCCCTTGGGCATGAACGTAAGAAAAACCTTGTTTCCGTTCACAATCTCGATATGCAGAGCGGCGGGGGTGTTGTCGGCGGTATTTTTTCTTGTCAGCGGGTCGCACACGGATTTTCTGAAGTATCCGTCTTCGTAGGCGCGGCGCACGCCGGCGTCCACGGCCTCATGCACAGGTTTCCCCGAGAGAAAAACCTCGTTTCCGATCTCAAGAAGAACGACTGCCATTCCGGTGTCCTGGCATACGGGCATAGCATTTTCTTTTGCGATTTCGCTGTTTTTTATGAGAGTGCCGAGCGCAAATTTGGAAGCGCCGTCTTTCTCGGCGCGATAAGCGTCGCATAATGATTTTTTGCAAGACTCGGTGAGATTTACGCCTGCTTCAAGCGCTGCGGTATAGACTGCGTTCTCTATTTCGGATGTGTCCAGAATTCTCATGGCCCGTACCTTTTCGCTTTTGGTTTGAGTGGTTTACGAGAGGTATTTTATTACATTTCGGGCTAAATGTAAAACAATTAATTTACTTTAAAGTAAGGTTTGGTTTATAATTCTTTCCATGGAAGAGAAAATGCTTTCGAGGGGTCCGGGCAGCACAACGGGCGGTCTCGCGTACTCGCTGGCCGTTTTTGTCTACTTGGCTTTGTATATGATTTTCAGCATCGTATCGAGTCTGTGCGATTTCGGCTCATCATCTCCTGCATACGTCTACGTAAATTATCTCGTGTCACCCGTCGCGATTGCTATAACATCGGCGGTAATTTTAAAGACGAGGAGAGTGCCTTTCAGGCTTGCGGTGCCCCTTCGCACCGAGCCGAAGTACTGCGTTATCTCTGTTTTTTTGGTGTTCGGGCTGCTCTTTTCGTTAAGCTGGCTGAATATCGCGGCAGAGAGGCTTCTCTCTCTTTGCGGCTATGATTCAAGCATAGGGTCGTATTATCTTGACTTATCCGGCGGATATGTCGTGCTTGCACTTTTTGCGGTGGCGCTTATGCCCGCTGTTTTTGAAGAGGCGCTCTTTCGCGGCATCATTTTAAACAATACCGAGCGTGAGGCGGGAACGTTAAATACTATTTTTATATGCGGTTTGTGCTTTGCTCTCTTTCATGCAAACCCTGTTCAGACCATCTACCAGTTTGTATGCGGCTGCGTGTATGCGTTGCTTGCCGTGCGGGCACGCTCGGCAGTGCCGGGCATGATAGCGCATTTTTTGAACAATGCCGTAATAATCATTCTCGGTGCTTGCGGTCTGGATACAAACGGCACGATATTCGACATGGCGCCTCTTTGGGCGGCGGTGCTCATCACTGCGCTTGCCGCACTCTGCTTTGCAGCGTCGCTCGTATATCTCATAACGGAGAATAAAATCGTGTCGAAACCGGCTCCCGGCGGCGTGAAGCGCTTCTTCATTGCCGCGGCTGCGGGTATTGTCGCGCTCACGCTCATGTGGCTGAGTACGCTTGTCTACGGTTTTTTGGGATAGGGAATCGAGATGCAGAAGATAAACATTGTTTGCGTGGGTAAAATAAAGGAAGATTACTTCCGCAGCGCCGTAAGTGAGTACGCAAAACGTCTCACGCGCTTCATAAGTCTCAACATTTCAGAGATAGCCGAGGGTAAGAGTCTCGATGATGAGGCGGACGCCGTTTTGCGCGCGGCAAAGGGGTATGTAGTCGCTCTGTGCATAGAAGGCAAAAAGTTTTCGAGTCCGGGTTTTGCCGCAGAGATGAAGAAACTGTACGATAAGGGTGCGGAGATAAGCTTTATAATAGGCTCTTCATGCGGGCTTTCCGGCAAAGTGAAGGACAGAGCCGATTTAAAGCTCTCTTTCTCGGATATGACATTCCCGCACCAGATGATGCGCGTCGTGCTTTTGGAGCAGATCTACCGCGCATACATGATCAATACCGGATCGGAGTATCACAAATAAATTGCGGCGATGCGGGGAAAGGATATGGAGAAAGACACAAAAAGAAAATTCATGAAGGCTGCCTTAAAGTGCGCTGAAAAGGCATATGACGAAGGCGAGGTGCCCATAGGCGCCGTCGTCGTGTGTGGCGGCAAGATAATAGGACGCGGTCACAACAGGCGTACGTCGCGTCAGATAGCGACGGCGCACGCCGAGATGGAGGCGATAGAAAAAGCGTGCAAAAAACTTAAAAGCTGGAGAATACCGGACTGCGAGATCTACGTAACGCTGGAGCCATGCCCCATGTGCATGGGTGCGATTTTAAACGCGAGGATAAAAAAAGTATTTTTTGGCGCATATGAGGCTAAGGGTCGCTCGCTCACCGATATAATAGCCGACTCCGGGGTACTCAACCACAAAACAGAGACGGAAGGCGGAATAATGGAAAAGGAGTGCTCCGAAATATTGAGCGGATTCTTTGCGGGAATGCGTGAAAAGACGCAAAAAATGCAAGACTTGTCGTAACTTATGCAAATCAAAAATAATTCCTTGTCATAAAAGTTGACAAAGAACACATGTTGAATATACAATATTCTTGTTCAAAGGCGACAGAGTCATAGCAAAAAAAGAAGACCGTGCGGCAGGCATTTGCGGCAGGGTTTTTTGAATGTAAAAATCATTCCGGAGGCAAATCCCCAATGATAAATCACGGCAACGAGATCAGGATTTTTTCGGGTAATTCGAACAGACCGCTCGCTGAGGCAATCGCCTTGAAGCTGAATACGGCTTTAGGCGATATAGAGGTGACTCATTTTTCGGACGGCGAAATCTATGTCCGGTACGAGGAATCCATAAGAGGGAAGGATGTGTTTTTGGTACAATCCACATCAAACCCGGTAAACACCAATCTTATGGAACTGCTTATCATGATAGACGCCGCAAAACGCGCGAGCGCGGGCCGCATAACGGCGGTCATGCCCTATTTCGGTTATGCGCGTCAGGACAGAAAGGCGCGTTCGAGAGAGCCGATTACTGCTAAACTTGTTGCTAACTTGATAACTTCTGCGGGGGCGGACAGGGTGCTTACAATGGATCTGCACTGTATGCAGATTCAGGGTTTCTTCGATATACCGCTTGACAACCTTATAGGCGGGCCCACGCTGTACAATTATTTTAAGCCCAAGGTGGATGACGATTTTGTGGTCGTATCCCCCGACATAGGATCGGTAGCGCGCGCCAGAAAGGTGGCGGCCAAAATGGACGCCAAGATGGCGATAATAGACAAGCGCAGACCCAAGGCGAACGTTATGGAAGTGATGAATATCATAGGCGACGTCAAGGGCAAGAAATGTCTCATGGTCGACGACATGATAGATACGGCCGGGACCATAGTCCAGGGCGCGAAAGCGCTTCGGGACGCCGGCGCAAAGGAGATCTACGCATGTTGCTCGCACGGCGTGCTCTCCGGTCCCGCGATAGAGAGACTCGATGCATCTCCGATATCCGAGCTTGCAATGCTCGATACTATAAACATCCCCAAAGAGAAGATGTTGAAAAAGTTTAAGACCATTTCAACGGCATCCATCTTTGCAGCGGCAATAGAGAACGTATATCTTGACAAGCCGATGTCAAAAATATATGACTGACGCCTTGGAAACGGAAAAAAGAGAAAGTGTTGCGCCACAGTAGAGCAAGAGCTGTGGCGTTTTAGTTAGACGGGCGGTGCTTTTGTATGTATGTAATAGTCGGGCTTGGTAACCCGGGCGAAAAGTATGCCAAAACTTTTCATAACATGGGCTTCAACGCTGCTGCGGATGCTGCAGAAAAACTCGGCGCAAAATTCAAAAAAAAGACGTGCTCTTCGTATGTGGCAGAGGCGTATATTGACGGAAATAAGGTGGTTATAGCGCGGCCCGTCACGTACATGAACAGCAGCGGTATAGCTGTAAAGCAGCTTCTTAAGCGCTACGGCGTTGACAGCTCGAAGCTCGTCGTCATATACGACGATATAGACATTCCGAAGGGTAAAATACGTATTCGGCCTTTCGGCAGTGCGGGAACGCATAACGGCATGCGCTCGATCGTCGCCGAGCTCGGTACGCAGGATTTTGTGCGCATACGCATAGGGATCGGCGACAGCGGCATAGATATTCCCATCATAGACTATGTATTGTCCGAAGTCAGAAAAGAGGACTATCGGCTGTTCATAGATGCGTGCGGCAGGGCGGCGGATGCGGCAACGGCTTTGGCGTGCGGCAGCACCGTCGATGAGGTTATGACAAAATATAACGGCTGACCTTGTTTAAATGGTCGGCGTCATTTAGCGGTAAAATCAGGTTGAAGAGCAAATTTTTTACTTACGAAAATCTAGGCGGGGAATATATCTCCCCGGGCGAGGATATCCGCCGCGGCGTGCCGACGGCGGTCTTCGGCGTGTCAGATTCGCATAAATATCTCGTTGCATCGCTTATTGAGGGCAGGATTTTATACCTGACTCCCGATCCGGTCTCGGCGTCAAGGGCGGCGCCGGCCATAGAGACGCTCACCGGCGAAGAGACGGTGTGTCTTCCTGCTAAAAATGATGTTCTTTTCTATAAGGATGCGGTATCCGGCGATGCGCTGTATGCACGCCTTACTGCTGCAGACCGGATACGCTCGGGCGCGAGAATAGTCGTGTGCGATATCGAGTCGGCACTGCAGCTTTTTCCCGCAGAGGGTGAGAGCATTGTGTTTAAAAAGGGCGGCGAGACGGACTATTCCAATCTTGCCTCACGCCTCATAAATATGGGCTACACCCGTGAATACGATGTGGAATCAAAGGGCAGTTTTGCCGTCCGGGGCGACATCCTGGATATCTTCCCGATAAATTGCGAAAACCCGGTACGCATCGATTTCTTCGGTGATGTCGTAGAGAGAATACGACCGTACGACCTTGTCTCGGGCGAAAGGCTTGAGGAAGCAGAGCAGGTGAGAGTGCTCTCCGCCGCCGAGACGGTGATTTCGCCGGACGATCTCCCGCGCATCAAAAAGGCGTTCTCAGACGGGCTTAAAACTTTCCCCGACGTTAATGCATACGGCAGGGCGCGCGCCATCGCGGACGATATCATAGAGAAAGCCGAGTCAAACATTCATTTTGTCGGCGCGTCCTATCTCATGCCCGTTCTGTCATCGAAATGTACGCTGTTTGACGCAATAGGAGAGGATACGCTCATCATATTCGACGAGTGTAAAACGCTGAGTGACAGGATGGACGCGTTACACAGCGAGCATAAGAACAGGTTTAGCGAACTTAAGGCCGGCGGAGAGGTGTTCGACTTCTCTTTTGACCAGCTCATTGACAGGCAAACTTTTTGTGAGCGGATAAAGAGTTTTCGCGGGTTAAGTCTCCAGGCCTTTTTCGGCAGTACATTCTTTTTCAGTCCGCTTAAGAGCTACAGGCTTCATTCGACGCCGGCACCGTCCTATCTCAACGTATTCACTCAGCTGGTGACAGACGTCAAAAATTGGCTCTCCGGCGGATATCGCGTGCTACTGTTCAGCGGTTCGGCGTCCAGGACGGAAAATCTTGCATCGCTTCTGGATGAGAACGGAATAACCGTCTATCCGCTTCCGGACACATTGTCGGCTCTTACAAAGGTGGCGATATGTTCCGAGGAAATGCCGCACGGTTTTGTGCTGCATGAGTCAAAACTTGCTGTTATAGGCAGCTCGGATCTGTACACGAAATCGGCGAAAACCGCGCGTATACGGAAAAGGCGCGGCGATATGTTCTTCGCGCCGGAGATAGGCCGGTATGCCGTGCATGAAAAACACGGTATAGGCATGATTACGGGCACGAAAAAGATTAAGACGTTGGACGGGATAAAGGAATATATTTCAATCGAGTACATGGGCGGCGATGTTCTGTACGTGCCCGTCGAGCAGATGGATATTCTCTCCAGGTATGTCGGACAGGAGCAGCCGGCTCTCTCCAAGATAGGCGGCACAGAGTTTGAGCGCGCCAAGGAGCGTGTGCGTTTGTCCATAAGGAGAATGGCATTCGACCTTAAGGAATTGTACGCGCAAAGGAATGAAAAGAAGGGTTATTGCTTCCCCGAAAACATCGTCATGATGCAGGAATTCGAGGATGAATTTCCCTATGAAGAGACACCTGATCAACTCAGTTCGATACAGGAGATAAAGGACGACATGTGTTCGGCCAAGGTTATGGACAGACTGCTCTGCGGCGACGTCGGATACGGCAAGACCGAGGTTGCGTTGCGCGCGGCGTATCTATGCGTACTTGGCGGTAAACAGGCTGCGCTGATGTGTCCGAGTACCATTTTATGCGAACAGCATTTCAACACGGCAGTCCAGAGATTCGAGCACTTCGGTGTACGTATAGAAAAGCTCAATCGCTTCCTTACTCCAAAGCAACAGAAAGAAACGTTGGAGCGTCTCAAAAACGGCGATACGGATTTTATAATAGGCACACACAGGCTTTTGTCGGACGATGTGGTGTTCTATGATCTGGGACTCTTAGTTCTCGACGAAGAGCAGCGGTTCGGGGTCGAGCACAAAGAGAAAGTCAAACATATAAAGAATAACGTTGATTGCCTTACCATGACGGCAACGCCCATTCCGCGCACTTTGCATATGTCGCTCTCCGGCATACGTGACATAAGTACTATAAACACGCCGCCCGGCAAGCGTCTGCCCGTCCAGACATACGTCGTTGAAGAGACGGAGACGTTGATAAGGGACGCTTGCATAAGGGAGCTGTCGAGGGACGGACAGGTCTTTATTCTGTACAACAGAGTAGAGAGCATAGCCTCGTTTACCGAGAGAATAAAGCAGATTGTGCCGGAAGGCAAAGTATGCTTTATTCATGGCAGGATTGAAAAAGACATATTAGAAGAGAATATGATGTCGTTCTATACGGGCAAGACGAATATACTTGTCACTACGACCATAATAGAAAACGGAATAGACCTTCCCAACGCCAATACCATTATTGTAATAGACGCCGACAGATTGGGTATTGCCCAGCTCTATCAGCTCAGGGGCAGAGTAGGCAGAAGTTCGCGTCTTGCACAGGCCTATTTTACATACAAGCCGGAGAAGGTAATCACGTCTAATGCGTCTGAAAGGCTCAAGGCCATAATGCAATTCACCGAACTCGGATCGGGATTTAAAATAGCCATGCGTGACCTGGAAATACGCGGTGCGGGCAACGTGCTGGGAGCCGAACAGCACGGACATATGGACAAAGTAGGTTATGAGCTCTACTCCAAGATGCTCAAAGAGGAGATAGACGGAAAAAGTAAGAAGGTTGTCGAGCTGGATATCAGGACGACGGCATATATCCCGGAAAGCTATATAGAATCACCTGCGGGGAGAATGGACTGCTACAAACAAATTGCCGAGATACACTCTGTTGACGACTATAAGCGAATATGTATGTCCATAGAGGAAAACTATGGAAATATTCCGGACGAAGTGCTCAATCTGCTTATAATAGCCGTTATGAAATCGTATGCAACAGCGTTCGATGTATCCCGAATATCCGTAAGCGCGAGCGCGGCGTATCTTGAGCTTGCATCGCTGTCCGTTCTCGGCGACAAGAAGATTAAGGCGGCGATGGACGAGTATGCGGGCCGAATATCCGTATCCATGCTGAATGCGCCCAGGATCAATTTTGCTCCGCGAAATAATCCGGCCAAGACAATGCTTGAAATGACAAAATTTCTAAAATTTGCGTCAAGTTTCACTTAAATTTCCAAAAAAAAGATTTGCTATAAATATTGATTTATTATATAATGTCTATTGTGCTTGTGAAATCTTTTGATTTTACGGGCAGTGCAGGTTTATAAAACGCGGAGAAAATGTTAATGAAGAAAGGAAGCAAAGTTCTTACATTAGTACTTGCGGCTAGCATCGCATGCACGGCGACTCTCGCCGGCTGTGATCTTGTCTCGACCGATTCGCAGGCGAACATGAATCAGATTATAGCCGAAGTGGATATAACAGATTCGGACGAAGAGCTGCTTACAGAGGATGGCCTTGACGAATACACTGATGCCATAACTGAAGCGTCCGGCATAACAAAGCGCGAGCTTGTCGTTATGTTCCTCAATTCAGGAGCATCGCTCGTGTCGGACGGAACCACCACATACGGCGAGGCCTTTGAGACGATTGCAGAGACGCTTATACAGAACGAGATTCTTATTCAATACGCCACGCTGGAGACTCTTGAAAATATGACAGAGTCAAACTATGATGGCCTGACGACGGCGGAAAGCGTTGTTGATAAATATTTATCTTTTGAAGAGGACTCCGACAGATATGAGTGGTTGCTTGAATATCAGGCAGATGTTGATTCTTATGAGAATGATGAGGAAATCAGCTATGTCATGCTCGTAAAGTATAACTTGTACACGTCCATAAACAGTTCAATAGACAATTACGAACGGCAGATCCTCGACGAGGATGACACTACCGATTCGTCTTCCGCGACGCTGCCCACCGGCGTGGATACCGAAGTGGAAAACTACTATCCGAAGGTAAACAACGATCCTGAGACTCTCAATTATAACGTATACACAGGCTTTGATGGTTATACACGCGGTCTGAGCGGTGAATACAAAGAAGACCAGATTGAAGGGACGACGCAATATACGCGTATGAAAGCGTACAACGACTTCCTCGGCATGCTCAACACCAACTATATGATAGCAGACGATGACGACGTGCAGGATGTCATTAGTCTTACGTATGTTCAGTCGCTTTATCTGATGCTTTTGAGACAGCAGTTTCTGACCAATTATCTGGAATTGTACGTCGAAAACGTACTTGAACCGAGTATTAGCGGTGAAGATGAAGATTACTCTTATCTGCAGAAAAGATATGATGAGCTTTTAGCCCAACAGAAAGCAACATACGATGCCTCAACCTCCGACTTCGAGACTGCCATGAGCAGTGTTTCCGATACGTCGTTTATACTCTACACGCCCGGAACGGACGACGATAATGAAAGCAAATTCGGATTTGTATACAACATACTCGTGCCGTTCAGCGAGCAGCAGAACATTCTTTTGGACGAATACGCTGACAGACTTGGAAACGATGTTTATAATGACAGCCAGTATTATGTGTTCCGTAATGAGCTCTTGAAGAAGATTAAAACGACAGATCAGCGCACAAGCTGGTTTAACGGCGGTATAGACTACAGCTTCGATGCTACAGAGACTATACTCGATGGTGAATATTATGGCAAGGATGACGGACGCACGATACTTTTCTTTGAAGACAATCTGATAAATTCAAACGGAAGATACGAGGAGATTGAAAAATATACAGGTCTGTATTCCTATAACGGCATTGCGTATTTAAACGATGACGAAGAGACATACACCGTCATTCCCAACGAGCTCAGTATAGATGGCGTTTTAAACGAGTTTGAAAATTATATTGAGTTTGTGTTGGGCGACGGTACTGTAGATTGGTCATATTATGCGGACGGCGAATCACTTGAATACAACGATACGACAGCAGGGAATAATGCTTACTTCAGTCAGACTGATTTTACCGACGGCAGCGGCGATGAAGAAGAGATAGATTATTCCAAATTCATATACGCATACGGTACGGTAGACATTAAAGGTGAATTTGAAGGGAATTTTAATGCTTATGCCGAGCTTCTCAACAGAGACTCCGAGTCCAATGCATACAAGGCTTTGAGCGCCGTAAACGAGCTCCAGTACGCATATACGACGGATACGAGTGTTTTATCCGAGTATATAGGTTATACCGTCAGCGCATATGACACCGACTACATCGAAGAGTTTGAGTATGCGGCGCAGTATGCGATTAATGATGGCGGCGCAGGTTCATTTATAGTGTGCGCCGGCGACTACGGCTGGCATATTATATATGTGACCGCCGTGCTTGAACCGGGTAAAGTAAGCTATGAACCCGACTGGGATGGCAGAGTTGACCAAGAAGGTACGTTTGAGAATCTGTTCTATGAGTATGTCAAGACTGAACTCGAGAATGGATCCTCAAATCAGCAGACAAATATTCTGTACAGGTATTATAAGGAAGATGTAACGGTTACGATATATGAGGAAAGATTCGAGGATCTTACAAGTCTTACGACAACAACATCCGACAGCTCCTCATCCGATAGCTCATCGACAACCGCTGTGACTACAACTACGACGTCTACTAGCTCATCCGGTGACGACGATTGATAACATATATGCGATATATGTTTCGACTTCAAATGATCTGTTAATAATTAGATAATCAAGGGTCCGGCAAAAGGTTTTGCCGGACCCTTGATATACATAAAGCAAAAAAATAACGGTCGCAAAGGGAATGTTCCTTGGCGGCCGGATGTGACTAAAAAACTGTGCAATCTCTTTTGCCGCAACAGACCGAAGCGTAAACAATGCAGGTAGCTCCCGCAAAGCTACCTTATGGCACACCTTCCGGCTGTTTAGTGCTGCTATATTCCTATCCTGACACGGTTCGCAGTTTCCGGTTGCATAAGACCTTGCGATCAACACCCCTTACAAAGCGCAGCCTTCCATCTGTCACGTCGAGAGAGATAATTCAGTCCTGCTATAGCGGATTGCAGGTACAGGGCACCGCTGACTCCCCACCTAGCACAGCCAAATCATTTTAGCAAAAAATGATGGTCTGTGCAAGCATTTATATTCTTTTTCGTAAATATTGTGCGGCAAGTGAAAAAAACTGCTTTAATAAAATATAGCGTTAACTATCAAAGACGGGATTCCGTTTGTGATTGCGGGAATTGTAACACGTGCACCCTGCGTGCAGGGTAGGAAAAATAATGCTCATGTTGTGAAATATTTAAATGTAAAAAATTTGTTCGGTTTTATGATGATGTCATAATAAACCGATAAACAGGAGGAGCATTAATGAGAAAAGGGACACTGTTGTTTGCGGCGTACCTCGCGGCGACATTTGTCGGGCTTGCGATTATGACGGCGTGCGGCGGGAGGACGGATGTGGTATCGATTGC
>CAYLIO010000010.1:1241-20459 GCA_964383655.1 uncultured Clostridia bacterium | reverse complement strand
CAAATAGTGAGCCCGGTCCTACAGTTCATATTCTTCACACGTTCCGCGCAACAGTTTACCAAGCCTGTTAACATATAATTTTTTTGTACGCATAAGCGTGTGCCCATACACACGCATGGTCACGGCGGGGCTTTCATGACCGAGAAGCTCACTCAATGTTTTGAAATCCGCACCCTCTTCAAGCAGACGAGTAGCATATGTATGCCTTAACACGTGAAAGTTACGCACACGCAGTCCGCAACGTTTCTGCAACGAAATGAAGGACCTGCGGAAAGCACCGATGTTTATCACTCCGTCGTCCCTGCCGGCAAGAACATACCTGCTGCACGGAAAAGCCGCGCGCAACCTGCGCAAGTACTTTTTCAATTTGTCGGGCACGGGCACGATACGCACCGAACTCAATGATTTGGGAGTATCTATGAACGTGCGGTATCCCCCTTCCCCGTCCTCTGTATAATACGCCTCCCTCACAACGTTTATTGTTCCGCTGATGAGATCCACATCCTGCCACCTCAGCGCGGCGAGCTCGCCTATGCGCATACCCGTGTACAGGGCAAGACGGTATCCTTCGCATCGCGGATTATGTTCCCACCACCGCTCTATCTCGCGTTCGAGCCTTGCCTGCTCATACCTGTCAAACACATCCGCGCCTTTGTTAGGCTTGCGTCTGCCTCTCATGCGCACCTTTACACCTGCTGAAATCATCCCCTTCTCTGCTGCATACGCGAATATCCCGTTCAGTACCGCAATAATCTGATTAATTGTCGATGAAGCCAGTTCGCGCCCGCTCTTCATGCCCCTCTGACGCGACAAAAATTCGCGCAATGCGGCTTCGTTCAACTCCTCCGTCTCCGTTTCGCCCATCTGCGGCAGTATACGCAGCTCAATAATCTTTGCATACTTTACGTACGTCTGCCATTTCCGCCCGCCTGACTTCACCTCGTCAAGCCATAATTTTGCACAATCTTTAACTTTCATTGCAATGCCTCCTGTTTGCTTATTGTTCTTACTTTACCACAAAGACGGCCACAACCGCATAATTTATTAACCTCTTTGACGACCTGTACGGCTCCCATAAATTAAGGCGTTCCGCACCGAGAATCAGACGGCAATGCAGAAAAGCATTTTTTTTAAAAAAACAAACAAATAAACATCGCTCTCTGCCTGCAGAGCGCGATGTTTATTTTGTCTCGGAGAATTATTTATTATAAAGCTCGGTTCCTTAATATCCGTTTAACGCCGCTCACAGATTCGGCAACTGTATTTCAATTATCAACAGGTCCCGATTCCGGTGAATTTCAAAAAAATTATTTATATAGCTCTACACCTGTTTAAGAAGGGGCAGAAACCGTTTTACGAATCTATCGTGTGACGAAAGACCTGAAAACAATCCCGCGGGATGACAATATTCTATAGCAAACAGTCCGTCATACCCATCAGACAACATTTTTTCGAGCAGCGGCTTAAGCGCAATTCTTCCTTTTCCGTAACAGCATGTTTTCAGTATTCCGCATACCGGCTTGACATCGCGCACATGTATGTGCGCTATATACTCTCTAAGCTTTTCATAAAATTCGATCGCCGGCGTTCCGCACGTCAATGTGTTCCCGCTATCAAAGGCAAGCTTAAGCCCCGGAACGGCGGTTAAAAGTTTCTCGCATTCATCCGCCGTCTTCAGATACGACGATACATCGGGCATATTTTCAAACATCACCGATATCCCCTCGGCCGAAGCAATGTCGACCGCGCATCTAAAGTATTGTACGAGTATGTCAACCGAACGGGTGCGCCCCATCTTTTTGAAGCGGCCGAGCGTTGCCAATCCTGCGGGAATGAGCATTATCATTTCCGACCCTAGAATTTTCGCAACACGTACCGCTCTCCTTACGCCTTCGATTATCTCCTGTTTGGATTTAAGACAACCGACAGAGGCCGAATAACACCCTGATTTTATGCCGCTTCTCTGCATGGCCTCAATATACTTCTCGGAAGTCTTTTCATCGAGGTTTATCAAATCGAGACATCCTATACCGTTTTGTGCCGCGAGCGCCACTATTTTTCTTGCGTTCATTGTTCCCGCAACCGTATCGCGCAGCATAGGGAACGTCATTAAGCTTACTCTTTGCAAATCCATTGCTTGCCCCCTTTATAACTAATCCATACTGTCGGCTTCGAGGTTCAGATAGTCAGCTTCTCTCTTTGTCATTTTGAGCTGCAAAGCCTCAATATTTTTCATCATATTCCCGGGCTTTGTAACGCTGACGATCGCGAACACATTCAGACCTTGATTAAAAATCCAGCTGAGCGCAGTCTGCGGAACAGTCGTTTTGTGCTTTTTTGCAAACAATTCGACGCGTCTCAGTCGTTCCAGGTTCCCGTCAGACAGAAATCCCCTTCTTGCCGGCCTGTCCATTATTTTGCTCACACTGCGCACATCGTCGCTTTTCGCTTTACCGGAAAACAGTCCTCTGCCCAAGCTCGAATAAGCCATTACGGGCAGCTGCGTCTTTTTATACCAATCTCTCGCCTCTTTGTTTGAAGGACCTGATATAGCGACACATCCGCTTCCCCACATGCTTCTAATCTGTTCTGCGAGCCCGAAATTAGGACTGGACACCGAAAAAGGAATGAGGTTATGCGCATAGGCGTATTCGTTTGCTTTCTCTATTCTCTCGTGGCCCCAGTTCGAGCCGCCGAATGCACCTATCTTCCCGGCTGCATGAAGCTCGTTGAGCGCCTCTACAAGCATACCGACATCAACGCGTTCGTCGTCACGATGGAGCATATATATATCCACAAAATCCGTCTTGAGCGCTGAAAGCGATTTGCCCAGATCCGACCTTATACACCGCACATTGATCCGCTTATTCCCCAAAAGACCATCCACGGCCCCTTTCGCCTGTATTACAACCTTATCTCTCAGCCCGCGCCTTAAGATCCAGTCTCCCAGCACACGTTCGGCCAGCATATAACACCGCGCCGTGTCAAACGTCGTTATGCCGAGCTCAAAAATCTTATCGAGCAGCTCGTCGCAATTTTTTCCCCGCTGCATATCCTTTATCGCCGTACCGAAAACTATCCTCGATACGGGCTTGTCCACATAGGGCAAATTTGCGTACTTCAATTTTTATGCCCCGTTTTTCTCTCTGAATATATATTTAACGCCGTGTTTTTTTGTCTCAAAAGGCTTTATCGTCGTATATTCCTTACGCGACGCGCGCGTCGATGCAGGCTCGAGTCCGAGCACGTAGTCACCGCACGCCATATATTTCCATTCGAGCATATAGGGCTGCACTTTTGTGTCGAAGACAAGGTCTATGCTCAAATTTTCGCCCTCCACCGAAGCCTGAACCTTTCCGCCGTGATTGAGCGTATGCATGAAGCATTGCTCGGCACAGCCCGGTATCGGCTTGGAAAAGACGAAGCACCGCGTCGTATCCGCCCCGGGCGTCGTGCCCTCGGTAAATGACACATCGGCAAACAATTTCGTATTTTCATTGAGCACGGGATAACCGAAGTTTGTATGATACTGAATCATATATCCGTCATCCACGTAGTTCTCATTGACTATCTCATCCTTCAGCTCGAGCTCGTTGCCGAGATACTTCACGCGTATTGTTCTCTTTATAATGAGTCTGCTGCCGAAAAGCGCCGTATATTTCATCACGCCGGTGACGGTAACGTAGTAATCCTCCCCCTCAAATCCGCATACAACGTTTACATTCTCCGCCGGAATATACGACACGCTGCCGTGCTGTATGCAATCCTTACCGTTAAGCTTTGCCGGAGAACCTATATTATCCAACCCGCAGGTATACATAAACCCGCCGTCGAAGCTGCTCTCATACGGATAGGCCGCCGACCCTGTAAGCCGCGCCGATATGAGTCCGTTTTTGCTGAAATAAGATACAGGCATACCCTTATACTCCAGCCTGTATATATCCATACACCTGTCGAGAACGATGTCAAAATTCAGTTTTCCGTTGTATACCCTTATAATCTCCACGCCCTTGGCCTTGCCCTCGGTATAGCACAACCTCTCGGCCCCGCAGAGCGCAGACATATCGCTCACATATTCTCTTCTTATCACGATGCACCCCTTATTTTTTTATTTTAATCTTCTTACGACACAGGCGATTCGGCCCGCATCCGTTCCTGTTGCATGCCCTTATCTTATACTGCGGCGTCCGTTCCCGGGCGCCGCAGTATAATTTTAGCACGCTATTTATAACATCGTTTTATCGCGTCTGATACACGTTTTATAAAGTCCTTCACCGGCTTTACAAGCCTTTATTCCATTATTCTTTGACTTCTATCACACACTTTGATGTCCCGAATTTACTCTTGCCGCTTACCGTTATCTTGTTTGAGACAGGCTTTACAATGGCCATTGCCCTGCCGTAATATGTATCCGCCGTATCGGTGAGATATCCGCGAGGATAATATGAGCAAGCAGCGCCTGCCGCGAGTAATTCTCCGCCCTTCACTTCCACGGTTATTTCGTCGCGCTCGAGCGGTTTTACGTTGCCTTTCTCATCGGTAAGACAAAGGTGAACATAGCACAGATCGTTCTTACCCACGACATCATTTTCCGCCGATACCGTAAGCATTGTCTCTTTGCCGGCGGTGACAAGTTTTTCCCTACAGATCTCCTTGCCATTCTTGTCATAGCCTACCGCACATACTTCACCATCGTAATATTTCGTCTTGAACACTGTACGGCAGTCTATTTTATCGCGTTTTTTACATCCGACTTTCTTTCCGTTTACAAAAAGAGCGATTTGGGGTGCGTATGTATACACCTCGACAAATGTCGTCTTCCCTTCGCATCCGCTCCACGACCACGATTCACGCGCATTCGTTATTCTCCAGCACGCCGGCGAATGCTTCTCTGTCGCGGTGTCCGCAGGCACCACCGACATACGAATCTCGTCCAACCCGTACGCCACGCGCGTGTACAGCGCCTCGCCCGTCTCGTTGCCCAAAAGGTCAAGTCTTCCGCTGCCTGCCGTCATCCAACCGTAACCATGCGAGAAATCGGGTGCATAATTGCTATATTCCCATGCTCCCACGCCGCATTCGCCGAGATAGTCAATGCCTGCCCAGACAAAGTCACCTATTATCGAGGGGTGTTCTTTAGCAAGATTTAAGAACTTACATACATCGAAGCTGAACGTCTCCGTTCCGCATATTATCCTCTTCGGATATTTCTTCACATCCTTCTTGCAACGTTTTATTCCGTAGTTGTATCCCGCCACGTCAAATTTGGCAAACGCCTTGCGCGTGGTCACGTCACTGCCGTGTAACGACGCCCCGAACTTCATGAATTTCGCGCCGAGTTTTCCTGCAAGCTGATTGAAGAATTCCGAGCCTACCGCCTTTTTCTTCTTCATTGGCTTGCCTTCTTTTTCAGCTTTTTCTATATCGGCCTTGAGCTTGTTGCTCTTTTTATCCGATGTAACTCCGAATCCCAATGACGAGAGAAGATTGAAGAAGATATTAATTCCGCATGTGACGGGTCTTGTATCGTCTAAAGAGTGACACAGCTGCGTCATCTCTTCCGAGATCGCAATTCCTTTCTTGCTGGCCGTCTCGCCCACCTCGTTGCCCATGGAATACATTATGACTGAGGGATGGTTATAGTCACGGTTTATCATATCCGCAACATCGCTCTTCCAGTTTTTCTCGAAAAGATCGGCATAGTCATACGGATTCTTATGCACGTACCAGCCGTCTATATACTCGTCCATTACCAGCATTCCCAGCCTGTCGCACGCCGAGAGCATTGCTTTAGAGCAGGGGTTATGCGCGCAACGTATCGCGTTATATCCCACTTTCTGTAAAAGGCGTATCCTGCGCTCCTCGGCAAAGTCGTACGCGCATCCGCCCAAAAGGCCGTTATCGTGATGTATGCACGCACCTTTAAGCAATGTTTGTTTGCCGTTAATCCGCAGCCCTTTTTCCGCGCTCACTTCTACCGTACGTATACCGAACTCAGCACTCGCCTTGTCACCGGCAAACTCAACCTCACAGGTATAGAGTACCGGGTTTTCGGGCGACCAAAGCTCGCATTCGTCCAGCTGAATCTCTGCCGACGCCGCCCCGTCTACCGCTTTAGCAGACGCCTTGGCTATCGTCTTCTTCCCTGACAGAATGGTAAACTTAACGTCTCCGTCCGCCGAGGTGCATGAGCTTACCTTCACTGCGGGAGGATCTATTGAAAGCGTCTTTACCTTTATCCCCTCGGGCAGAATATATTTCTCTTCGCTCATGTATAACCACACGGGTCTGTAGATGCCTGCGCCGGAATACCAGCGGCAGTTGGGCTGACGCGAGTTGTCCGCAACCACCTTAAGCTCATTTTCGCCCTCGGTAAGAAGTCCGGTTATATCGATAAAAAATCCGGTATAGCCGTAGTCGTGCGCACCTACCTGCTCGCCGTTCAGATATATCTTAGCGCGTTGGTATACACCCTCAAATTCGAGTATAAGCTTCTTATCCGCCCAATCTTTTTCGGGAACGAACCTCTTGATATATACATACTTGTTCCCCTTAATCCAGCATCCGGCTTCACCCGAGGGCGCCGTTTCTGACCGCTCCTCTCCCAGCATGGCATCATGCGGCAGCGTGATCTTTTCCTCTGCCCCGTCGAGCCCTCGGCAAAAAAGCCAATTGTCGTTAAATAACAGCTTCTTCATCTTTTTTCCTCCGATTGACATAAAGTATATGTAACTTAAGATATATATTCGACAATGTAGCCGTTCGTGATTGCCGCAGTCGGAAAGAATCTCTCTTTCCTCACACCGCAAGCCTTTTTAATACGAACCTGCAATACATATCATCTTCATCGCATCTTGACCTCGCCCATATCCGAGTGATATAATATCCGTGCGTACGGTACGAAATCATGATAAACTGGAATATTGACAAGCTCAATGAGCTTTTACGCAACTTCTATGAGCTGACCGGCATTAAAATCTCCTGCCTTGACAACGACGGGAACGAGCTTGCCTATTACCCTGAAAAATATTGCGAGCTGTGCAGATATATCCGTACAGACGCCGTTGTCAACGCCCGATGCGTCGAATGCGACATGCACGCTTTCTCTGTATGCCGCAGGACGCACGCGCCATATTCATACGTCTGCCACGCCGGCTTCACAGAGTGCATCACGCCTATTTTGCACGACGATAACATAATCGGCTTTATCATGTTCGGCCAAACCAAAAACCCGGACGACAGCGACTTTTCATCCATCGCCGGCCGACTGAAAAATTTCGCCTTCGATTTTGATCACATACACGCGCTGTACGATGATATGCCGCTCCACCGCAAAGAAAGCATTAACGCAGCCATCTTCTTTCTCAATATGTGCGCCGACCACATCTACATAGACAATCATGTAACCGTCGATCTCAGCACATTGGGCGACAGCATCTCGGCCTACATCCACGAAAACCTTACCCAAAAACTCAACGTGAATACTCTCTGCCGACAGTTCTTCCTGTCACGCAGAGAAATTTACAGACTGTTCAACACATGCTTCCGCACGTCTGTCGCCGATTACATAAAGCAATGCCGCTTAAACAAAGCCTGCAGACTGCTCAAAACCACAAGCCTTCCGGTATACGCGATCGCATCTCGGGTCGGTATGAGCGACTACAACTACTTCACCAAAGTCTTCAAACGCGAGGTGGGCATTACTCCCGTACAATACCGCACATCTAATACCTGAATTCTCTCTAAAAAACAATACTCAAACGGCAGGACGCACTTCCTCGTCCTGTCGCTTTTTATCCGCGCCTTTTCAAGCGTTTCATGTGAACAATTTTTACACAATTTGTATCTTTCTTTCGCCCTTCAATTATACGCTCATTCCGCGAATTTGATATGTATTTTTATATCTGCTTTATGGTAAAATCGTGTCAGTTTTCTATTTTTTTACATGAAAAATTACGAAAAATAATCTATTGTCCCGCAATTACCGAAATTATTTCCGATTTCCTGCGCCCCGCCTTTAACGGTTAACGCTATGCCGCTTAAAGACATTTTCCGATCTGCCGTCTTACCGTTCTTGCCCGGAGAATCCTGCAGCTTATAATTTTCTGAAGCCGATACGGTGTCCCGCAAATTTTCAAACGCTCGCTATTCCGTTATTATCTTTCAGATAGCAAAATTCAATCCGTTTTAAACAGCAAACGCGCAAAAAGAGCCGCCGCTAAAACGCAACAGCTCCTTTAAAATGAATATTCCGTTTTATCTAACCCCATAAAAATTTCTACGCTTTCCTTTATCCGCTGTCCTATATTCTCTGTAAAAGTATCCGTCTGTGCCTTAGTATACACACTTTTCCGGTTTGATTTTCGCCCGCCTCAAAAGCAAGCAAACTTTTATCGTCCGGCTCATATTGCAACGACAAACTATTACGACCTGCCGGTGCAATCTATTGCTTTGCTTGTATTCAACCCCTCGATTCTCTTTTCTTGAACCAAAGTAACATATGGTACGTACGAAGGTCTCGTAAAATCATATTCGGGCGCAATTTCGCCGGCAATCGGATACTTCAACACTGTTGTTCCGTTAAAATTACTTTGCCTGCAGCATGCTTGTAAGCACGGCGAGGTTCGCCGCCACGTCTATATTGCGAACCGTAACCCCCTCCTCAACGCGAAGCTGAACGGGAGCAAAGTTCAGAATGCTTTTAATCCCTGCTGAAACAAGCTCGTCGCACACCGCCTGTGCCGCCTGAGCCGGAACGGCTATTATAGCCAAAGTCGGACTGTATTCGCGGACACCCCTTTCAAGCTCTTCCACGGCGCATATCTTCTTTCCGCCTACTTCCATACCCGTCTTGCCCGGGTCGCTGTCGTACGCTTCCACGACGTCTATCCCGTAATTGACAAAGCCTGTATAACCTAAAAGCGCCTTGCCGAGTCCGCCGGCACCCACTATGATAGCGTTCTTCTTTACGTTGCAGCCTAAAACCTCCTCCAAGGAGAATATAAGCTCCGCGCGCCGGTATCCGACCTTGGGTCTGCCCGCACTTGTATAGGCCAAATCCTTTCTCACCAGCACCTCGCCCATATTCAGCGCAGCCGCTATTGCGCCTGAGGAGATATATTCGTTCTCCTCGTCGGACAGCGACCTTAAGTAGTTCAGGTACATCGGAAGACGCTGGAGAACTATTTCGGGTATGTCCTTGGTCATAAAAGCTACTCCTTCATTACGAGAGCCGCCGCGCCGTATGCTCCGGCCTTGCTTCCGAGCGAGGCCTTTACAATCTTTACGGGCGCATAGTCTGTACCCCCGAAGAGTTCCTTATCCACGAGTCTTTGAAGAGGAACGATAAGCTTGTCACCCTGTCCGCTGACTCCGCCGCCTATCATGATTACTTCGGGCCGGAACACATTTGCAAGGTTTGCTATGCCGCATGACAGATACTTGAGATACCAGTCAACAACCTCTCGTGCGTCTATATCGTAATCGCAGAACTCGAACGGCGTTTTGCCTGTGGCCGTATCGGCCGTATACTTTGTCCACATTGCAGAACCGGGATTATCTTCCATCTGCCGTTTCGTGCGTCTTACGAGCGCGGTCGCGGAGCAGTAAGCCTCGAAACAGCCGCGCCGTCCGCACGTGCAGTTCTCGCCGTGCCGCTCTATAACCATATGACCTATCTCGGCACCTGCGGAGCCGTGCCCCTCAAACAGTTTGCCGTCTATAATGATTCCGCCGCCTACACCCGTACCGAGCGTTACCAAAACACTGTCTTTATAATTCTTGCCCGCACCGAAAGTCGCCTCGCCGAGCGCCGCGGCGTTGGCGTCGTTGGTGATCTTTACGGGCAAGCCTATATGCGATCCGAGCTTTGCGACCAACGGATAATTGCGCAGATTGAGGTTGCCGGCAAATACAAGCACGCCGTTCGCACTGTCTATAACACCCGGACAACCCACTCCTACTTTAACTTCTTTTCTGTTTGCCCCGCATTTCGAAATAAGGGTAAGCGCAAGTTCGGATATGCTCTCGCACATTCCGTCCCCGCCTCTTTCATGCATTGTTATGGCGCAGTCCTCCACAAGCGGATGCCCCTCTTCATCAAGGATTATCCCCTTGACGCTCATTCCTCCGATATCCAGTCCGAGATAATATTTTGCCATAACAGTAACTCCGAAACTCAAAAATACGTCAGGGAAAACCCGGCGCGAAGATGCTTTTTCTTTAAGCTTAAGTTTACTATCCGGCGCGAGTTTTGTCAAGTATATTCCCCGACTCGCCTAGCCGGCCGGCCGAATCGCGCCGCGCGTACATGCCGGCAGAAAATTTTGGTTTTATTAAAAGCCGCAGGTGCGCAGCGTCTTTATTCTCGCAATTATTTTCTTCCGGTCGACCCGAAACCGCCCTCTCCTCTTACGGTGGACGAAAGTTCGTCTTTTTCATTGAATACGGCCGTTATATACGGCGTTATGACGAGCTGCGCTATCCTGTCTCCGCACGATACCGTACGCTCCTCGGCGGAATGGTTATGCAGCGCCACTTTCACCTCGCCGCGATAATCACAGTCGACGACGCCCACTTTGTTCGCAGGGGCCAGCCCCTGTTTTGTGGCAAGTCCGCTCCGCGCATATATAAGCCCTGCGCAGCCTACGGGAAGCTCAAGCGCAATCCCCGTCGGTATTACCGCAGTGCCGCCTGCGGGAATGATCTCGTCCTCGTCGAGGCACGCATACAGATCTGCACCTGCGGCATAGGTGCTGCCGTATACCGGCGTCCTCGCCTTATCTCTCAATTTTTTTATACCCACTTCCATCAGGACTCCTCCGCGGCACTTATATTGCCGCTTTTACATTTTCTCTCTTCAGGTCTTTTCTGACCGCTTAACCATCGTCCCAGAGCACAATATCGTCCGTCTCGATCGATGGCCGGACGAGAATTATACGCTGGTTTGACGAACCGCGAAATCTGAGATTTAAGTTTTTAAGCGCTTCGACAAATTTTCCGTCCACGAGCACGTCTATACAATTGAGCATCCTCATGGTTACGTCCGGGTCACCTTTCTTGCCCGTCAAAAGGTCTGCCTCAAAATCGTAGCCGGTATAACACCACACCGATTTGTTCGGATATGCCTTTCTCAGCCGTTCCATAAATTCTACCAGTGCCAGCTGATTCTCGGGCTCGAACGGATCGCCGCCCAAGAGCGAAAACCCCTTTATGTATTCAGGTTCGAGCCCCTTTAAAATACTGTTCTCCACCTCTTTCGTGAACGGATTGCCGTATGCAAAATCCCATGTCTCGGGATTAAAGCAGTTTTTACAACGATTTCTGCACCCGCTGACATACAGCGAAACGCGTACGCCGGGGCCGTTGGATATGTCATACCATTTTATGGTCGCGTAATTCATGATTCGTTTTCTCTCACGGGGCTTCTCCCCCGTCCGTTTCCCTTATTCTCACGCATACAAGCCGTGCGCCGCGCATGTCGCTTTCCTCGGCATATACGCGGCGCACGGATTAACGTCTGTGTTTTTTATGTCTTTATAAGTGAAGCACCCTCGCCTTGATCTCCTTAGTCTTGCCGACGTTCCAGAAGTTCTCGCCGAGATATCCGCACGTACGGCGCGTTACGTTCATCTTGCGCTGGTCTTTGTTATGGCAGACGGGGCATTCCCATTCTATATCATCATTTACAATGATCTCGCCGTCATAACCGCAGACATGACAGTAGTCCGATTTTGTGTTGAATTCGGCATACTGGATATTGTCATATATGAATCCTACTATATCCTCCATCGCCTCTAAGTTTTGGCGCATATTGGGTATTTCGATATACGAGATGGCACCGCCCGAGGATATTTTCTGGAACTGACTCTCGAACCGGAACTTGGAGAACGCATCTATCGGCTCGCGCACGTCGATGTGATAACTGTTGGTATAATACCCCTTGTCCGTGATATTCTTTATAGTCCCGAAGCGCTCCTTGTCTATACGCGCGAAGCGATAGCACAGCGACTCTGCAGGCGTACCGTAGAGCGCGAAGCCGATGTTGGTCTCTTTCTTCCATTTGTTGCAGTGGTCGCGCAGACACTGCATCAGCTTAACGGCAAATTCCCGGCCCTTAGGCGTGGTATGCGACTCTCCCGTCATAAGTTCGGTAACCTCATACAGCCCTATATATCCCAGAGATATGGAGGAGTATCCGCCCATGAGGTACTTGTCTATCTTCTCGCCCTTATCAAGCCGCGCTATAGCGCCGTACTGCCAATGTATGGGAGAGACGTCAGAGATTACGCCCATAAGCGAATTGTGGCGCACCATAAGCGCCTCATAGCACAGCTGCAACCTCTCTTCCATCAGCTCCCAGAACTTGGTCTCGTCGCCGCGCGCAAGTATACCGATCTGAGGCAGATTGAGCGATACGACGCCCTGATTGAACCGCCCCTCGAATTTATAATTCCCGTTCTCATCCTTCCACGGCGCCAAGAACGAACGGCAACCCATGGGCGAAAATACGTTCCCCTCGTAATTTTCGCGCATTTTCTTTGCCGAAATATAGTCAGGGTAGAGACGCTTGGACGAGCATTTTACGGCAAGCTTCGTGAGATAGTCGTACTTGCCGCCCTTGAGACAGTTGTTTTCGTCCAGTACATACACGAGCTTGGGGAACGCAGGGGTCACATAGACTCCCACCTCATTCTTTATGCCCTGGTATCGCTGGCGCAACACCTCCTCTATTATCATGGCATTCTCTTCGATATACGGATCGTCATCTCTGAGGTAGAGGAAAAGCGTTACGAAAGGCGACTGACCGTTTGTAGTCATGAGCGTATTTATCTGATACTGAATGGTCTGCACACCCGCTTTCAGCTCATCTTTAAGACGCATGGAAACAATCTTTTGCTTCTCTGCCTTTGACACCCCTTTCCCGAGCTGCTCGTCGCACTGGCGCATATACTTTTCTTTCGTACGGCGCAGATATTTGCCGAGATGCGACATATCCACGGACTGTCCGCCGTACTGCGACGACGCAACGGACGCGATTATCTGCGTGAGCACCGTACAAGCCACCTGGAATGACTTCGGACTCTCTATCATTTTGCCGTTCATCACCGTGCCGTTGTCTAACATGTCTCCTATGTTTATAAGACAACAATTAAATATGGGCTGAAGAAAATAGTCCGCATCATGGAAATGAATAGCACCTTCGTCATGTGCCTTGGATATGTGTTCGGGTAACAGAATTCTGCGGGTGAGATCTTTGGAAACCTCACCGGCTATAAGATCGCGCTGCGTAGACGCCGTACGCGCGTTCTTGTTGGAGTTCTCCTCCATTACGTCCTTGTTCGTATTGCGTATCAGGGAGAGAATGCTTTCGTCAGTGGTGTTGGCCTTCCTGACAAGCGCTCTCTCGTAACGGTAGAGAATGTATGACTTCATAAGCTGATACTTCTGAAGCTCCATGAGTTTCTCCTCTACCATATCCTGAATATCCTCGACCAAAAGACGCGTCCTGTGGCGCGAAGATATATCGTCAACTATAGCAGTAATCTGCTCGTCGTTTATTCTGTCTTCCGGATCGACGGACGCATTGGCCTTCTGTATTGCAATATAGATTTTACTCCCGTCAAAATCGGTAGTAGTTCCGTCCCTTTTAATAACTTTCATATCCGGCCCCTCCTCGGAATACGTATCTCAGCGCTCGACACGCTTCCTTTTCTCAGCTTATCATCAATCGCCGCTTTACCTTTAAAAGCGCATTCCTGTTTTATTGCGAACAACCTCATTATACTGTAGATATTGTGGCTTGTCAACAGCAAAAACACAATATATTGTAGATATTTAGATTTTTTTTCAAACGCTGTATTTTGCATAAAATGCTAAAATTTTCAGTATAACCGTTAAAAAGGCAAACAGAAAAGTTGTTTGCCTTTTTAATTCATCCTTGAAAATTTGCAAGCATTACGCCTCATTGCAAACTATTCGATACGCTTTAAATATCTCTGATCTGCAGCTTTCAATATGTTTTTGAAGAGGTTTTATCCGCTATTTTACGCGCGCGCGCCGTACGGCCCGCGCCCATTCGTCCAGCTTTTTTCTGCGTTCGACACCGCTTATCGCGGGCGAAAACTTAGCAGATAGCTTTAAATTATTTTTTATTTCATCCTCGCTCTTCCAAAATCCGCACGAGAGCCCGGCGATATATGCGGCACCCAGAGAGGTCACCTCGATATTTGCGGGACGCATAACGCTGCAACCGGAAATATCCGCTTGGAATTGCATAAGAAAATCGTTTTTGCTCGCTCCGCCGTCCGCCGCAAGCTTGGCTATCTTCATTCCGGACGCATTCTCCATCGCGCCGAGAACATCGCTTACGCGGTATGCGATACCCTCAAGCACGGCGCGCACTATATGCTCGCGCCGCGTTCCGCGCGTTATGCCGCAAAGCGTTCCGCACGCATCGCCGTCCCAGTACGGCGCACCCAGCCCGTTAAATGCGGGCACAAACATAACCCCGCCGCAATCTTTTGCTCTTTCGGCCATCTCCTGCGTCTCGGCAGCGCTGCCGATTATCCCGAGCCCGTCTCTGAGCCACTGTACTGCGGCGCCGCCAATAAATACCGAACCCTCCAAGGCATATGCGGGTTTTCCGTCCACGCAGGCACACAGCGTCGTTATGAGCCCGCTATCCGATGCGTCCACATCTCCGCCCGCGTTCATGAGAAGAAAACAGCCCGTGCCGTATGTATTCTTTGCCTCGCCGGGCTTAGTACACATATGCCCGAACAGCGCCGCCTGCTGATCGCCCGCAACGCCGCATAACGGTATTTCCGCCCCGAACAGCTCACGTACCGTCTTCCCGAACTCTGCGCCGCACGGTCTGACCTCAGGCAGCATGCCGGCGGGAATGCCGAACAGCGCGAGAAGTTCTTTATCCCATTTCAGACCGTGTATGTCGAACAACATTGTACGCGCCGCATTGGTGTAGTCCGTGGCGAATACCTTTCCGCCCGTAAGCTTCCAGATTATATATGTATCCACCGTACCGAACGCGAGTTCACCCCTCTCCGCGCGCTCACGCGCTCCGTCGATGTTATTCAGAATCCATTCAAGCTTCGTCGCGGAGAAGTATGCATCCGGGATGAGGCCTGTTTTTCTTCGGATCTTTTCCGCAAGATCGCTCTCTTTAAGCCGTCTGCACCTTTCTTCCGTTCGCCTGCACTGCCAGACTATCGCATTGTGTATCGGCTTCCCCGTGCTTCTGTCCCAGACTATGGTCGTCTCTCTCTGGTTGGTTATTCCTATGGCGGCTATATCCGCCGCGCTTATGTGCGCTCCGTCTATAGTCTTTCCGATAGCGTTCACGGATGAAAAGAACAGCTCCTCCGGATCATGTTCCACAAATCCGGGTGCAGGGTATACCTGCGCAATCTCCCTGCCGCAGGAGTATACGGCCGTTCCGTCTTTCGAGTACAGCACCGCGCGCGTACTCGTGGTACCCTGATCCAGGGCGAGTATGTATTTATCGCGCATCATTCATTCCCCCTAGCCGCAGAGCGTAAAACCTCTCTGCGCAAACGTTTCTTATCTCAAGTGATGTAGCGCACGAAGTCCTCTTTTCTGGGTTTTGCCTCACGCACTTCGTCCGCATACCCGACAATACAGTTTCCTATTCCCGCATAATCCCCTTCGATATTCAGTTCTTTAAGTATCTCTTTGCCCTCCGGGGTTTCAAACATCTCTTTCGCGCGATGAATCCAGCAGGCGCCGAGCCCGAGTGAGCCGGCCGCATTCAGCATATTGCCCATCACGAGCGAGCCGTCGTAGAGATACGTACTCGCCGTCCTGTCCGCAAGCACGACTAATACCGCAGGCGCTCCGTAGAACGGATCCGTACCTTCTCTGCCGAGTATTTTAGCGTTTATGGCAGAAAGCCTGTCTCTGAGCTGCCTGTTCGTGACCGCAAGAATTATGCACGGCTGCCTTCCCATGCCGCTCGGAGCATACATTCCCGCCTCGACGATTTCGGAAATGAGATCTGCGGGAACAGGGTCGGGTTTATATTTTTTTATACTGCGTCTGTCTATCATGTTTTGTATGCATTTATTCATTTATCTTTTTTCTCCTCTTCTTCTTCTTTTGTATTTTAAGTATACCACGTATGTGTTTATGCGGATACCCCTTTTTTTGCGTCAAAGATATCCGATACCGACCGACAGCTCATCCGATTAAAATGCCGCCCTTTTCTCGCTCCTCTTTTCCCAAAGCCGCATCACCGGCCTCGCAAGCTCCGACACGGCTATTATGCTGAGCGACATGGCGAAAACTTTAATCCAATCGATTATATTGAGCCCGTTGGTCTCGAACACGGCGCCGCCGAACTCGGTGATTATTATTTGAAGAACGAACGTTAACCCGAACACGAGCAGCATTGCGCGATTTTTGAGTACGTTTTTGAATATACTCGTCGTTCCGAGCTCTCTCGCATTGAACGCGTTGCACAGCTGGAACAGGACAAACAGCGTAAACACGGCCGTCCCCTCATGCCCCGCTTCTATGGCAAGGAAGTTGAGCTCGTTCTGCAATATTATGATAACCGTAATAAATACTCCGTTTACTATTATTCGCGTCAACATGTCCTTTGTGACAATGCTTGCATTCCTCGGCGTAGGCTTTCTGTCCATAAGTCCCGGCCGCATGGGTTCAAGACCGAGCGTTACTGCGGGAGGCCCGTCCATAATGATGTTGATCCACAGCATCTGCAAGGCCGTGAAAGGATTGCCCCCGCCGCCGATGTTTATCAACACGCTTATGAGCACGATAAGCATCGAGGAGAGATTGACCGTCAGCTGAAACTGTATGAATCGCTGGAAATTCTCATATATCCCGCGCCCCCACTGCACGGCCTTGACTATGGTAGAGAACGAGTCATCCAAAAGCACTATGTCCCCGGCCTCTTTAGATACTTCCGTTCCCGTTATGCCCATCGCGACTCCGACGTCGGCGTTCTTGATAGCAGGAGCGTCGTTTATTCCGTCACCCGTTACGGCAACAACATCACCGCGCTCCTTAAGCGCTTTCACCACGCGCATCTTTATAGTCGGCGTGGATCGCGCAATGACGCGCGTTTCGGGCAACATTTCAGAGAATTCGTCATCCGACAGATTTTCTATATCTTTTGCTTCCACCGCGATATGGTCGTCGTCGAGTATGCCGAGCTTGTTCGCTATCGCCCGCGCCGTTATTATATTGTCGCCGGTGAGCATCTTGACCTCTATGCCGGCATTGCGGCACTTTGAAACGGCATCGTACACGTCCTCGCGCAGCGGGTCAGAAATAACCGCGAACCCGTCAAACTTCATCTCCCGTTCGACAAACATTCGTTCGTTTTCAAAGTCGCATGCCCCGTCCAAACGACGGTGCGCAAAGGCTATGACTCTGCCCGCCTCGGCCTGGTATTTTGCTATCGCTTCCTCTGCCGTCCTCTTTTTCTCCGCGCTCATGCCGCACATGGCCATAACCTTCTCGGGACTGCCCTTCGTATATGCCGTGAGAGAGCCGTCCTCATCCGCAACGGTCGTCATGTACTTCATCTCCGAAGAAAACGGATAGGTATATGCTATATGACTGCCGGCTCGCACGGCCGCGTAGTCCACACCCGACTTTTGCGCAGATACAAGCATGGCGCACTCTGTAGGACTGCCTATAAATTCGGGCCTTTCGCCTCTGAAATGCACGTCCGCCGAAGAGTTGAGACAGAAGTTGCGCATCATCCGGCTATCTGCCGGCAGTTCGCTCGGGTCTAATCTCTTCCCGTCCGCGACTATATCCGTGACCGTCATGCGGTTTTCGGTGAGCGTGCCCGTCTTATCCGAACAGATGACGTTGATGCAGCCGACCGTCTCGCACGCCACCAGCTTTTTGACGAGCGCATTCTGTTTTGACATCTTGATTATGTTTACAGACAGCGTTACCGCGACGATCGTCGGCAACCCCTCGGGCACGGCCGCGACTATGAGCACTATGCTGTCTACAAACGCGTCGGTGAACTCTTTGAATATCTCCGCAGCCGTCATTCCGTCAAACCCGGACACGCACAGCTCTATGGCTTGTATTATAAATATAAGCGCCGCAGCGCACGCACCGAGCAAGGTTATGAGCTTGCCCAATTTGCCTAGCTTCTCCTGAAGCGGCGTGCTCGTCTTGTTCCTGCCGGTCAGCTCGCGCGCAATCTTCCCGAACTCGGTATCGTCTCCCACTTTGGTTATGACGGCCTTGCCGCAGCCGCCGGTGATAAAGCAGCCGGAATACAGCATGTTATGCCTCTCCGCCACCGGCGCATTCTCGGCACCGCACATAAAATCGGCGCTTTTATGCACCGCCATGCTCTCGCCGGTCAGCGCGCTCTCGTCTGCCATGAGCTGATGACTCTCTATGAGTCTTCCGTCCGCAGGAAGCTTATCCCCCGTCTCCACGCACAGAATATCGCCCGCGACTACATCTTTCTGCGAGATCATCTCGACCTCGCCGGAGCGTATGACCTTGACATACGCATCCTCGCCTATTCTGGCCAGCTCCTCGAACGCTTTTGCGCTCTTGCCCTCCATTGCGACGGTTATGGTAACCGACAGCGCTATGGCGACGATTATGCCTATGCACTCGATATAGTCGAAACTGTCGCCTGCGACTACGTTTACTATCTGAACGGCAATCGTTATGACGAGCGCCACGAGCAGAATGATGAGCATCGGCTCGCATGCGGCCTCCAATATCCGTCTCGCAAGAGATTTCGGTTTTTCGCGGGTGAATACGTTCCTGCCGTGCGCTTTTCTGCTCTCTTCGACCTGTTCTTCCGTCAACCCCTTTTCGGGATCCGTTCCCGCAGCCGCGAGCACTTCCTCGGCAGACAGCATATATTCTTTCATCTGCGCACTTCCCTCCGTTTGAGCTCTTTTTTTTGTCATAAAAAACCCGCCTGCCCTCTCGATAAGGACCGACGGTAATAAAAAAACTCACCGCATAGCCCTCTTGTTTTTATGAGGTTATACGTGAGTCTGGTTAATTTAAGGCAGGCCAGGCGTTTTCGGCCACGATGTTGGTTTACTGCCACGCGCACGGAGTGCGCGCCTACTACTCCCCCACGGGTTTTCAATTCGTTACCAAAATACTACCACGCGCCGCTTTGCCTGTCAACTGATTTTCTTGATTTGTCAAGGGTGATGG
>CAYLIO010000010.1:0-1141 GCA_964383655.1 uncultured Clostridia bacterium | reverse complement strand
TACCGTCTTCTTCATCGTTTCCGTCATTCGGCGAAAACAAGAGCCCGTTTATAAAACCCGCCGCCTGACGACAGTTCACGACGTACCTGACCGACTTTTCTGCAAGCTTTCGGCCGTCCTTGAGAACGAACGTAACCTTACCGTAGTTGAGTTTCCCCAAATAGGCCCAGCCGCTCAAAAGGTATCCGAGTTTTGCCGTGCGCGCTCTTACGGCCATAACGCTCTCTGCGGAAAAAATTTCCTTGGAGCCGTCTCTATGATAGATGACTATGTACCCGTCGCTGCGGAAAGCTATGGTGCAGGACGGCGCAGAGCAATTTTCTCTGACTTCGCTTATAGCCACGCGGAATATGAATATGCAGAGCACTATATCCGCCGCGACGAGCAGCGCGACCGACGCCGAAAAGAGCACCGGACGGGCATCCGACAAAAAGATCACACCCGCCTGTATGATTATGAGAATACACAGGTTGACGAGTATGGCGATACACACTGATCCCGTGATCGCCTCCTTCATTCTGAGTGAAACACGCCCGGCCACCGGCGTTACTTTGACTGCGCTCTCCGACATACTTGCCCCTTAGCCTTGTGAAAATTTACGCTTTAAACAGCCGCTTTTTTTATAGAAACGCCGCCGGTAAAAGCAACACATGCAAATTTCTTGTATAGACAACAGAAAAAAGGATGACCGCGCACCCTCTTCCCCGATTTTTTTATTCAGTTTGACTGCTCTTTCTTCCTGACCTCGAGCAATGTGGTCACCCCGCTATCCGCAAGTCCGTTATACAGCTCCTCTCTCACATTTACAACCGACATCTGTCTGCCGCTGCCGAGTTTTTTTCTCGTCGCGATGAGAAGAAGAACGGCTTCTTTGGTTAAACGTCCGACCCCGTCGAGATCAAACTTTATTTTATTCGCCTGATCTATATTCGCTTCAAGATTTTCGTTTATAAATTCCTCGGCCTCTTGAATACAGTCCGCGCAAAAATCACCGGTTATCGTAAAGACGAGTTTGCCGTCGCTGTATTTTTTATCGATCAGCATCCGCTCCTCCCCGCACGACGCCTCGCACCGCGCCTCTCTCATATAACTCTGCCCCTTAATGCCGCCGCCATCGGCTAAAATTTCCCGGCCCGCTTAC
>CAYLIO010000009.1:19159-21731 GCA_964383655.1 uncultured Clostridia bacterium | reverse complement strand
ATAGGGAAAACTTACATCGTCAAGAGATTTGCTGAAGAAAATTATGAGAATGTCATATATATGGACTTTAGGGCAAACGATAAGCTGCGCTCGATATTTGAGCGTTCATTTGTTGTCAACGATTTAATCAGTCAGATTACGGCGAATATCCCCGGAGTCTATGCTGTTCCCTATAAAACATTGCTTATTTTCGATGAGGTGCAGGACTGTCCGAATGCGCGGTCGGCCTTGAAATATTTTTACGAGGATGGCAGATATGATGTAATTTGTACAGGTTCGCTGCTCGGCATAAAGGGTTACAGCCAAAAGGCAGACAGAGGCGTACCGGTCGGATATGAGGAAGTTTTGCATATGAAGTCCATGGATTTCGAGGAGTTTCTGTGGGCAAGCGGCGTTCCGGAAAGCGTAGCGGGGGAATTGGATAAATGCATTAAAGAACGTAAGGAGGTATTGCCTGCAACTCATGCAAGACTGACCGATTTATTTCGCAAATATATTTGTGTCGGCGGTATGCCCGAAGTCGTGCAAGCGTTTATGCGAACGGGAGATATGAACAGAGTATTGAAACTGCAGCGCGATATTTTAGAGTCTTATAAAGACGACTTCGGCAGACATTTAAAGGACGACAATTCGCTATATGTGGACGAAAAGGAACTTGCGGCAATTCTTGCGGTGTTCAATTCCATTCCCTCACAGCTTTCAAAGGAGAACAAAAAGTTTCAGTTTTCGAAGATAAAGGAGAAAGGGAAAAACGACGATTTTAAACGTGCGATAGAGTGGCTCGAGGATGCAGGCATAATCAGCCGCTGCTATAACTTATATCTTACCGAACTGCCTCTTGAAGGCAACAAGCGCGACGATGTTTTCAAAGTATATATGCAAGACAGCGGGCTGTTCGTCGCTATGCTGGAGGAAGGTACACAGGCTGATATTTTAAAGGGAAATCTTTTAATGTATAAAGGCGCCGTATACGAAAATATTGTCGCTGACGCATTTTCAAAGATGGATAGAAAATTGTATTATTTTCACAAGGACAGCGGGTTAGAGATTGATTTTGTGACGAGGCATAACGGGGAATGTACCATTATCGAGGTAAAGGCGGAAAACAGCAAGGCGAAGTCAATGAATACAGTTTTGGCAGATTTTGAGCGATACCGCGTGAATAGTGCAATAAAGATGCGAAGCGGAAATATTGCGCAGTCGGGGAATATTCTTTTTATTCCTCGTTATGCGGCGTTTTTGATAAAGGAATATTAGATTTTTCGAAAATAAAAAAATATTTGCGGCGCAAGCCGCCCTTATGTTCACGAAAAAAATTTTTTAAGTCGCACAAGGAGAAAATTATGGAAGGGATAGAAAAGGTTTGTAAATTTTTAAAGAGCGCGGGAACGTATTATATCGCCACGGCGGAGAAGAATCAGCCGAGAGTGAGGCCGTTCGGCACGGCCGCCGTTTTTGAGGGGAAGCTGTACATACAGACCGGCAAAGAGAAGGCCGTCGCAAAGCAGCTTGACGCAAACCCGAAAGCAGAAATATGCGCCATGCTCAAAGACGAGTGGATCCGCATTGAGGGAGAGCTTATCAAGGATGACAGAACAGAGGCTCAGGAGAGCATGCTCGGCGAATATCCGAGCCTTCGCGAAATGTACACGACCGGCCCCGAGGGCAATACGGCGGTATATTTTTTAAAGGATGCGACGGCGACGATTTATTCGTTTTCGCATGATCCCGTCCTCATTAAATTCTGACCTCTGCATATATACGGATTTTTCGGACGAATGTATTTTTGCCGCAAAAAAATAGCGAGGCGAAGATATTTCGGATAAGTTTATTTTTCAGAAAATGCGTGTATATAGAAATAGTAAACATAAAAATTTGACAGGGAAGTATTTTACCATGACGAAGATCGACATATTCTCAGGTTTTTTGGGCGCGGGCAAGACAACCATAATCAAGAAGATGATTAAAGAGGCCTATGCGGGCGAGAAGCTTGTTCTTATAGAAAACGAGTTCGGCGATATAGGGATAGACGGCGGATTTTTACAGGACGCCGGAATACAGATAAACGAGCTCAATTCCGGCTGCATATGCTGTTCGCTCGTCGGCGATTTTGCCAAAGCGCTCAACAGGGTATATGAAGAATACAAGCCGGAGCGTATCCTTATCGAGCCGTCCGGGGTAGGCAAGTTGTCGGACGTAATACGCGCCGTATACAGCGCCGGGCTGAACGATTGCGGGATAAATACCTGTACGGCTGTAGTGGATGCGTCCAAGTGTAAGATGTACATGAAGAACTTCGGCGAGTTTTTCAACGACCAGATAGATACGGCAAACTGTATAATCTTCACCCACACGGACGTTGCAGGCGAAGACAAGCTTAAACAGGCGGCAGAGCTTGTGCGAAGTCACAACCAAACGGCAACGTTGGTGACCACCGATTGGAAGGAGCTCAGCGGAAAGGATTTGCTTGCAGCCATGGAGCACACCGACACGCTGGCCGACCGTCTCGAGGCGCTCATGAAAGATACGGCGCGGCATCCTCATGCCGGCGAATGCGACGAATACTGCGACC
>CAYLIO010000009.1:0-19059 GCA_964383655.1 uncultured Clostridia bacterium | reverse complement strand
CATGGCCATGAGCATCATCACCACCGGCACGCGGATGAAGTGTTTGAGAGCTGGGGAGCGGAGACGGTCGTCAAGTTCGGCGAGGAGGAGCTTAAAGACAAGCTCATGCAGCTTACAAACGCCGTGCGGTACGGTACGGTACTTCGCGCCAAAGGGATAGCGGCCGCAAAGGATGGCGGATGGCTGCATTTCGACTATGTGCCGGGCGAGCCTGACGTAAGGAGAGGCAGTGCGCAGTATACCGGCAGGCTGTGCGTTATAGGCAGCAAACTCGACAAGGACGAGCTTAAAGAGCTGTTCGGGGTCTGAAAGAACGGGCGGCGTGATGCAGGCTCATAGAATTAACGAGTAATCGGGAAGCGCTCGGAGGCTTTCGACGCGTCCGATACACCGTATTTGAGAAAGAGGGAGAGTAATCCGGTGAAAGAAGCAGCGGTATATCTGTTTCTCGGCTTTTTAGAGTCGGGGAAGACAAAGTTCATACAGGAAACGTTTGAGGACAAGCGCATGGATAACGGCGAGAAGACCATGCTGCTCGTCTGCGAAGAGGGTGAAGAGGAATACGCGCCCGAAAGGTTCAAGGTGAGGAATGTCGCCATAGAATATATAGACGATGAGGCGGATCTTAACGGCGAGACGCTCTCCGCGCTCGCGGAAAAACACGGCGCCGAAAGGATTATAGTCGAATATAACGGCGCCTGGATGCTGCAGTCGTTTTTTGAAGCCATGCCGGACGGCTGGATGGTAAACCAGATGATGACTTTCTTTGATGCCGGCACTTTTTTAAACTATAACAAGAATATGCGGCAGCTCGTGTATGACAAGGTGCAGATGACCGGGATGGTCGTGTTTAATCGCTTCAAGGGCGAGTATGACAAGATGGAGTTTCACAAAATCATACGGGCCATATCGAAGCGGACCGACATTGTCTATGACTATCTCGGCGGCAAGCCCGAGCTTGACGAAATAGAGGATCCCTTGCCGTTTGACGTCAATGCGCCGGTGATAGAGATAGAGGACAGGGACTTTGCGCTTTTTTACCGCGATATAGCCGAAAAGACGAACGAATATGTCGGCAAGACGGTCCGCTTTAAGGGCATGGCGACCAAGCAAAAGAAACTGGCAAGCGGGCAAATAACCATGGGCAGGGAAATAATGATCTGCTGCGAGGCGGATATCGCATATTACGGCTTCGTCATAGAATGCGGAGACGAGGCGAAAAAAATAAAAGAAGACGATTGGCTGTATGTAACCGGAAAGATAGCGCTCAAGAAAACCGCCGTCTACCGTTCGGCGGGGCCGGTTATTTTGGCTGCGGAACTCAAAAAAGCGTCACCGCCCGAACAGGAAGTCGCAACCTTCTATTGAGCGGGATGTGCGCCTTTATTCATAAAAAAAGCGCGAAAAATTTTTTTGCCTGCACGGCGGCCTTAAAACGGTTCAGAATGTTAAAAATTAACAAATTTTAGCAAAAACGGCACAATTTATCAGGTATAAGAAAATTTAATATCAAAAACGCTTTAGATTTGTACTGCCCGCAAGCGGCCTCTCAGACGGCTCGGCGGGCAATTTTTATGCGGCGGAGAGGGGGTAGGCGGCAGGAAAAAAGAACAATATGTTGTGCTTGCTTTATTTGAGGCACAAGATATCGTGGGGATAAAGAGGAATGCGTCATTGCCATGAAAAAGGCGGCAAAAAGCGTGAAAAAAGAGGCTTCGGCGGGCAAAAAATACATAGTTTTTCGCTTGACAAGTATTTTGCCGTTTTTATATAATAGTCAAGCGCGTCTGAGAAGTGCGTATGGGTTGAGGCGTAAAGTTACTGAAAATTCTCGTCTTTAAAGCCGACGGGACAGATAATTTCCGCTGACAAATGTCCGGGCGGGACCCGGGCGACTAACCGCGGCTTTATTTTTTCAGCCGGATAAAGTTCGGCCTTTTTTATTGATAAGCCGCGATACACACGGATAAGTTGTAATGGATGCGCGAGCATAAGCAAAAATCGTTAGTATAAAAAAGTTAAGGAGCTAAAAAATGGCAGGACAGAAAATAAGAATCAAACTTGCGGCATACGATCATGAGCTCGTGGACCTTGCGGCGTCCAGAATAGTTGATACCATGAAAAAGAACGGCGCCAAGATTTCCGGGCCTATTCCTCTTCCCACGGAGAGGGAGATAGTTACCATACTCAGATGTCCGCATAAGTACAAGGACAGCCGCGAGCAGTTTGAGCAGCGTACTTATAAGAGAATCATAGACATATACACGCCCAATGCGAAGCTTTTGGACACCGTGCGTCTTCCCGCAGGCGTGGATATCAAGATCAAGCTGTAATATATAATACCATATTTATTAAGAAAGAACATGCGCTGCATATAGCGCACGGTCATTTGCCGAGAAGAAATACTCTACGCTCTCGATGACGACGGTTGCATCCGGCGCGACGCGGAGAGTGCGGTATTTTGAGATATAAAACATGCGGAGGAACTTTATCAATGAATAAAGCAATCATCGGTCGTAAGGCGGGCATGACCCAGATCTTTACGGCAGAGGGCAAGGTTATTCCCGTAACCGTAATCGAGGCGGGTCCCTGCCCTGTAGTTCAGATCAAAACTGTGGAAAAGGACGGGTACTCGGCCTTAAAGCTCGGTTTTGACGAGACGAACGAAAAAAATCTCAACAAGCCCGATTTAGGTCAGTTCAAAAAGGCAGGAGTTAAGCCCTGCAAAGTGCTTAAAGAGTTCAGGCTGGACGACCTTTCCGCCTACAGCGTCGGCGGCGAAGTGAAGGCCGACGTGTTCGCTGCCGGCGACAGAGTGGATGTTCACGGCGTGAGCAAGGGACACGGGTTTACGGGCGTTATCAAGAGATGGAACCAGCACAGACTGAAGGAAACGCACGGCGTAGGACCCGTTCACAGGGAGCCCGGGTCGATGGGTGCAACGAGCTCGCCCTCGAGGGTGTTCAAAAACAAGCGCCTTGCAGGACACTACGGTGTGGAGAAAGTTACCATTCAGAACCTTGAAATCGTAAGAGTGGACGTTGCAAGAAATTGCATTCTGATTAAGGGCTCCGTTCCCGGGCCCGAGGGCAGCGTCGTAGCTATTAACGACACCGTTAAATAAGGAGGACGAGAAAAATGCCCAAGGTAAAAGTGTATAAGACGGACGGCACGGAAGCCGGAACCATGAACTTAAGCGAAAAGGTGTTCGGGGCCGAGTACAACGAGGCGCTCATACACCAGGCGGTGGTTACCCGCCTTGCAAACGAGAGACAGGGAACGAAATCGACTCTGACCCGCACGGAAGTGCGCGGCGGCGGACGCAAGCCTTGGAGACAGAAGGGTACCGGCAATGCGCGTCAGGGCTCCATAAGGGCGCCCCAGTGGATAAAGGGCGGCGTGGTATTCGCGCCCAAGAGCCGGGACTTTTCCAAGGATATGAACAAAAAAGCAAAGGTTGCGGCCCTTTTATCGGCGCTCTCCAAAAAGGTTGCGGACGGTGAACTCATAGTCATTGAAAACCTTGCCGTCGAAAACGGAAAGACCAAGGAGATGGTTGCCATACGTAAGGCTCTGGGGCTTGACAGCAGAACGGTTATAGTTATGGATAACGACGATGTCAAGGTGATAAGGGCGGCGCAGAACATACAGAAGCTTTCAACCCTTCCCGTAGCACAGATTTCGACGTATGAAGTGGTTGCAAACAATAAGGTTGTTCTGACCAAAGAGGCTGTTAAGAAGATAGAGGAGGTTTACGGGAAATAATGTTTGCTGAAGACATAATCATAAGGCCCCTCTTGACTGAAAAGGGCTATGACGGAATTGCCGCCAAAAAGTACACGTTCATCGTTGCAAGGTCGGCAAATAAGACGGAAATAAAGGCCGCCGTAGAAAAGCTGTTCGGCGTAGAAGTAAGGAGCGTAAACACGCTCAACTACAGCGGCAAATTAAAGAGAGTAGGCAGAAGCGAAGGGTACACCTCCAAATACAAAAAAGCAGTCGTACAGCTTACGGATGACTCAAAAGCGATTGAGTTCTTCGCCTCATTGTCGTAAAGGAGGGTAAGGAAAGAAAATGGCAGTTAAGAGATATAAGCCCACATCCCCCGCCCGCCGCTTTATGACCGTCAGCGCTTACAGTGAGCTCACGGGCGACAAGCCCGAAAGGAGTCTTTTGCACGACAAGCGCAAGACGGGCGGCAGAAACAACATGGGCAGGATAACCGTGCGCCACAGGGGCGGCGGCAACAAGAGAAAGTACAGAGTAATAGATTTCAAGCGCAATAAGGACGGCATTCCCGCAACGGTAAAGTCCATTCAGTATGATCCTAACCGTTCGGCGCACATCGCGCTCCTTGCTTATGCCGACGGCGAGAAGAGGTATATCCTCGCGCCGGTGGGGCTGAAAGCGGGAGACAAGGTGCTCTCCGGCCCGGGCGCTGACATTAAGGCGGGCAATGCGCTCGCGATCTCGGATATCCCCGTAGGTACCGTCGTTCATGCAATAGAGATGCAGCCCGGAAGGGGTGCGCAGATAGCGCGCTCTGCAGGGATTTCGGCCCAGATAATGGCAAAAGAGGGAGCTTACGCGACCATCAAGATGCCCTCGGGCGAAATGAGGCTCATACCCGTCAAGTGCAGGGCAACGATAGGACAGGTGGGCAACTTGGAGCACGAGATAATACATCTCGGCAAAGCCGGCAAGACGAGGTATCTCGGCATAAGACCTACAGTGCGCGGCTCGGTTATGAACCCCAACGACCACCCTCACGGCGGCGGCGAGGGCAAGAGCCCTGTCGGACATCCGGGTCCCATGACGCCTTGGGGCAAGCCTGCACTCGGATACAAGACGAGAAAGAAGAAGAACACCACATCGAAGTTCATTCTGAAGAGGATAAATTAAGGAGGAATTTTAGAGAATGTCTAGAAGCGTTAAAAAGGGGCCTTACGCCGAGGCCCGCCTTATGTCCCGCATCGAGGCCATGAACGAGAGCGGCGAAAAGAAGGTTGTCAAGACGTGGTCAAGGGCTACCACTATATTCCCCCAGATGGTAGGTCATACGATTGCCGTATACGACGGCAGGAAGCATGTGCCCGTATATGTCACCGAGGACATGGTCGGCTGCAAACTCGGCGAGTTTTCACCCACGCGCACGTTCAAGGGCCATGCGGCTAAGACCACCAAGAAGTAAGGAGAGAAAGCTATGGCAAGCAACATGAACAAGAAGGTTGAGAGGATTGCCGAGAAGAAGGACAGACGTCCCTATGCCAAGGCAAAATATATAAGAATTTCACCCTATAAGGTGAGGACGGTACTCGCGCTCATACGCGGAAAGAGCGTAGAAGAGGCGGAGGCTATTCTTACCTACTGCAACAAGGGCGGTTCCGAAGAGGTCAAAAAAGTTCTTCTCTCCGCAGCGGCCAATGCCGAGCATAACAACGCAATGGACAGAGGCGACCTGTACGTCGCCGAAGCCTATGCGGACGGAGGCCCTCATCTCAAGAGGATGCAGCCGGTGTCCAAGGGCCGCGGCAGAGCCATTCTGAAGAGAACGAGCCACATAACGGTTATTCTTGACGCTAAGGATATTTTTTAAGGAGAGTTAAGTATGGGACAGAAAGTTAATCCTCACGGTTTGAGAGTAGGCATAATCGCACCCTGGGATACACAGTGGTATGCGGACAAGAAAGACTTTGCCAAGAATCTCAAAGAAGACAACGTAATACGAACCTTCCTTAAAAAGAAGTATTTTGAGGCCGCGATAAGCAAAATAACCATCGTGCGCGCGGCAAACAAGGTTGAAGTTACCATATTTACCGGCCGTCCCGGCGTGCTCATCGGCAAGGGCGGCAGCGAGATAGAAGTAATGAAGAAGGACCTTGCCAAACTGACTAAGGGCAAGGCAATAATCATAAAAGTCAGGAAGATAGAAAAAGTAGATCAGGACGCGCAGCTCGTTGCGGAGGCGGTTGCCGCGCAGCTCGAGAAACGCGTTTCATACAGAAGAGCGGTGAAGCAGCAGATTTCCAAGGTGGCCAAGACGGGAGTCAAGGGCGTTAAAATAACCGTAAGCGGCAGGCTTGACGGCAGGGAAATCGCGGGAAGCGAGAGCTATCATGACGGCTCCATTCCCCTTCAGACCATCCGCGCGGACATCGATTACGGCTTCGCGGAAGCGCACACCACCTTCGGCGTACTCGGCATAAAATGCTGGATATACAAAGGAGAGGTGCTTCAGGGTTCCAAAAAGCTCATAATCTCAGACGGAGGCGAAGAGTAAAAAATGTTGATCCCCAAGAGAGTTAAAAGAAGAAGACAGCACCGCGGCAAGATACGCGGCCGTGCACAGAAGGGCAATACGATTGCGTACGGCGAGTACGGTCTCGTAGCCGAAGAGGGTGCAAGAATAACTTCCGCTCAGATAGAGGCGGCGCGTATCGCCATGACCAGGTTCATAAAGAGGGGCGGAAAGGTATGGATAGACATATTCCCCCATAAGCCCATTACAAGGCATCCCGCCGAATCGCGTATGGGTTCCGGCAAGGGTGCCGTAGAGTACTGGGTTGCCATAGTAAAGCCCGGCAGGGTTATGTTTGAGATGGCGGGGGTTTCCGAGGATATAGCAAGAGAGGCTATGCGTCTTGCGAGTCACAAACTGCCCGTAAAGTGCAAGTTTGTCAAGAAAGAGGCTGCGTCGGAAGTGGCAGCGGAAGGCGGTGAAGTCAATGAAGGCTAAGGAAATAGTTAATTTGAGCGATGCCGAACTTACGGCAAAATTGCAGGAACTTAAAACCGAGCTTTTCAACCTGCGTTTCCGTCATGCGAGCGGCCAGCTCGACAATCCGCTCTCAATCAATCTCGTAAAAAAGGATATAGCGAGAGTGAACACGGTAATAAGGGCAAGGCAGCTTAAGAACGGTTAAGGAGTGAGGCAAAATGGAAAGAACGACGCTCAGAAAGGAAAGAACGGGTATAGTTACTTCGGATAAGATGGACAAGACGGTAGTCGTAGCCGTAACCGAAAAGAGCAAGCACCCGCTCTATAAGAAAACGATAACGAGAACGACCAGGTTCAAAGCGCACGACGAGAACAACGAGTGCGGCGTGGGCGACATGGTCAGGATAGTGGAGACCAGAAAACTCTCCAAGGACAAGAACTGGAGAGTCGCGGAGATAATAGAAAAGGCGAAGTAATCCTTTTCAAAGCAAACTGTAGTCGAGCATTGCCATGATTGTACGCTCCGGCAGAGAGAAAAAGGGAACGGGCACGGTCCGCGCTCCGCGATATAAGACCTATCCCCGTTTTCCCGAAGCGACAATCCTCCGGCACAAGTTCACCGATGCATAAGGTCGAGTGAACGGAAAAAATTAGTTGTAAGTAGACATAAATCAAGGAGAATTTATATGATACAACCCCAGACGAGGCTCAAGGCCGCAGATAACAGCGGCGCGAAAGAGCTCATGTGCATAAGAGTGCTGGGCGGAAGCTTCAGAAGGACGGGCAACATAGGCGACGTCATCGTCTGCTCTGTCAAGACAGCGACTCCCGGCGGCGGCGTAAAGAAGGGCGAGGTTGTCAAGGCCGTTATAGTGCGCAGCACGAAAGGCGTCAGGCGCGGCGACGGAACCTACATAAGATTCGACGACAACGCTGCGGTAATAATAGGTCAGAACAAGGAGCCGAAAGGCACCCGTATCTTCGGACCGATCGCAAGGGAACTGAGAGAGAAGAACTATATGAAGATCATATCTCTCGCCCCCGAAGTGCTTTAAGGAGAGGTTATAAGCTATGAACGTAAAATTGAATGATAATGTCGTTGTCATCACCGGTAAATATGCGGGCAGGCGAGGCAAGGTTGTTTCAACTTCTCCCAAGACAGGCAAGGTGACCGTAGCGGGCGTAAATATTCAGCACAAAGCAAAGAAAGCGCGCCGCAGCAATGAGGTTTCCGAAATCCGCGAGCAGGAGGGCCCCATCGACGTATCCAACGTAATGGTACTCTGCGACGCGTGCGACAAGCCCGTGAGAGTGAAAAGCGGAACTGTTGACGGAAAGCGCGTGAGGGTGTGCCCCAAATGCGGAGCCGTGCTCGATAAGGCCTACGGCGGCAAGAAGAGCGCCAAAGAGGCGAAGAATAAGGAAGAGCCGAAAAAGCGCGTAAGAAAGCGCGCCGCCAAGGCGGAAGAGGCCAAGGCAAAGGCAAAGGATGTCAAGGTTGAAGAGGCTAAGGCTGAGGAGTAAGGTGAAAGAATATGGCGAATAGTGCGAAAAACGTTAAAGAGTATAAAAGCAGGGTGCAGAAGCAGTACGCCGAAGAGGTAGTGCCCTATCTCATGAAGAAATTCGGCTACACCAACGTAATGCAGGTGCCCAAGCTCGAGAAGATTGTTATAAACACCGGCCTCGGCGATATAAAGGACAACGCAAAGTCCATTCAGATAACGCAGAACGAGATCAAACAGATAACAGGCCAGCAGCCCGTATTGACCGTTGCTAAGAAGTCGGTTGCAAACTTCAAGGTGCGCGAGGGTATGACCGTCGGCATAAAGGTCACCTTGAGGGGAAGCAGGATGTACGACTTTTTCGACAGACTCATCTCCATAGCGCTTCCCAGAGTGCGTGACTTCCGCGGCGTCCCCACGGACAGCTTCGACGGAAGGGGCAACTACAGCATGGGCGTGAAGGAACAGCTCATATTCCCCGAAATCGTCTACGACCAGGTAGAAAAGATAAGGGGCATGGATATATGCCTCGTCACTTCCGCCAAGACGGACGAAGAGGCGAGAGAGCTTTTAAGGGCGATGGGAATGCCCTTCAAGAGGTAAGGAGATAAGAGATATGGCAAAGAAAGCAATGATAAACAAACAGCAAAGGCCGGCCAAATATTCGACGAGAGCATACACGAGATGCTCCATCTGCGGCAGACCGCACGCCGTGCTCCGCAAGTACGGAGTATGCCGTATATGTTTCCGCAACCTTGCGTACAAGGGTGAAATACCCGGAATCAAAAAGTCAAGCTGGTAATTAAGGAGGAAAGAACATGACCGATCCCATAGCAGATATGCTCACGCGTATAAGAAACGCGCTCATGGTTAAAAAAGAGACGGTGGAAATTCCTTCCTCGAACATGAAGAAAGCCATCGCGGACATAATGCTTGCGGAAGGCTACGTCTCCGACGTCAAACTCGTTGAAGACGGAAGCAACGGCAAGCTGGTTATAACGCTCAAGTATTTTGAGAAGAAGTCAGTCATAAACGGACTCAAGAGAGTTTCCAAACCCGGACTGAGGACGTATACGAGCGTCGAGGACATGCCCAGGGTTCTCAACGGAATGGGTACTGCCGTCATCTCGACGAACAAGGGAATAATGACGGATAAGCAGGCAAGGGCCGCAAATGTAGGCGGCGAAGTGCTCTGCTATATCTGGTAAGGAGGCAACAAGGCAATATGTCAAGAATAGGTAAATTACCCATCGAGCTTCCCGCAGGAGTTTCCGTCACTCTCGAAGGCGGCGCCGTCACCGTAAAGGGGACGAAGGGTACGCTCACGCAGAAGATATCCGACGATATCGACGTAAAGATTGAAAACGGACAGGCGCTTGTTTTAAAGAAGCGCGACACCAAAGACCTTGAGGCCATGCACGGCTTGTACAGGGCGCTCATCAACAACATGGTAGTGGGCGTGACCCGGGGCTTTACGAAGACGCTGAAAGTAAACGGCGTAGGTTGGAAGGTAGCCAAGCAGGGAAGCAAAGTCGTTCTCAACGTGGGGTATTCCCATCCCGTGGAGTTTGTCGAGCCCGCAGGCATAAAGATTGAGTGCCCGAGCGCAAACGAGATAGTCGTAAGCGGCATAGACAAGGCGCTTGTAGGTCAGACGGCCGCAGATATCAGATCGATAAGAGTTCCCGAGCCTTACCACGGTTACGGAATTGCGTACAGCGACGAAGTGATAGAGCGTAAGGAAGGCAAGACGGGAGGTAAGGGCAAGAAGTAATTCCGGGCACAGGCTCCGCTGATTTTCGCGGATGTCCGGAGGATAAACCGCAGACCTGCGGTTGATTGCTCAAAGGAGAGACTATAGCTTTATGATTAAAAAGATAGACAAGAACACAGAACGCAAGCGCCGTCATGAGCGCGTCAGGAAAAAGATTTCCGGCACTGCGTCGGTTCCGCGCTTTTGCGTATACCGCAGCACAAGCCACGTATACGTCCAGGTGATAGACGACGCGAAGGGCGCAACCATTGTATCCGCGTCCACGGTAGAAAAGGATGTCAGGCAGAAGCTTGGAGACATGACCAAGACCGAAGCGGCTAAGCTTGTAGGCAAAAAGGCGGCCGAAAGGGCGATTGAGAAGGGCGTAAAGCAAGTCGTATTCGACAGGGGCGGCTATTTATACACCGGAAGGGTGCAGGCCGTTGCCGAAGGCGCGAGAGAAGCCGGACTTAACTTCTAAGGAGCGGAAAAGATGGAAGAGAAAAAAGAAAGACCCGCAAGAAGGGAATCAAGATTTAAAAGAGCCGAAGATGACGGGATGATAAAGAAGCTCATCCAGGTCAACAGGGTAACCAAGACCGTAAAGGGCGGCAGAAACATGCGTTTTGCGGCGCTGGTCGTAGTCGGCGACGGGAAGGGCAGTATCGGCTGCGGAATGGGCAAGGCCAAAGAAGTGCCGGAAGCTATAGAAAAGGCGACGGCGCAGGCAAAGAAGAGCATGTTCAAGGTCAACGTGAAAGACACCTCCATTCCCCACACCATAATCGGAACTTTCGGCAGAGGCAAGGTGCTCATGATGCCGGCCGAGGAAGGTACAGGCGTTATAGCCGGCGGCCCCGTGCGCGCGGTGATGGAAGCTGCGGGAATAAAGGATATCCGCACCAAGTCTCACGGCACCAATAATCCCATCAACTGCGTAAAAGCGGCCATAGAGGGACTGAGGGGGCTCAAGACTCCCGAAGGGATAGCTCTCGCCCGCGGCAAGACGGCGGAAGAGATTTTAGGTTAAACGGAGGAGCGCAATGGTAAAGGTGACACTTATAAAAAGCGCGAGCAACGAGACCAAGTCGGTAAAGGCGACGGTTGCGGCGCTCGGACTTAAAAAGATACGTTCCGAAAAAGTTTTCGAGGAAACCCCCGCCGTGATGGGTCAGATAAAAAAAGTAGCCTACCTCTTGAAGGTTGAGAAGGTATAAGGAGCAGGCAATGAGAATTGATACGTTATCCCCCGCAGAGGGTTCGAGAAAGCCCGCCAAGAGGCTCGGCCGCGGCATAGGCAGCGGCACGGGCAAGACTAGCGGAAAGGGACACAAGGGCCAGTGGGCGCGTTCCGGAGGCGGAGTTCGCCCCGGATTCGAAGGCGGGCAGATGCCGCTTTCACGCCGCGTTCCCAAGAGGGGTTTTCATAACAAGTGGGCAAAGACCTACCTTATAATAAATCTCGCGCAGCTTGAGAGCGTGCCCGAGGGTACGGTAGTGGACTATGACTATGTGGTGGCCAACAGGCTTACAAAGATAGTCAGCAACAACTCCGGGCTTAAAGTACTCGCAGGCGGCGAGCTTAAAAAAGCAATAACGGTAAAAGCAGCAAAATTTTCTGAGAGTGCAAAGACGGCGATAGAGAAGGCCGGCGGCACGGCGGAAATCCTGTAATTTTTTTCTGCGGCGGGTTTTCGCCGCGAAAGGGGTTCGAAAATGATTGAAACAATAAAAAATTGTTTTAAGGTCAAGGAGATCCGCAGAAAGATCCTGATAACTCTCGGTCTTTTGCTGGTTTTCCTCGTAGGGTGTTATATACCCGTACCCGGTATGGATTCGGAAACGTTCTCCGAAGCGATGGAAGGGAACGAATTCCTGGAACTTATGTCGTCCATAACGGGCGGCGCACTCTCCAACGCGACGCTTTTTGCACTCGGTATAAGCCCTTACATCAACGCATCCATTATCATGCAGCTTCTCTGTGTCGGCATTCCCGCGCTTGAGCGCTTGTCCAAGCAGGGCGAGGAAGGCAAGAGAAAGATTGCACAGATAACGCGCTTCGTGACCATAGCGCTTGCGGTGGCGCAGGCGATAGGAATTATAGTAAGCACTGCGGTTACCGATGATGCGAACGCGATCAGACTTGTAATGTTCGGCGGCGGTGAAGGCGGACTGTTGTCCACCCAAGCGGCGACGTGGATAGGTTGCATATTCCTGGTTGTAGTATATACGGCAGGCGCCATGCTCGTCATGTTCATAGGCGAGAGAATAACCGAGTACGGCATAGGCAACGGTATTTCGCTCGTCATCTTCACGGGCATCATATCCACTGCGGGACTTACGATAGTCGAGAAGTTTCAAAGTCTTTTCGGCGATTCAAATCTCAATGCGCTCTGGGAGCTTTTGGGGTTTGTCATTCTGACCATGGTCGAGTTCCTCGCCATCGTTACGGTCGATCTGTCGGAAAGACGCATTCCCGTTCAGTATGCAAAGCAGATAAAGGGCAGGAAGATGTACGGCGGCCAGTCCTCCGTCATCCCCATAAAGATATCCGGCAGCGGCGTTATGCCTCTTATATTCGCATTCGCGGTTGTCAGCTTCCCTTCAATGATCGCCAGCCTGTTCTTCTCGGACAGTGCGTTCTATGAGGGCGTGTATTACTGGTTCTCGGGCTCTTCGCCGTACTGGTACGGTCAGCTCATATATATGGTTGTGCTGTGCCTTCTCATATTCGCGTTTGCCTTCTTCTACGCGTCCATACAGTTCAATCCGGACGACGTGGCGAAGACCATCCAGCAAAACGGCGGATTTATACAGGGAATAAGACCCGGCAAGCCTACGGCGGACTATTTGAAAAAGATCTCGTCGAGGATAACGCTCTTCGGAGCCATATACCTTTCGCTTGTCGCATTCGTGCCTTCCATATTAGGCATGGTTCTGACGGCGCTCGGCGCAGAGGACGTTTCTCTCCTCAGCGTGTTCTCGACCACGGGTATCCTCATCGTCGTATCGGTTGCGCTCGATCTCGAGAAACAGATGCAGTCACAGCTTATGATGAAGAACTACAAGGGCTTCTTAAAGTAAGAGAAAATAATTTATATTTCAGAGAGATAAAGAAGATATATCATGAAAATTGTCCTTTTGGGCGCGCCCGGTGCGGGTAAGGGCACGCAGGCGGCGTTTCTTGAGAAGAAATACGGCTTGGTGCACATCTCGACGGGCGACATATTCAGAGAAAACATAAGTGCGGGAACGGAGATAGGGAAGCTTGCAAAGAGCTATATCGACGCCGGCGGGCTCGTTCCCGACGAAGTTACTTGCGAAATAGTAAGGCAACGTCTCGCAAAAGACGACGTCAAAAACGGGTTTATTCTCGACGGGTTCCCGCGCAACATATTCCAGGCCGAGCAGCTGGACAAATTCTCGTCCGTGGACGTGTGTGTGAACATATCCGTGGACAGTGCGCTTCTCTTAGACAGAATTTGCGGCAGGCGCGTATGCAGCTGCGGCGCGAGCTACCACGTATCCACGCTCGGCGGCAGGACGACATGCGAGCGTTGCGGAAAGGAGCTGTACCGGCGCGAGGATGACAATCCCGAGACGGTGGCGTCGAGGCTTGAGACATACGCGAATCAGACGGCGCCGCTTGTAGAATATTATACCGCGCAGGGCAAGATAGCGACCGTAGAGAGCGGCATTGCACCCCCGGACGATGTCTTCGCAAAGATATGCAAACTGCTGGACGCCCTCGGCAAATAGGGAAACATGATCCGTATTAAAACTCCGCATGAGATAGAGCTCATGCGCGAATCCTGCAGGATTGTCAAGGAAACGCTTGAGTTTGTCGGAAAGAGAATAAGAGCCGGCATGACCACGAAAGAGGTGGATGAGCTCGTTTACAGGTATATCACGTCCTGCGGCGCATACCCGTCGACATTGGGATATGAAGGTTATCCCGCGAGCTCGTGCGTATCGGTCAACGACGTAGTCGTTCACGGTATACCGTCCGACGATGTAATAATACTGGACGGCGACATAGTCAGCGTGGATATCACGGCCGAAAAAAACGGATTCAACGGCGATGCCGCGAGGACGTTTTTAATCGGCAATGTATCCGAAGAAAAGCGCAGGCTGGCAAAGGTTACCGAGGAGTGCTTTTTCAAGGCCTTAGAGGGTCTTCGCGAGGGCACGCCGCTCTACGACATAGGCTATGCCGTTCAGACGCACGCCGAGGCTAACGGATACGGCGTCGTGAGGGCGCTCACCGGCCACGGAATAGGAAGGGAGATGCACGAGGATCCCTCGGTGCCGAACTACGGTAAGCGCGGTACGGGCATAAGGCTCAGGGCCGGGATGACCATATGCATAGAGCCCATGATAAACATGGGCACTTACAGGGTCAATCAGGACAGTGCGGATGGCTGGACGGTGCGGACGGCTGACGGTAAACCGTCGGCACACTACGAAAACACCGTGCTTATAAAAGAGGACGGAGTAGAGATTCTGACGCTTTAGAGGCGCGATCTTAAGACCTACAGGGTAAGGCGGTATGAAAAAGACGGAAGCCGTTCCGGGCGGCGTGTGCGTAAGCACCCGGGGCCGGGACGAAGGCAGATATTATCTGATAAAGCAACTTCTTGCGGGCGGATATGTCTATGTGACAGACGGCAATCATAAAAAGCTGGCCGCGCCCAAAAAGAAAAGTTTAAAGCATCTCAAGCTGCTGCCCGAAAGGGTCGAATCCATCGGGCTGAAGCTGGAGAGGGACGAGAAGGTGTTTGACACCGAAGTGTATTCGGCGCTTAAAAAATACCGCGAAAAAACAGCGGAAACGAGAGCAGAGCCGAAAAATCAAGCGGAGGAACAGATTTGTGTCTAAAGACGACGTAATCGAAGCCGAAGGCAGGGTCATAGAGTGTCTGCCCAACGCCAACTTCAAAGTACAGCTGGAAAACGGATACGTCATTACGGCGTATATCTCAGGCAAGCTGCGCATGAACTATATAAGGATTATAGAGGGCGACAAAGTAAAGCTTGAGATGAGCCCGTACGACCTCACCAAGGGCCGCATAACTTGGCGCACCAAGACATAAAGAGATAAGGAGCAGAGATTTTTTTCAAACTCCGAAGACTTCGAACGAACTGCTTTTTTTGCAAGAAAAACTTAAGGAGAAAGAACATGAAAGTAAGACCTTCCGTGAAGCCTATGTGCGACAAATGCAAGATTATAAAGAGACATGGCAAAGTTATGGTTATCTGCTCCAAGAACAAGAGCCATAAGCAGCGCCAGGGCTGAGTGCCGGCACGGGTTTTCTGAAAAAGAGATAAAGAGATTAGGGGCGCATGCTCTTTTTTCGCCCTTAAATTTAAAAATAATTCCGGCGGGAGAGCCTGTCTTCGCATTCCGATTTATTTTTTAAAGGACAGGGGACGCCGCTGCGGTTTACATATACTGAAAAAAACATACAAAAAACTTTTTTCTTTAAATTTAAACGGAGGAATACAATCGTATGGCACGTATTGCCGGTGTGGATTTACCCAGAGAGAAGAGAATAGAGATAGGCCTCACCTACATCTACGGCATAGGTCTCACGACTTCGAAGAAGATTCTTGCGGCGACGGGCGTCAATCCCGACACGCGCGTCAAGGATCTGGATGAGACGACCGTCTCCAGACTCAGGGAATATATAGACCATAACGTCACCGTGGAAGGCGAGCTTCGCACCGAAGTATCGCTCAACATAAAGCGGCTTATGGAAATAGGATGCTATCGCGGCATCAGACACAGAAAGGGGCTTCCCGTTCGCGGACAGTCCACTAAAAGGAACGCGAGGACGAGAAAAGGTCCCCGCCGCACGGTCGCCAAGAAGAAGGGCGCGAAGTAATCAGGGAGGCGTAAATTAGACAATGGCAGCAACTAAAAGAACCTCAGCCGGCAGAAAGCGCAGAGAGCTGAAAAAGGTTGACAAAGGTCAGGTTCATATTCAGTCGTCATTCAACAATACTCTTGTAACCGTAACGGATACGCAGGGCAATGCCATAGCATGGTCCAGCGCCGGAAGCTTAGGTTACAAAGGCAGCAGAAAGGGCACGCCTTTTGCGGCGCAGATGGCAACGGAGGCCGCGGTTAAGAAGGCGAAAGAGCACGGATTACGCTCGGCCGAGGTTTACGTGAAAGGCCCCGGCGCCGGCAGGGAATCGGCGATAAGAGCAATCGCTGCGTGCGATGTGGAAATAACGCTCATATCCGACGTATCACCCATACCGCACAACGGATGCAGACCTCCCAAGCGGCGCAGAGTATAACGAAAGGAGAGAACGATTATGGCGACTTACAGAGAAGCAAAATGCCGTCTTTGCAGAAGAGAAGGCGGAAAGCTCTTTTTAAAGGGCGATAAATGTTATACAGGCAAGTGTCCGTACGAGAAGAGGCCCATGGCGCCCGGTCAGCACGGCATTTCCAGGAAGAAGGTATCCGAATACGGCCGGCAGCTTCGCGAAAAGCAGAAGGTGAAGAGGATTTACGGAGTCCAGGAGGGGCAGTTCAGGGAGTACTATGAAACAGCCGACAGAATGAAGGGCATAACCGGTGAAAACATGCTGTCGCTGCTCGAGAGAAGGCTGGACAACGTGGTATTCAGGCTAGGCATAGGCGTCTCTCGCGCTCAGGCGAGACAGCTTGTAAATCACAGCCATTTCACCGTAAACGGCAGGAAAGTAAACATTCCCTCATACATCGTGAAAAAGGGCGATGTAATAGCAGTGAAGGAGAGCAAGACATCCAATAAATTCTTCTCAGAGATCAAGGGCTCCAAGCCGGCGGCAGGAATGCCTAAGTGGCTTGAGTTTGATACCGAAAAACTCGAGGGCAAGGTAATAGACCTGCCTGCAAGGGACGATATCGACAGCCAGATCTCAGAGCATATGATTGTCGAACTTTACTCCAAGTAATTAAGTACCCAGGAAGGAGGAGAAAGTATTATGATCGAAATGGATATGCCCAAAATAGAGATTACGGAGAGCGACAGCCGCGCATATGCAAAGATGGTCGTTGAGCCGCTTGAAAAGGGTTTCGGTCTTACGATAGGCAACTGCCTGAGAAGAATACTCCTGTCCGCACTCCCCGGTGCGGCGGTACAGGGTATAAGATTTTTGGACGGCAGCGTAAAACACGAATTTTCGGCCGTGGCCGGAGTAAAAGAGGATGTGACGGAGATCATTCTGAACCTCAAGTCACTGGCAATCAGGACAAAGGTAACCGACAAGGACTATGTCAAGACGGTCCGTCTCTTTAAAGAGGGTCCGTGCGAGGTGAAAGCCTGCGACATAGAGCAGGACGCGGAGATAGAAATAATAAACGACGACCGGCACATCTGCACTTTGGACGAGGGCGGCAAGATAGACATGGAGATAACCATAGGCCGCGGCAGAGGATACAGGGGTGCCGAACGCAGCGCGACCGACCTTATAGACTATATCCCCGTCGATTCGATCTATACGCCCGTCAAGAAAGTTAACTACAAGGTGGAAAACACGCGCGTAGGCCAGAACACCGACTATGACAGGCTTGTTCTGGAGATATGGACCAACGGCGCGTTCAGCGCTAAGGAAATCGTGTCCCTTGCGGCTAAGATAATGCAGGACCACATAAACCTGTTCGTCAACCTTTCGGATTCGATAAAGGGTATGGATATTCTCGTAAAGAACGAGGACGACAAGCAGCAGCAGGTGCTCTCCATGGCAATCGAAGAGATGGATCTTTCCGTTCGTTCCTACAACTGCCTCAAGCGCGCGAACATACATACGATAGAGGATTTGACGAAAAAGACAGAGGACGAGATGCTGAAGGTGAGAAACCTCGGCCGCAAGTCGCTCGACGAAGTCATATTAAGACTTCAGTCCTACGGACTTACGCTCGCAAACAAGGAGGACTAAAACAATGCCCGGCAAATTAGGCAGAAATACCAAACAGAGGATGGCGATACTCAGGAATCAGGCTTCAGAGCTTCTGTGGTACGGCAAAATAACGACGACTGCGGCAAGAGCGAAGGAGCTTCGGCCCTATGTCGAGAAGATAATAACCAAGGCCGTGAAGGTGTATGACCTTAACGAAGAAATCGATGTCGTGACCAAGGATAAAAAGGGTAACGAAGTTACCGTAAAATCCATTAAGGACTCGCCCAAAAAACTTGCGGTGCGCCGCAACATCATGGCCAAGCTCAGAGATCTTCAGGAGATTAAGGCTTTCGCCGAGAAGAAGTCCGAATTCAAGGCAAGAAAAGGCGACGTTCAGCACCCGCTCATGGAGAAGCTTTTCAATGAGATAGCGCCCAGGTACGCTCAGCGCGCCGAGGAAAAGGGCAAGGGCGGCGGATATACCCGTATCTATCTCGTAGGCCGGCGTCGCGGCGATGCCGCCGAGGAAGCGATAATAGAACTCGTATAACACCGGACTTTGGTATCAAGCATTTAAAAACAGTATTGATTTTCAATCTAAAGGAGCTGTCGCTTAATTATCGGCGGCTCCTTTTGCATGCCGGATTTTACCGGTCAAAATCGGGATCGAATATAAAAATACTTTATGAATCGGAAGAAAATATTTTAGGGCGCCGGGTACTGCACGGAGGAAAGAAATGTACGTCCGTTCAGCCCGGTTTTCTTCAGGAAACAAACCATAATCACCGCTATTGACGCTATTTGTCGTGCCTCATAAAAACCATTTTGCAAGTGTTTTGCTCAATATTGTTTTATGAAGAAAAACGCCCGTTTCGTGGCGATTTCGGAGAGATCTCGGGGCATTTTTGAGATTTTTACGATAAATCTGCTCCCAAAGAATATAGTGCTAATGACGGAGCTGCTCTAAAAAATATAGCGTTAACCGCCAAAGACGGGCTTCCGCTTTAAAAATCATGCGTGAAGGCGCGGCGTACCCGTGTCTTTTACAAAGGCAAAGCGAGGCCGATACGGCCAATATGGCAAAAAAATCGTTATTGACATATCGACAAAACGCGGGTATAATTGAATCAGCGTTAGAAAATTTGTACAAGGAGTAAGGGGAAACATGGCTTCGAAAAAAAAGGGAA
>CAYLIO010000008.1:0-24591 GCA_964383655.1 uncultured Clostridia bacterium | reverse complement strand
TATAATTATTTTTAAAGTTATTTTTTTACGCTTCATGCCGCCGGCAACTCAATTAATTAATACGGCATTTCAAATAAAAAAACCCGACTATTGTTTTGTTGTTTCATTTCTCGCATTCGTTTTTTTTCAAACGTTGCTTTTCGATGCTATGTATAGTTAGCTATCTACAATATCTTTTATTTAAATTCTTTACATTAATCATGCTTTTCCAAAATCTCTCCAGAAAATAATCCAAAAGAAACTCCGGTATAACACTTAGAATAAAAACCTTATCTTTCGACAGCAAATGGCGCTCTGCTTCAAAGATTTTATTCGATGATATGTCAGACTTATAACATCTAAAACTTATAACTTTCTCCATAGATAGCATACAACTCAACCTCATTACAAATACCTTAAAAATGAGTCGCCATTCATCATTGCCATACTTCTGTATACTACTATAGCTATTTCACTTGTCTCTCCTTCAACAATCTAAAACATAACTTCCTTTATTCATCAAATGCTCCTGCCTTATACATTTTTTGAATATTATGAGCTCTCCTTATGTCCTTAGCCGTCAACCGACTAAACGGCTTTATCTGATTATCGCTTATTTGATAATAACAATCCGGTCTCAACAAGTCGTTAGAAAGCAAATCAGTATTATGAGATGTCACAATAACCTGAGTTTTGGGTAGTGTTTCTTTCAACAACTGTATGAGTTTTTTTGATAATTCAAAGTGATAAAACGCATCATATTCGTCAATATATACAAGAGAAACATCGGTAAGTTTTATAAACCGATAGTAAAATAATGCTAAAGCTCTTGTTCCTGTCGAAGCTATATTTGCAAAAGAAACATCGCCGTTTTCAAAATGGCAAAACAACTCCTTAGTCCCATTAATTTCTTTTTCAATGAGATTGTATTCAATATTATTTTCTTTAAGGAATTTTTCAAAATCTTTAGTTTTGCCCGCGCGTATTATTCCTTGCGTAAAACTATCCGCCCCAACGAAAAATCCTTGATATCCGCGCTCGTCAAGACTATAAAACATGAGCATTTTATCAACAAAATTCATGAACTCATAAAACACCTTATTTGCCTTATCCTCCTCAACTAAAATAGCATTACTTTTTATATACTTTACACGAGATATTAAATTTTTTGAAGATATGAGATTTAATGTTTCTGCACCTTTAAGCGTTGTGTAGCCCGCATTTTCTATAAAGTCATATTTGATTACTTCCTTATCGTCTATAACCAAAGACTCAGACACAAGCTCTAACGGACCTCTCTTGGCATATTTATATTGCACGCTTACATCATCAAACAAGAAGACATATTCAAACTCTGCAGTTTTCATTTTTGAATCCATATTCAAATAGGGCATATATTTCCCAATCAGCCGTTCTTTATCTGTAAGATGAAAGATGATATCAAATAATGCTAATCCTAAATTAGACTTACCGCTACCGTTAATCCCTAGCACTACAGCCTTAGCAACACATCCGTTTTCGATCACTTCGTTGTTAAATTCATAATTTAACGGAGTTCCCAAATCAAAAATCATCTTCGTTTTGAAATTTTTAAAATTACTTACGGTAAACTTTTTGAGCATAACTATATCTCCTGTATCTTGTTATCACTTTATATAATTATGACACCCAAGTCAGTTTTTAGTCAATGATAAAGTAAAATTTTTACTAAATATCCGTAATTTTTTTACTAAAGCAATAAAATCAATACGAATCCTCATGCGTTTATACAACACCCTTCTACCAATAACCACCTTAATCAGCGGATATGTTATAGCGTTCTTTCATCAAGAATAGAAAGCAAAATTTGACTTATGGAAGGAGCTGTTGCCGAAACGCAACAGCTCCTTTAAAATGAAAACTAACACATTATTTTAATGTCTGATACCAAAGTCAGTTATATTAAAATTTAATATATTTGCAAACCGTTTTACAAGTATATAATTATTTTTAAAGTTATTTTTTTACCACAGCTTCATGCCGCCGGCAACTCAATTATTTAATACGGCATTTCAAATACAAAAACCCGACTATTGTTTTGTTGTTTCATTTCTCGCATTCGTTTTTTTATCAAACGTTGCTTTTCGATGCTATTTTGTCTGTACAATATTTATAAGCGTAAAAACCACACATAAAAAAGCGGAGACTGAACATGTCATGTTTCACGAGCTCCGCTTAATTGTGTTTTAACTATTTTTTATTCGTCTTTATTTTTTTCGTCTTCAACCCCGCTGTCCTGAGCGATTTCTGCGTCAGCGCCCTCATCTTTGACAGGGCTTGCAGGTCCATCTGCCTCAGCGGTACCGTCATAATTGTAGACGTCTATATTCTTATCATCGGTGGTATCCACATCGATAAATATTCTCTTAGGTCCTTCGCCGGCCTCTGCCGCTGCCTCGCGGCGCTTTTTCCTCTTAACATATATAGGTATAAGAACTGCGACAGCTATAATTATAAGACCTCCGGCCACGACGCCGATGATAAATCCGACTTTAGCCCCCGTTGACAGACCTTCGAACCAACCCTCATCATCGGGTTCGGACTGCATGTGAGACGTACGAAGCGCCTCTATATAATCCTCTTCATCATCCTCGTCCATGTAACCTATAAGACAATAGTAGTAATCACGGCTGGTCGCGTAAACCTTTTCTCCGTTTATATCACGGGAATAACTCTGATATTTCTCGAACAGCGCCTGTGCGTTTATAAATTCCTTATAAATCCTCACAGAGTCCTCAGAATAAAGATAGTCCGCGTCTTCGCCCTCATCTACCCATAGCTCAACAAGCTCGTCGATATAATCTATATCACGACTAATGAAAGCATAAGTTAATGCATCGGGCAGATATTGATATTCATCATCGTCAATCTCTGCGATTACACCGTCGTCCTCGTCCGTGATCTCCTCGTAGAGCTCATTTAACTCTTCAATTTCTTGGTTGGACATTGTGTTATTTACACTTTCGCCCGATTCTTTGGTTTCATTATCACGGAGATCGAAGACCATTATGTAATTGTAATCGACCATGTCATCCGTATCCGACGCAAAGAACAGATGTCCTGCAACCACCTCAGGGCTATACCACGAGTTGACCACATTAAGGTCAAGTATCTTCACGCTGCGATAGTTTTCTAACGAATCTTCGTAGCGAGGAAACATCTCATATAATTCCTTGCCCTTTTTGTATAAGTCGTCACTTTCGGCAATCGCTATGCGGTAAACGGAATAGGATTCTTCTTCCCCGGAGACGCTGTAGTACAGGAAATTATAATCATTATTTCCAACATTCTCTTCCGAGGTTGTAAGCATCGTTATTTCAGCGCTTTCATTGGTTATGACCACGCGATCTGTCTCATATACAAGCGCACCACCGGAAACTGTGGCATAAACGAGAGCCTCGCCTGAGGATGACGTTTCACTATAGATAACGCCATTCGTCTCTCCTCCTTCACCGCGGACAAAGGTGTAATCGCTTGCCGAAGAGCCGTTCAGAAGCACGGCAAGTCCGCTGTAATTTTCTTCCGCATCGTCATCAGTGTCAGGGTTAGCTGTTACGGGATTATAATCCTCTTCACCTATTATGGAATCGTTTGTATAGAATAACAACGGCAAAGCATCATCATCTGAGGAGTAATATGTACGATTATAATACAGTGTGCCCTCTTCATATGATATAAGCTCATATGTATATCCTGAGAGCGAATAAGCCGCGCTCTCGCTCGCGTCAACAGAGTTGCCCGCAGGATCCATTTCATTAGAATCGTAATAATAGTTGAACTGTGTCAATCCGGTCAGTTTACCGACGCCGTCGAACACAAGCTCACCGAGATTTATGTAGAGAGGAGTCTCCTCTATATCAAAATCTGCATCATACTCTTCCACATATGAAAAATCGTATTCGTGTGCCCCTTCAGTCTCATCCGCTCTAACGCGATAAACCTGGTTATATGAAGCAGTTGTTTCTATGTTATCCATTCCGAGGTAATAGACCACGTCCATGGTATAGTATATATATGGATTAGTCACATCTTCCGTGTCGAATGCATAAGATGAAACATTATATGCAAGAAGAGTATCTTCGCCGGTTGTAAGGTTTACCGAATGAATGTTTGTGGTCTCTTCCTCTTCATCGTAAAGTTGCTCGGAGATTACGTACATATAGTACACATCAGCGTCATCGCCGTCATCGGGCTTTACTATTCTGTATTCAACGGAGGAATCCTCCACTTGAAACAGCGCTTTTTTAGATGTCTCCGTACCGTCAAGCTTTGTACGCTTGACGTCCAAATAGTCATTCAATACTTCACCGTCGCTGTTTCTGGTTGAAGCGGGCGTCGTGTAATAGATATAGTCGCCATAGATGTATATACCCGCCGAATAGTCAGCCGAATAAGCGACGAGCGGCACTACGGTTTGCGCACCATCGGTATAGTCGCCTTTACTCATATCCTCATGAGATATACGCAAAATCGATCCTTTCTCAACATCACCGTAAGTGTTGTCGGCGGTATTATCCTCAACGCCGTTTATAAAATAGACATAGTCCCCCGCCTCAACGACAAAGCCGCCGTTGGAGACAACATCGGTGTATTCATAATTGCCTTCAAGCGCGGTAGCCCTATAATAACCCGAGCAAGCAGCAGTCGTGGCTATACTTCCGGCTGCAACTGCAGCCACGGCTAAGCACAGTGTAGTCTTAAGTGTTTTATGCATTTTAACCCCAAACAAATCAGGTAATTAGTTTATTGGTTCGCCGACAGTTTTTAACCAGGCTCTTACAATTATATAACAAATCTAGGCGTTAATCAATTAAAAAAACGTTTTATTTAATGAAAATTTGGTAAAACGGCTGAAGTGAAAAGCCCCGCCTTTGTGATACAGCACTATATTATTTTACGCAACTGCTCATCCGCCCTTTTCGGGCTAAGCATGAAAAGCAACATTTTTTATCTGTTTTAGCAGGGAAATGCCCCCTTTTCGGCTCCATCCCGCTTATCGGACCGGATTTTTTAATTCGAGAAAAATCTTAACAAAAAACATTATTCCCCTTATAGCTTATTAGTGCTGCGATGTAATAACGTAAGAGAGAAAAAAACGGAGATGAAATATGGAATATTTTCTCGAGAAAACAACGAAGAAAAAGGGTGTTTGTCTCAGGATTTGCGAGGTTTTTTGACCCTCGGCGCGGGTACACCGCTCATGAATCTTTCAGGGTATCGGCTGGCTATATGCATGACCTTAAGATAAAAGCAATCGAGGGGCAGATCGGGTTTTACAAAGAAGAAGCAACTAAACTTAATCAGCAACGAAAACCGGAAAGAATGTAGGTGGAAAGAAAGACATTACCGAGATTTCGCCGGAGAAAAAAATAATACTGTTTTTTAATGTCTGATACCAAAGTCAGGTTATATCGTACCGCTTAGACGTCGGAGATATTAAAGACATGCTGAACCGGAGATTCTAATCCCGCGATTCAGCCGCATTATTTGGGCTCAACGCAAAAAAAGACGGCTTATGCATATACTTTGGAGTTATACACGCCAATTCAATCATCTTTCCCCCGAACATAAGAAAAGCGGGCATAAAAACCCACTCTCTTTTATACTTCTCGCTTGTACGGCGGCGGAACAGCTGTTTTTTTACTCCCGTTATGCGCGATTTCAGGGCAGTTATCAATACACATCAGCAAATTTTTTTGGTCGCATAAAAGAATGAGCCCGGTAAACTTCCGAACTCATTACTAAAAAACGTAATCCGATTAATTTTTTGCCCAAAGTTTGGGACTTGTTACAGTCTTGAACAATATCGAATATTCTGCCGCTACCGTTATCTCTTGGAGAACTGAGGTGCACGACGCGCTTTTTTCAGTCCGTACTTTTTACGCTCTTTTACGCGAGGATCACGGGTAAGAAAACCGGCTTTCTTAAGCGAAGGACGGCAATCGGGCTCAGCCTGAAGAAGTGAACGAGATATACCGAGACGGATAGCTCCGGCCTGGCCCGTAAGCCCGCCGCCGTATACGTTTACGAACACGTCATACTTGCTTGCCGCATCTAACAGATTTAAAGGCTGCATCACATCATAACGGAGAACAGCTTGAGGGAAATAATCTTCAAAAGCCCTCTCGTTGATAACGATATTGCCGCTGCCGCCGGGAATAAGACGAACACGCGCTATTGCTTTTTTTCTTCTGCCGGTACCCCAAAACTGAAGTTTTTTCTTTAACGTTGCCTTTGCCATAAACTTAATACCTCATACTCCTCTTTTAGAACAACTTGAGCTCCTCGGGTTTCTGGGCTGCGTGGTTATGTTCCGCACCCTTGTACACGCGCAGTTTCTTGATCATATCCCTGCCGAGTGAGTTTTTGGGAAGCATTCCTCTTATTGCTTCATATACCGCCACATCGCTCTTTTCTGCAAGCATCTTTTTATATGATATCTCTTTGAGTCCGCCGATGTACCCGGTATGATAACGGTAATATTTATCCTCAAGTTTCTTGCCGGTGAGTACAACCTTATCAGAATTGATTACTATGACATAATCACCTGTATCTACATTAGGTGTAAAAGCAGGCTTGTTTTTACCGCGGAGAATAGCGGCGACTTTGGAAGCAAGCCTGCCGAGAGGCAAGCCCGCTGCGTCTACAACATACCATTTTCTTTCTACTGTCTGGGCGGTTGCCATGTAGGTTTTCATTGATGTTACTCCAATCTATATTGTATATAAAAAACACATATCAAACAACGATAATGGGTATTGCTGAGTGCAATGTAGCCTTATTTTAGTATTTTATAAAATTTATGTCAAGCTGTTTTATATTGCGTTTTTAAAGTTTTTTAAATTTTATTCCGGCATAAATTTAAGCGATATTTTCGCAAATATTTTACTATTTTTTACGCCTTTAAAAGCCCCTCGAATACATGCAAAAAACCATGTCGAGCGTGTTATTTTTCAGCCGAAAGAACAGCCTTGATGCGCTTAATTCCGGCAGAGACGTTTTCCTGCTTGATGATTTTGAAAACGCCTAAAACACCCGTACGTTCCACATGCGGCCCGCCGCAGATCTCCTTGGAGAAATCACCTATCGCATATGTCTTTACGCGCTCGCCGTACTTACTCTCGAAAAGACCGATAAAGCCCTCTTCTTTCGCCTCTTCTAAACTCATCTCCTTCATGATGACGGGTTGGTCTTTCTTGATTTCGCCGTTGACGAGATCTTCAACCTCATTCACCTCTTCAGGCGTAAGCTTACGTGAGAAATTGAAGTCAAATCTAAGCCTCTCCTCTGTTATGTTGCTGCCCTTTTGGTTCACATCCTCACCGCAAACTTTCCTCAGCGCGGCGTGAAGAAGATGCGTTGCCGTGTGCAGTTTCGTCGTTTCTTCCTTATGGTCGGCAAGACCGCAGGCAAACTTCTGCTCACTGCCCGTACGCGACTTCTCCTGATGCATGGCATAAGCGGCGCGGTAACCTTCCTCGTCTACTTTAAGCCCCTTTTCGCGCGCCATTTCTGTAGTGATTTCCACGGGAAAACCGTAGGTGTCATACAGTCTGAAAGCAGAGTGTCCGTCTATAACACCGCCTTCGGGAAGCGTGGAAGCCACCTTTTCAAACTCCTTGATGCCCTGTCTGAGCGTTGCGGAGAACTTTTGCTCCTCTTTGTTAAGCTCCTCCTCTATCCTTGCCGCATTATCCGTAAGTTCGGGGTATACGCCCCCGTACTTTTTGATTATTGTCTTCGACACCTCATTCAGCGCACCTTGAGGAAGGTTTATGACCCTGCCGTAGCGCACCGCCCGGCGTATGACTCTGCGTAGAATATAGCCCTGGTCGGTGTTGGACGGGACTATGCCGTGATTGTCGCCGAGCATGAAGGTTGCCGTACGCATATGGTCCAGAATTACTCTGAACGCCTTAGTCACCTCTACGCTTTCGCCGTATTTTCTTCCCGTCAGCTCCTCTATTTTGTCTATGGCATCCTCAAAAATATCCGTCTCATACACGCTCTCTGCCCCGTTCAAAATACAGAGCGTACGCTCAAGCCCCATTCCGGTATCGACGTTGCGTTGGCTGAGAGGTTCATACTTCCCTTCTGCCGTCTTGTTGTACTGCATAAACACATCGTTCCATATCTCAAGAAACGTACCTTCGGGTGCACTGTCGAAGTCGTACGGCCCGAGTTTGTCCGCCTCCTTATGGTTACGTATGATATGCATCTCGGTATCCGGCCCGCACGGCCCGGTAGCGCCTGCAGGTCCCCACCAGTTACCTGACTTGGGTAAAAAGAAAATATGCTCCGGCTTTATGCCGCATTTTTCCCACAGCTTTGCACTCTCGTCGTCCCTGGGACAGTCCTCGTCGCCCGCAAAACAGGTTATGGCAATATCGTCTGCGGGAATACCGAGATACTCGGGCGATGTCAAAAACTCGTACGACCAGGGAATCATCTCCTCCTTGAAATAGTCGCCGAGCGACCAGTTGCCGAGCATTTCGAAAAACGTGCAATGAGCGGCATCGCCCACTTCATCGATGTCACCCGTACGCACACACTTCTGTACATCGGTCAGTCTTTTGCCCGCAGGATGCTTTTCACCCAGAAGATACGGCACCAGCGGATGCATCCCTGCCGTGGTAAACAGCACCGTAGGATCGTTTTCGGGTATAAGCGAAGCCGACGGAATAACGGCGTGCCCCTTTGATTTGAAAAAGCCGAGATATAAATCTCTTAAAGTTTCGGATGTAAGTTTTTTCATAGCTCTATTTTTTTATAACCTCGTAACCTTCTTTGCCGTCCTTTACCGTAAAGCCTGCCTTTTCTATTTTCGCGCGCAACTCGTCCGCGCGCGCCCAATTCTTCTCTTTTTTTGCCTCCCACCGCTCATTCGCCAGTGCCTTGACCTCGTCCGGAATCTCGATGACATCCTCTTTCGCGACAGATTCCAAATATTCGGCGCTGTCCTTTTTAAAAAGACCTAAAAGCGAGTAAGTTTCGCGTATCTGGAGACAATCCTCGGCCGCAGAGCTGTCACCCGACGCGATCTTAGACGAGATCGATTTGAATATGCCGAACAGATCGGAAATAGCAAGAGCAGTATTGAAATCATCGTCCATGCACTCATCAAAGGACTTGTCTATGTCCGAATTGCCCTTCAGACCTTTCCCGAACTTCTCTTCCGCCTTCGCTATAATTCTATAGAAATCGATCAGATGTTTTTCGGCTTCAGGGAAAAGATTATCCGTTATATTGATATCGTTCCTGTAATTGGTCTGAAGCAGCGCAAACTTTATAGCCTCGTTTGAGTATTTTTTTAACAAATCTTCAAGAAGCAGGCTGTTCCCGAGCGACTTTGACATCTTCTGTCCGTTCACCTTTATCAGACCGTTATGCGTCCAGTATCTTGCGAAGCGTTTGCCTGTAAGCGACTCGCTCTGCGCAATCTCGTTTTCGTGGTGAGGGAAAATAAGATCGCGGCCGCCGCCGTGAATATCTATCTGATCGCCAAACGCCGCACGATTCATAGCCGAACACTCTATATGCCAGCCCGGTCTGCCCTTGCCCCACGGCGAATCCCAGCAAATCTCGCCGGATTTCGCCGACTTCCATAGCGCGAAGTCGGCAGGATTTTTCTTCTCCTCGGCGTTTTCTACGCGCACGCCGTCAAGCATATCCTCAACCGTTCGGTTCGAAAGACAGCCGTACGCAGGAAAGGACGATACATCAAAATAGACATTACCGCTTTCTGACGCATACGCGGCTCTCTTTTCTATAAGACTTTTTATAAAATCTATGATATTCCCTATGTTCTCCGTAGCCTTGAGCCAGATATTCGGGTCATCCACGTCAAACTCGCGCATAACCGCATCCGTCTTTTCGATCATCATCGCAGCATACTTGTCCGCAGGAATTCCCGTCTCTTTGCTGCGCGCGATTATCTTATCGTCCACGTCGGTATAGTTACGCGCATATATCACCTTGTACCCCTTCTTTTCGAGATACTTACGCATGATATCGTAAATGAGCGCCTGATATCCGTGGCCGATATGCGCCTCGCCGGACACCGTTATGCCGCAGGCATACATCTTCACCTCGCCCTCTTCCATGGGCGCGAACTCTTCTTTCTGCCTTGTAAGCGAATTATATATTCTCATAGCTGCTCTTCTCTCTTATCATGTTCTGCCTCTTTTTCAGATTCGGACGGAATATCCGTTTCAGGCCTCGCATCTTCAACAAACAGCTCGGGCGAAACCTGTTCTTCAGGCAACGCATCCTCCCCCGCTATTTTGCGTATGATATCCTCAAGCCGGATCACGCGCTCGCGCAGACGGCATATCTCCGTAGCATAAGGGTCCGACTGTTCCTGGTACAAATCGACACCCTCTTTGCTTCCGTCAATTCTCACGATGCGCGCGGGTACGCCGACAACCGTTGCCCGCTCCGGCACATCTTTAAGCACAACGGCCCCCGCGCCGACTTTTGCATAATCACCTACCGTTATGCCGCCGAGCACCTTGGCCCCCGCCGATATGACGCAGTTCTTGCCTATCGTGGGATGTCGCTTGCCGGTCTCTTTTCCGGTGCCGCCCAAAGTCACGCCTTGGTAGATAACCGTACCTTCGCCTACCTCGGCAGTCTCGCCTATAACGACTCCTGCGCCGTGGTCTATGAATACGCCCGGATCTATCTTCGCGGCAGGATGAATCTCGATTCCCGTTAAGAACTTGGCCAGCTGGCTTATAAACCTGGCGATAAGCCTCAATCTTATTTTGTGAAAGAACGCCGCAATTCGGTACCAAAAGAGCGCATGCACGCCTGAATACGTGAGCAAAATCTCGAACTTGCTCCGCGCGGCCGGGTCGTTTCTTTTTGCGGCGTTTATGTCCGCCCTTAATTTTTTAAAAAACATATATCATCTCTCGCAATTATAAAAAAATAAGCGCCCGCACACATTTAAACAATATGCAAAGGCGCGTTACCGCTGTTCCACTTTACTTCGACGGCAGATTTTTGTTCGCCGCCCTCGTCTTACGCTCTGTCACGGGAGCACCCGCGGGAGTATTAAACCCGTCCTCGAACAAAAAATAAGGAATCTGTTTTTTGCTCAGACAGCGCAGCCTCGCAATGACTTTGCGGGACTTTCAGCATCCGCCCGCTCTCTTTGAAAGTACATTCTGCGATTTCTCTGTCATGCGGATCTATTTAATTTTTTTCGATTATAATACATGAGGCAACGTAAAATCAAGCGTTTTTAAGGCTCTTTTCCGACCAACCGGAACTCGTGAAAAAACAATCGTTAAAAATTGCAATTTCAATACCCGTTCCGCACTGAAACGAGACAATAACACGATTTTTTTGAAATTTTTTAACAAAAATAAGTGGGAATTGTTAATTTTTATATTTCATTTTCTTGACTTATAACACAAATCGTTCTATTATTGAGTGCAACAAGATTACATTTGTTAATTTGCAACAATTTGCAAGGAGAGGATATAAATGAAGCGCGAAAGACTGGAAGAAGTGGCAGAAATTCTTGATAAACGCGGTAAAATGACGCTTGAACAGCTTGAAGAAGCATTCCCCGACGTGTCGCAGATGACCCTTCGTCGCGACCTCTCTCAGCTAGAGGAAAACGGAAGGATAATCCGTATTCGCGGCGGCGCCATGTCCGTCAAGGAAGTTCAAAAGGTTTCGGGTGAAGCATATACCAAGAAGACGACCATCAACATGGACGCAAAGATAGTAATCGCGCAAAAAGCGGCCAATCTCATAGACGAGGGCACGAGTCTGTTTGTCGACGGCGGCACCACCGCAATGTATCTTTCAAAAGAGATGCCGGATATCAAATGCAATATATTCACCAACGGCATAGCCGTTGCCATGGAGCTTGCACAGAAGAAGAATGTAAACATAACGGTAGTCGGCGGACAGCTCATGAAGGATAACCTCTCCACCGCTTCGCCTGTAGCGAAAGAGTATTTCAACAACACCAACTTTGAAATAGCGCTTGTGTCCGCCACGGCATTCACGCCCGAACACGGTTTTTCATGCAACAGCCAGATAGAGAGCGATCTGTTAAAGCAGGTGTTTCACAAAGCGCGGCACGTGTATATGATGCTCGACAGCTCTAAGATAGGCAAAATCAATCCATACACCTTTGCCCAGCTCGAGGACATAGACGTTCTCATAACGGACGATGTTTTCCCCCGCGAATACAAGGTACTCTTTGAACAACATGATATAGTCGTAATGTAAGTTATAATTTTTTTTGAGCAAAGGCCGCAGCATTGATTTGCCGCGGCCTTTGCTTGTTATTCGCTCCATTTTTTTATATCGAGCGTTCTGTCCTTTATGTCGTCGTGGTATTCGTAATACTTGCGTCGGATCTCATCCACGCCGGCCTCATTGCCGATAAGGCCGAGCATCTCCTCGAGCTCCTCTTCCGAAAAGTCAGAGATGTCAAAGCCGCCGTCGAAAGCCGCAGATAGTTTCATGATGTCCCATTTCGTGATCTTCATTGTCTTTTTTACGCTTTGCGCCTTTTATTTAAGCAACCGACGCAGAATACCGTCCGCTTTCTTTATGTCCGCCTTGCCTTGCGTCGCGCGCTTTATATAGCCGTAGAACCCGCCTATAGCTTTCTCCTTACCGGCCTTAAAATCGGCAGCTATGCCCGGATTTTCGTCAACGGCTCGGCGGCAGACAGCCTCGAGCTCGTCATCCGTAAGGCCGTCGAGGTCGGTCTCCTTGATATAGTCTGAAACCTTACCGCCGTCCTTGAGCATCTTCGCAAGCGTCATCTGAGCGAGAGTGATGTTAATCTTGCCCTCATCCGCAAGGATGACAAGTTTCGCCATCTCCTCAGGCACGACCTTAATATCGAACGTCTCCTTCTCCTCCTCGGTGCCGAGCGTGGAATAGATGGTGCCCAGTATGAGATTGGACGTGTTTTTCGCGCCGGCGCCGAGCTCTAAACACTTGTCAAAAAACCCGCATACCGACTTGTATTTATATAACAGTCTGGCATTCACGGGACTTATTTTAAGCTTTTCGGTGTATCTTCTGAACTTCTCGAGCGGAAGCTCGGGCAAGGACGAGCGAATCTCATCTACTTTGCTCTCCGGAATAATTACCGTAAGAAGGTCAGGCTCGGGGAAGTAGCGGTAGTCCTGAGCGTCCTCTTTGGTACGCATGACGTACGTCTCGCCGGTGCTTTCGTCATAGCGCATCGTTGCCTGCTCTATCTTTCCGCCGCTTAAAAGAATCTCCTCTTGTCTCTTTTTCTCGTACTCCATAGCCTTTTCTATATAGCTTACGGAGTTCATGTTCTTTATCTCGGTGCGGGTTCCGAGCTCTTTCGCCCCCTCTTCTTTAAGCGAGATGTTGACATCGCAGCGCATGGAGCCCTCTTGCATCTTACAGTCGGACACGCCGATATAACGCATGATGAGCTGCAGTTTTTCGACATATTCGCGCGCCTCCTCTACAGACGAGATATCCGGCTCGGACACTATCTCGATAAGCGGCACTCCGCCGCGATTGTAGTCGACGTACGAAAAGCCGCGTTCGTGCACGAGCTTGCCCGCGTCCTCCTCGATGTGTATGCGCGTAAGCCTGATCTTTTTCCCGCTCTCGAGCTCGACATAGCCGTGTTCGCACAACGGTTTGTCATACTGCGAAATCTGGTATGCCTTCGGCAAGTCAGGATAGCAATAATTTTTTCGGTCTAAGTGAGTGGTCGTATTGATCGTGCAGTGCGTGGCAAGTCCGGCACGGATGGCATATTCTACGACCTTTTTATTGAGTACCGGCAGAGCGCCGGGCTGTCCCGTACATACCGGACAGCAGTGCGTGTTGGGCGACGCACCGAATTTTGTCGAGCACGAACAGAAGATCTTTGTGTCGGTCGCAAGCTCGACATGGGTCTCAAACCCTGATACAAGCCGATATTTCATAGCGTCGCCTCCCTGCACAAAGGAATTTCCGTACCCCCGCGCTGTTCAAAGTAATGCGCGCATGAGAGGGCCTGTGCGTCTTTGAACGTGTCCGCAATGACCTGCATGCCTATGGGCAGACCCTGCCCGTCCATGCCGCACGGCAAGGAAACGGCGGGCAGCCCCGCAATATTTACGGGGACCGTGCACACGTCCGACAGATACATTTCGATGGCATTGCCGCCCGTATAACCGAGCGGGAAAGCCGTGTTCGGCGCGACAGGCGCGACCAACACGTCGCAAGTTGAGAAAATATCTTTAAACTGCGCAATTATCTGTTCGCGTATGAGGCACGCCTTTTTGTAATATGCGTCAAAATATCCGCTTGAGAGCACATACGTGCCCAGCATTATGCGTTTTTTGACCTCTTTGCCGAAACCCTCGGTGCGCGTTTTCAGTATCATCTCGTCTATGTCGGCATAGTCTTTTGCGCGGTATCCGTAGCGTATGCCGTCATATCTGCCGAGATTGGAAGACGCCTCTGCGCAGGCAATTATATAGTAAACGGGAAGCGCCGCTTTCAAGGCGGGTATCTTCACGTCTATAATTTCAGCTCCGCCCTTCTCGTACAGAGAAAGCGCACTGTAGACGGCGTTCTTTATCTCTGAGGAAATACCGTCGAAAAACTCAGCGGCGACGCCGATTTTAAGTCCTTTCACGCTGTCGGAAAATTCCGTTTTTGCACAGGGAGTCGCGCATGAAGTCATGTCGCGCGCGTCCTTCCCCCGGATGGCGTCGTAGACAATCGCCGCATCCTCGACGGACGCAGTCATGGGTCCTATCTGATCGAGGGACGATCCGTACGCTATGAGCCCGTAACGCGATACCGCGCCGTATGTGGGCTTGAATCCCACCATGCCGCAAAACGATGCCGGCTGGCGTATAGAACCGCCGGTATCCGAACCTAAGCCGTAGACGGCCATATCCGACTTGACTGCGGCCGCGACTCCGCCTGACGAGCCGCCTGTAACCCTGCCTATATTGACGGGATTGAGCGGTGCGCCGTAGACCGAGGTCTCGGATGTGGATCCCATGGCGAATTCATCCATGTTGCTCTTGCCGAGAAGCACAGCGCCGCAGGCTTTGAGTTTTTCCCACACGCACGCGTCATAGTAAGGCCTGAAACCCTCAAGAATCTTTGAACAGCACGTGGTCGGAATTCCGTCCGTGGCTATATTGTCCTTGAGCGTCATGGGGATGCCGGTAAGGGGCGTCGCCTTGCCTTCGGCTATCAGTTTATCCGCATACTCAGCATTTTTTCTCGCCTCGTCAAAGGTCTTTAAAACGTATGCGTTGAGAACGGGATTGAGTTTTTCGATCCGCGAAATGTAGCTCTCCGTAAGTTCGGCGGCCGAGACGGCGCCGCTTGAAAGCATCTTTGAAAGCTTGACTATTCTTCCGCTCATTTGACCACCCTCTTTACGGCGAAATACCCTTTTTCGCTGCGAACGTTGGAAAGTATCTTCTCGTTGGGCAGACTGGGCTCGACGTTGTCTTCACGCAGATCGTCCGAAAGGACAGAGCGCTGCCCCACTTCGCGAATGCTGGATGTATCGCCCTCAACCTCGCTGTTTATGGCGTCGCAGAAGGATATCATCTCCTCAAATCCGTCTTTAAATTCTTCAGCCTCTGCATCCGAAAACTTCAGCCTTGCAAGACGGGCGAAAATTTTAAACTGTTTATCGGTAATTGCCATCGTCGTTTTTTACCTTCTTAATAAATCTGCCGTGCTGTTTTTTTTGAGTTTTAATTTCTGACCTTGATATGCGCTTCCCTCAGCTGTGTCTCGGTGACCTCGCCGGGCGCACCGCACATGAGATCCTGTGCAGACGCGCTCATGGGGAAGGCTATGACCTCGCGGATATTCTCCTCGTTTCTGAGCAGCATTATCATTCTGTCCAGCCCGGGCGCCATTCCCGCATGCGGCGGGGCGCCGTACTTGAACGCCGTGTAAAGCGCACCGAACTTGGCTTTGAGATCTTCCTCGGTATATCCTGCTATTTCAAACGCCTTTACCATGACCGCGAGGTCATGGTTTCTCACTGCGCCGGATGAGAGTTCTGCCCCGTTGCAGACAATGTCGTACTGATAGGCGAGTACATCCAAAGGGTCCTTTGTCTCAAGCGCTTCAAGCCCGCCCTGCGGCATTGAGAACGGGTTGTGCGTAAAACATATTTTACCCGTCTCCTCATCCGTCTCGTACATGGGGAAATCGTTGATGAAACAGAAACGGTACGCGTTCTCTTCTATGAGAGAAAGCCTGACTCCGAGCTCCTGTCTTATTTTGCCTGCAAGCTGCGGAGCCTTGTCCGCACTGTCGGCTATAAAGAAAATCGTATCGCCGGCCTCAAGCGACGCAAGTTTTAAAAGTTCCGTTTTAAGCGGCGCGGGAATAAATTTGTCTATGGGCCCCTTATACGAGAGGTCTTCCCCCACCTCGAGATATCCTAACCCGCCCATGCCGATAGAGAACGCATACGCAAGCAGTTTTTCATGGAACCCCTTCGACATGTCCGCGTGCACCTTGACGGCGCGCACGGTACAGTTTTGGAAGGCCTTGAAAGTACAGCGTGAAAAAAACTCGGTGAGATCGATTATTTTGAGCGGATTTCTGAGATCAGGCTTATCCGTGCCGTATTCAAGCATCGCCCTATCGTACGGTATGACCGGGAAAGGCGGCTCCGTTATCTTGCTGCCCTCGGGCGCGAACTGTTTAAAAGTGTTATAGAGCACCTTCTCGCCGACGGCGAAAACGTCCTCCTGCGTCGCGAACGCCATTTCAAAGTCAAGCTGATAGAACTCGCCGGGCGAACGGTCTGCACGTGCATCCTCGTCGCGGAAGCAGGGTGCTATCTGATAGTACTTGTCTATGCCGCCGACCATCAGAAGCTGTTTGTATTGCTGAGGCGCCTGCGGCAGCGCATAGAATTTGCCCTTGTATCTCCTGGAGGGCACTATATAGTCTCTGGCCCCTTCCGGCGACGACGCGCAGAGAATGGGCGTCTGCACCTCTAAAAAGCCGAGCTCCTCCATCTGCGAGCGCAAAAAGGATATGATCTGCGAGCGGAAAACGACGTTGTCCTTGACCTTTTTGTTCCTCAGGTCAAGGAAACGATACTTGAGTCTCAAGTCTTCTCTCGTCTCCTTTGAAGTCATTATTTCGAACGGCAGCGGCTCGCGCACCTTGCCGAGCATCGTGACCGACTTGCAATCCAGCTCAATCGTCCCTGTAGGGATTTTGGGATTGTATGTATCCTCATCGCGAGCGTCTATTATACCGGTTACCGAAATGCAGTCCTCGCGGCTAAGGCCGGATAACAGAGATGTGTCGCGCATAACCACCTGAACCACGCCGTAATAGTCTCTGAGATCAATGAATGACACGCCGCCGTGGTCGCGTATGTTCTCCACCCAGCCGCACAGCGTCACACTCTTGCCGATGTCCCCGTCCGTTAATTTGTCCGATGTCATTGTACGGTAAATGCCTGACATATGATTCGTTTCGAAGTACTCCTTATAAATTTTTTTAAAAACACCCGTCTTTTTTTTCGATGATAATAAAAAAGAACCGTTTCGCCTAAAAGTATAAATCACTTTAGGACGAACAGTTCCTGTCCGCGGTGCCACCTAAATTACCGCTCTTTTTCTGCGGTCGCTCTTTTAAGTTAAGATTCTTTCAAATCTCCGCCTTTGACGCAGGCTCTGCGGCTAACCCTAATAAGAGAAAAGCGCTCTCCTTTCAGGCAGCGGCTCGGGAGTGTTATTCACGCACATCCTGCCACAGGGCTCTCACCTTCTCCCCGCTCTCTTCGGACGGTGTATAAATGCGTTACTTCTCTCCGTCACAGCCTTTTTTTTATCCACGCGCGGGAAACTCAAGAGTTTATTCCCCCGCCTTGATTTTGAGAAATTATATACCACTGCGCGGCGCCTTGTCAAATTTATTTTGCTCATCCCGCAAAATATACCCGCAAGTGCTCATGTTTTTATTCCGGCTTACCTTTTTCCTTGCGCATTTGCTTGACCTTACGCTCAAAACCTATATCTGTGGGCTTATAATAGACGCGGGACTTGAGCTTGTCAGGCAGATACTGCTGCTCGACATATCCGCCGTAATCGTGCGGATACTTGTAGTCGGCGCTCGCGGCCTTTGTCTCTTTATCGCCGAATGTGTTGTCCTTGATATACGGCGGAACCCCGTCGTCGTCGCGCACCTCGCGCGCGTCTTTTACTGCGGCGTGATATGCCGTGCATACCGCATTGCTCTTGGGTGCCTCACAGACATACACGATGGCGTCGGAAAGAGGTATGAGCCCTTCCGGATACCCCGTCTTCTCCAGCACATACATAGCCGAAGCCGCAACGACGAGCGCGTTCGGGTCGGCCATCCCGACATCCTCTGAGGAATGAATTACCAGCCTTCTCGCGACCGTCATGGGATCGCACCCGCCTTCGATAAGCCTCATCGCATAATAGAGCGCGGCGTTTGAATCAGAGCCGCGAAGCGATTTGCAAAAAGCCGAGAGATAGTCATAGAACTCATCCTCGTTATACGAAAGCGCCTTGCGCTGAATTGACTGCTCCGCGTCTTTGAGCGTTACCTTTATCTTTCCGCTTTCGTCGGGCGGTGTGGTAAGCACGGCGAGCTCCAGCGCATTATACGCCTGCCTGAGATCCCCGCCGGCCATGTGCGCGATATGGTCCAGCGCGGCATCCTCCGCTTCGGCGCAGTACTTGCCGAGACCCTTTCTCTTATCGTGCTGCGCGCGCAAAAGAGCGCCGCGTATTTCATCAAAGGAAAGACGCTTGAACTCAAACACCCTGCAGCGCGAAACTATTGCCGGGGTCATGGACGCATACGGGTTCTCTGTCGTAGAGCCTATGAATATGACGGTGCCCTGCTCTATCGCCGGCAACAGGCTGTCCGACTGCGTCTTGTTGAAGCGGTGGCACTCATCCAGCATGAGATAAGTGCGCTTATCATACATCTTGAGATTGTTTTTCGCCTCTTCGACGGCCTTTTTGATATCGGCAACGCCGGCCTGTACGGCATTGAGCTTTATAAACTCGCCGCAAGTCGTGGACGCGATTATATTGGCAAGCGTTGTCTTGCCCGTGCCGGGCGGGCCCCAGAAAATACAGCTCCCGAGTCTGTCCAGAGAAATAGCACGGCGCAGGAGACTGCCCTCGCCCACTATATGTTTCTGGCCTATAAATTCATTGAGATTGTTGGCGCGCATGCGCTCGGCGAGCGGTTTTGCGCGCTCTTCGTTGCCGTTAAAATCAAACAAATCCATGCGTTTATCGGGCATAAGAAAATCCTGCCTTTTGCCGCGGGCGCATATGACACGATTTTTTTATGTCAATCCGCCAGAAGCTCCTTTATCCTGTCTATGTTTGCCCTGCCTGTTTCGTAACCCTCGTCGAACACTCTGTCGAGATTTTTCAAATCGTACTGCGTCACACCTATAAGCTCGGGTTCGAGCATGAGATCGCAGGGATAGTCAGGCGCGGCGCGTTCAAGCCGTACAATATGATTATCCGCGACATCGAACACGCGTACGAGCATAGATATGATATTGGGTATCTTATTAACCTCATCTCCGGTATTTTTTATGGCATCCACGCCGACAACCACATCGGCACCGAGTTCTTTTGCCTGCCTCACCGGCACTCGGCATAAAACACCGCCGTCCACGAGCATCTTGTCTTCAAACTGAATCGCTCTGAATATCCCCGGAACGGCCGACGAGGCCTGAACGGCCGTCGTCACGTCACCCTCTTTGAAGACATGCAGTTTCCCCGTGTACAGGTCAACGGCCGTACAGCAGAAAGGAAGCTTAAGCTCGCTGAAACTCTTTTCGCCCATATACTTGAAAAGAAGCTTGTGCAGTTTCTTGCTGCGAAGAAGAGAGAGCCGCGTGTACGGCATTATATCGATATCCACCAAATCAGACGCCTTAAGTTTCAAAACAATGCCGCGCATGGCGTCCGGCGAGAGCCCTCCGCCGTAGGCGGCGCCCACAACCGCGCCCATAGAGGTTCCCGCAATGCAATAGGGCTCTATTCCCGACTCCTCGAGCGCTTTTAAAAATCCGATGTGCACGACTCCGCGCGCTCCGCCTCCGCCGAGCGCAAGTCCTAACTTTTTACTCATATTCTCTCTAATAATCAATAGCAGCCTATGAGGCGAAAAGAGAGCGTAGCCCCCTTGAGCGCGTCAAGCGCGGTCTTGACCTCTTTTTGCGAATAGTCGGCCGCTATCTCAATAAAAAATTTATACTCTCCCACCTTGTCCTTTATGGGCCTGGACTCTATCTTCGTCATATTCAGATTATGCTTGTATATTATCTCCAGAAGATGCATGAGCGCACCCGGAACATGGCGGTCACACGTGAGACAAAAATATATTCTTTCCGATTTGAAACCGTCCGGAATGCGTCCCTTGATTATGAGAAGAAAATAAGTGAAGTTATTCTTCTCGTCCGAGATACACTCCCCGGACACGTCATACTCCCCGCCGGCGGCCTGCGGGCCGGCAATGGCGGCATCCGTCGCCCTCTTTATACAAGTAATTCCCGCCGATGTCGAATCGACCGGCACATACTCGGCGTCAGGGAAATTTTCGCGCAAAAATATACTGCACTGGTCGAGTGCCTGGCGATGCGAAAAAATCCTGTTTATTTTACTCTTGTCCGCACCGGCAAGCGTCACGAGCCGGTGGTCTACACGGAGCGTATATTGACGCACTGCAGACAGCTCGTCATACCTCTCCAAAAGGTCCATGTTCTGAAGCACGCCGCCGTTTATGGTGTTTTCGATAGGCAACACCGCAGCATCCGTTTGTCCGTCGAGCAGCGACCTCACGACGCCGTAAAACGTGCCGCAGCCGAAAAAACACGCACCGGGACACATAGCCTGCGCCGCAAGATGGCTGTAACTGCCGTCAGGATTTAAGTATGCTACATTTTTATAATTCATAAACTTCGCTTTGCAGCCGGCGGCGGAATATAAAGAGAATCGCCGCTTGCACTCTCTTTTTTTGATTTATACTTTACTCGCGATATCTGAAAGCAGTCTCTCCGTATCCTGCCAGCCGAGGCAGGGATCGGTTATCGACTTGCCGTAGACAACGTCATCCTTTTGATTGCCTTCCTCGATAAAGCTCTCTATCATGAATCCCTTGACAATCTTCTTGAACGCCTTGTCATAGATCCTGTTCTGCATTACTTCTTCACATATACGTATCTGCTGCTTGAATTTCTTTCCGCTGTTGGAATGGTTCGCGTCTATTATTATCGCCGGGTTTTTGAGTCCGGACCTCGCGTACCCCTCCGCCACCTGCATTACCGTCTCGTAGTGGAAGTTGGGGATATCGTTGCCGTAGCCGTCGACCGCACCGCGCAAAATTGCATGAGAGAGCGGATTGCCGTACGTCTTGACCTGCCATCCGTTCAACTTGAACACCTGCCCGCTCTGAGCGGCATATATGGAATTGAGAAGAACGAGAATGCTTCCGCTCATGGGGTTCTTGATACCCACAGGCCCGTCTATACCGCTCGCGACCAGTCTGTGCAGCTGGTTTTCGCTCGAACGCGCACCCACCGCAACGTATGACAGAATATCATCGACATAGTCGTAGTTTGAAGGATAGAGCATCTCATCGGCGGCCGAAAGACCGCTTGCGTCTATGGCCTTGATGTTGAGCTCTCTTATCTTAAGAATGCCCTTTAATATATCCTCGCTCTTCGTAGGATCGGGTTGGGAGAACATACCCTTGTACCCCACGCCGTTGGTGCGCGGTTTGTTTGTGTATATCCTAGGCACTAGCACAAGCCTGTCCTTTACTTTTTCATTGAGTTTTCCGAGCCTCTCCGCATATTCTAAAACCGGATCCATCTCATGCGCCGAACACGGCCCGACTATGACGACGAGTTTATCGCTTTTCCCCGTTATGACGTCGGTAATAAGCTTATCCCGCTCTTTCTTTATAGCCGCAAGCCGCGCGGGCAACGGCACCATCTCTTTTATCTCTTCCGGCTCCGGTATTTTAATTTGTTTCTCAAACATCCTTTCTTTTCGCCATCCTCTTGAAATCTTCCTCTATCTCGGCCGGAACATAGTCAAAATATTCTTTTTCGAATTTTAACGAATTTTTTACGAGTGTAGAGCTTATCTGCACCTTGTCCCGGTCGGCGGGTATATATATGGTTACTATATCGTTCATAAGATTTTTGTTCGCATACAAATCCCTGTTCTCGTATGCAAGGTCGATACTGTCGCGCACGCCGCGCACATAAAAGATCGTATTCTCTTGCCTCAGCACATCCACCGCCGCGCCGTCCGAGATTATGACCTTGACGCCGCGGTGCCGTCGAAACAATTTTTCAAGAAGCTCCTTTCGCTCATCCGGACTTAAAAGCGGCTTTTTCGACGTGTTTACCATGACGGCTACGACCACTTCGTCGAATATCTTGAGACAATTCTCGACAACCGCTTTGTGTCCGCAGGTGGGCGGATCGAACGTGCCCGAAAACACACACTTTTTCACAAAATCTCACCCCCTACGCTCCGTGAAAAACGAAAGATACGTCTTCCCGTACTTCCTCTCGTCATACATCTCCATTCCGCCGCAGTCCGCACCGAAAGCACGGTCGCGCTCATACACGAGCGTGCCGCCCTTTGAAAGAAGCGTTCGCCCGCCTATTATTTTTACGGCCTCATCGCCAAGCCCTGAGGCATAAGGCGGATCTACGAATATTATGTCGAATCTGTCTTTTAAGCCTGCAAGGCAGTCTGTATAATCCGAATGCGTGGTCTTGTATTCATGCGCCGTTTTAAGTTTTTTCAGGTTCTTCTTAAGAATTTCCAAACTCGACGCTGAAATATCGTTGAAATGCACATACTCGGCACCGCGTGAGAGACACTCTATGCCGAGGCTGCCGCTGCCGCAGAAAAGGTCAAGCACTCTTGCCCCCGCGATCTTGAACATGAGTATATTAAACAGGCTCTCCTTAACCCTGTCCGATGTAGGCCGGACACTGTTTCCCGGAAACTCCGAAAGATTCAGCCCCCTATATCTTCCGCCTATAACCCTCAAACCGCGCTCCTTTCAGACGACTCATCCGTTTATATTTTCCTATCCGGCAGTGCGAGGCTCTTTTCCGAAAAACATAAGACGCCCTTTTCGTTCAAAAACAAATCCAGCGGCACATCCAGCTCATCCTCGATAAAATCGTCCGTGAGCTGAAAACTATAGCCTATCCCGACTTTTATCGTTCTTGCGTCTTTTAAGTATCTGTCATAATACCCGCCGCCGTAACCGAGCCGGTATCCTCTCGAATTGATACACAGAAGAGGCACCGCCGTCACGGCCGCATAACCGCCATACGCCTCACCGACCGGTTCATTTATACCGTATGCGCCCTTGACCATAGGCCCGTACGGCACCGGCACTATGTTGCCGTTCTCCGTCCTGGGAAGAAATACTTTATTCCCTTCTGCCAAAAGCGCAGCAATAAGCAGCCCGGTATCCGCCTCGCCGCCGATGCTGTTATACATAAAATAACTGTCAAAAAGCCCGAACATGGCCATAAATTTTTCGGCAATGGCCATGTCGGCATTTTTGCGCCCGACACCCGAAAAACTGTTTCTCAGTGCTTTGTATCTCTTCCGAAGCTCTTCTTTCATAAATCAAGACCGGGCTGAACAAAACACACCCTCATTCCCCATCGTGATTTTTTTTACCCGTCGGCCCCCCGATGGAGCGTCGCGGCCGCAAGGCTTTCGCAAAAGCTTGGCTTTGCTCACTTTCGCGCCGACTTAAATTTTCTGATCACCGGCCGAACGCGCCAAGCAACTATGGCGGCCAATACGCTTAAAATAAGGTCTTTGGGTATGTATATGAGATTATAATCAACGACGGCAGCCCACAACCCTTCATATCCGCTAAATTCCCATACGGCAATAAAATAGGCAATTCCTACGGCATAGTTGACAAGCAGTGCACAAATCGCCGCAGTCAGCATGCGAACAAGCCGCTGCGAATTACCGCAACCTGCGACAAAGCCGCCTGCCGCGGCTGCGCCTATGAAACCTATTATATATCCGAACGACGGCATGAAAATATACGAGAATCCGCCGCCCGACGAAAACACGGGAATGCCTATAAGCCCCATAAAGGCGTACACCGCCATTGCGGCCGCGCCCTTTTTTGCGCCGAGAAGCAACCCGGCAAGCACGGCGATGGCCGTCTGGAACGTCAACGGCACGATCGGCCACGGGATCCGGATAAACGCTCCCGCAACCATGAGTGCGGCAAACATGGCAATCTCCGCTATATCAACCGCTGCCTTTGTGCCGCGCCTTCGCGAGACCGACTTCATCTCGTCCTGAGTTATGTTTTCTTCGTTGTTTTTCATAGTTTTAATTATAGCGGGGACACAAAACGTTGTCAACTTGACTGCAAAGAGTGACGCTCTTTACTTTTTTCAAGGTGCGTCACTCTTTGCTCTCGAGAATATAAATTTTTTTGCAGCCGATGATTAACCGCCGCAGAGGCTGACTGTCCGGCCTTTAAGAT
>CAYLIO010000007.1:5142-25711 GCA_964383655.1 uncultured Clostridia bacterium | reverse complement strand
ACTTTCAAATCTCTTATGCAAAGTGTTTCAAAGATAAAACCGAACGTATGCAAATCTAGGAGCAGTTTTTCGGGCGAGAGATTTAATGCGGCGACGGCAATGGAAGGGTCGGTAAATTGCTTTTTATCGCAGGAACGGATCGCCGAGGCCGAGCGGATAGAGGGATTCCAAGCAGGTATATCTTCAATTACATACAGGCGGTTCAGAATATTCAAATACGAATAGAGTGTCGGTGCGCTGATGTTGGAGAAATTTGCTTGTATATCCTGCAAAAGCGATGAGTTAGTGGCAAGCGTGGATATATTCCTTGCATAGGAGCGCAGGATGGCTCGCATTTTTTGTGGATCGCGGCTGACATCGTCTATTTTAGAGCAATCTTCGTCGCAGACGCTTTGAAGATATGTTTTAGCTATAAAAAGAGCGCCTTTCTCGTTTTTTGCGTTGAGGCTTGCAGGCCAACCGCCTCGGCAGGCGGCGAAAACCAACTGCTCGATTGTAAGGTCAGATCTTTTTCCGTCTATATCGTAATCAGGGTTTTCAAAAAGTTCTGATAACGAAACAGAGCCGTTGGATTCTTTAGATTCGTAAAGGCTCATGGTATACATTTGCAGTTTGGAAATCCTGCCGGTGCCGGAATGCATGACTTGTTTTTCATCAACAGCGTTAGAGCCTGTTAGGATAAACAGCCCTGTTTCCCTGCGATTGTCTACGGCTGTGCGGACGGCATCCCAAAGGACGGGTGCTATCTGCCATTCATCTATAAGACGCGGATTTTCGCCCATAAGCAAAATCGATGGCTTGGTTTCCGCGGCAGCAAGATATCCTTTTGTGTGATCCGGGTCTTGCATTTTGAGTACACTTTGGGCTTGCATTTCGGCAGTCGTGGTTTTGCCGCACCATTTCGGGCCGACAATCAGTACCGCACCGATATAATCGAGAGTTTCTTTTAATTGTGCGTCCATAAGACGCGGCAGATATTGAAAGCCGCTCATAAACGCCTCATGACAGTTTTCTTTGATTATACCATATTGTTCAGAATAAGTCTATATATTTAATGAATTTGTGTCATTTCATTTAATAAATTTGCGGCATTCTATTTAATGGATTTGCGGTGTTTTGCCGAATAGATTTGCAGTAAAATGTCGCAAAAATTTGTAAAAAGAAAAAAGTAAAAATCATGGGAAAATTTATCGTATGGGAAGCTTGGGCAGGAGACGGCAATTATATAGGTTGTTTCCTCGAAGATAAAAAAGATCATGCAGATATGCTTGCAAATGCTTACAATGGTAAAGTAGTAAAATCTGTTCGGCAATCCGAGCCGGCTAAGCCCGACAAGCCCGACTTGTCGGGCAAGTTCGATTGACAGAAAAATACTAAATATATATAATGACACAAAAATCAGATAGGGAATGAGGTGCTGCTATGAGCAAATCAATGGACACCCGGCCAAAATATCGCGAGATAATAGAACGACTCGACGAAAACTTCAAAAAGATAAAGTCAATGCGTTCGCTGCCTGTCGCAGGGGTTGCATATTTTATCAATGAGTTTGCAATCAGTACCACGCACAACAGCAACGCCATCGAAGGCAACACCTTTACCTACGACGAAACAAAGCTTTTGCTTGAAAAGGGCATAACCTGCAGCGCGCGTTCCTTCCGCGAACACGAGGATATAATCGGCTATAAAAAAGGTTTCGATTTTCTGTATGAGGCGTTGAAACATGGGGCGGAGATAAGTGAAGCCTTTATAAAGCGGCTTCATTCTTTCGTACAGCGCGGCGCAGACGATGCAGGGCAATACCGCACTATACAAAATTATATCGGTGATTTATCGCGTGTGGTCTATACGCCATGCTCTCCGCGCGAAGTTCCCGATAAAATGAATGACTATATAGCAAAAGTTCAGGCAGACTTCAAAAGCAATAAAGCTTTAATAGCGCAGCAAAATATCGCATGGCAAAAGCTCTTTCGCAGCTTTGCCGAACACCATATTGAATTTGAGCGCATTCACCCGTTCATCGACGGCAACGGCAGAACGGGACGTCTGCTCTTAACTTACGAGATGATTTCCCTCGGACTAGTGCCCGTAGATATCCGCTATGAAGAGCGCAGGCGCTACTATGCCGCGCTTGCCGTTTACGAAGATAAAGCGCGGTACAGTACTCGCCCCGAAAGCAAGACAGAAAAAATGGCAAAGTTGCTTGCTGAATGTGAGTTGCGCTCGTCCGATATTTGGGTGAAAACTTTTTCAGAATATATTCAGGCAGATATTGGTATGTTTGAGCAAACCGAGCAAGCCGAAAAGAAAAACACAAAAGAAAAATTATCTGTCGCCGACGAATAACTCGTTGCGTGTATCGGCAAATCGAAGAAAGGCGAAGAGTTTGACAGGTTGTTTTCGGGTTGAAGTGAAAACTTTATTTCCATGATAGAGAGGTAAAGAGGAGTTGCGATTACTCTTACAAAAATGTGGGATCGTAAATAGTTTTCTACTTTTTTTGTTCTGATAAGTGGAAATAAAGTTTTCATTTTGGGACGAAAACGACAGTCGGCTTGATAGAGGGAGTGTTTTTCGGGTATGACGAAAAGCGGTTTTCAGTCAAAATTTTTTCTGTAAGACTAAATTCCACTTTAAGAGGGTTGTATTCGGTTTGATTGACAGTTGCCCGGTATTTTTCATGTCAGGTCGTTTTTCTTACCTGTTTTTATGTTTGAGCAGATATGGTTTTAAAATGATTCGGTCCTTTTCAATCGGACGGATTCCGAAAGCGAGCAGTTTTTCGTATAAGTCCGGATACATGAATTCGGTCAGTTCCAACGGACTTTTACCGCCGAGCAGTTCGCAAGGCGGGGAGTTTATGTGACTGAGGACGAGATTCAGATCGGATTGTCCGTTTAGTCCCGGATTTCTCAGATCCGTCTTTTTGGGAAGAATGTAACGAAGTTCGAGGTGTTTGTTTTCGAGTCCGTTTTCGTTAAAAATCGGGCAAACCGAAAAACTACATCAAAACCTCGAATTTTTCGAGGTTGCCATAAATACCGCGAACGCCATTTCAGTATACCGGGGTTTCTATAAAATTAAACACTTTCGGGAACACCTTATCGCAAAACGCCGCTTGAAATTATCGGCAATACATGGTATGAGTCGTGAAACCTAAGTATTTTTCGGACGATTTTTTTATGCTTAAAACTTCTATACGCTTTTTTGAAGATATACCGGTGCGCGCCGTCTGGGAGGAGCGGACTTCCAAATGGTGGTTCTGTGCCGCCGATATCGCCGAAGCCCTTACAAAGAGTAAAAATTCTAGAGTGTATTGGGCGACAATAAAACGCCGCAATCCTCAGTTGATTGCAATTTGCAAACAACTGAAATTGACAGCAAAGGACGGCAAAAGATATATAACCGACGTCGTGGACGAAGAGGGCGTAAATACTGTAATTGCCGTAATTCCCGGCAAAAAGACGCTCATCTTTGACAAGTGGCTCAAAGGTATGGGTACATCCATCGACGAAAGGAGCAAACAAAAGGCTTATGAGCTGTTTGAAAGCGGTCTGATAAACGACATTGAAGCGGGTACGGTAAAGGGGTTGCAGCAAATTCACTCCTATATATTCGGCGGGCTATATGACTTTGCGGGCAAAATCCGCAGCATGAACATAGCAAAGGGAGGATTTGCATTTGCTCCCGCAATGTACCTGCGCGAAAATCTTGCTCTTATCGAAAAAATGCCCGAAGACAGCATAGAGAGTATTGTCAAAAAGTATGTAGAGATGAACGTCGCCCACCCGTTTATGGAGGGCAACGGCAGAAGTACGCGCATCTGGCTCGATTTGATTTTAAAAAAGAACCTGCGCACCTGCACCGATTGGAGCAGGATAGAAAAGCGCGAATACCTCGACGCAATGAAAGAAAGCCCCGTCAACCCCTCTCATGTCTTTGAACTAATCAAAAACGCTCAGACGCCGCAAATTGACGACATGGAAATCTTTATGAAGGGCATAGACTATTCTTACTATTATGAAGAGATTGATGAGTAAGCAAAACTTAAGAAGGTATCACCAATCCACAGTATCCAAAAACAGTATAGAATACAGACCTTGGAAAGGTCTATAAGCTCTGCTGCTGCATAATACGAGGGTAAAAAAACCTCTGCAGAACCTTTTGAGCCCAACATCATAATTTATATGCTTGTTCAGAAATCGTAACTTCTGTATTCTGCCGATAAACATAATCAATCTGTGCATAATTTAGTTTAGCATAATTACGATTATGTAAATATTGCAACGTAAACAAACGAGTCGGTCAAGAGCAGGCTTTATCGCGAGCCTTTTTTGAGAGGGTGAAGTGAAAAGTTTTTTTCTGCTGTATAGGACGGCGTGAAGAAGAGTAGAATTTACTGTTACAAAAACAAGCAGCGATAGCCCTATTTTGCTCCGGACATCATTAAAAAATAATTGACAAAGCATGAATGCGGGCGTATAATTTAAAAAAAATTCAATAGAGAAACCGTTGATGCGGAGATAACGGCAATGATGCCATCACAGAGAGCCTGCGATGCTGAAAATCAGGTATGAAACAAGTTGTCAAATGGGCCGCGGAGGGCGCAGTCAAATGTGCATGCTGTGCACAGAGTATTCTGCGACGTGACAGGCAGACGTTATTGCCGGGGGTATGTTTGTATCCCGCTAAGCGCACGGCAGGCCGTGAATTCAAGGTGGCACCGCGGATAATAGAATTGTTGTTCGTCCTTGACAGGAACAGAGGTTTTTGTCAAGGACGTTTTTTTACTTCCTTAAGAGACGGAGACTGAAGAAGTTAAGTTTTTACCGGAGGTATTCATTATGAAAATTTTACCGTCGGCGGATGAGGTCAAGAGGATTGCCGCATGCGGCGAATATGATGTTTTGCCCGTAAGCTGCGAAATTTTATCTGATTTCACCACTCCTATCGAGACAATGCGAGTGCTTAAAAATATATCGGCGCATTGTTTTATGCTCGAATCGGCGCAGACAGGCGAAAAGTGGGGGAGATACAGCTTTTTAGGTTTTGATCCGAAGCTTTTGATTCAATGCGTCAATGGAGAGATGCAGGCCGGAGATCTGAAGTTGAAAACGAGCGACCCGTCCGGTGCACTCAGGCAGATTTTGTCTGAATACAAAAGTCCGCGGTTTGAGTATCTTCCCACGTTTACAGGCGGGCTGGTAGGCTATTTTTCATACGATTATTTAGGCTACAGCGAACCTGTTGTCAGAAACGATGTGGAAGACACAGAAAATTTCAAGGATGTCGATCTTATGCTGTTTGACAAAGTTATAGCATTCGATCATCTCCGTCAAAAGATTACACTGATAATAAATATGCGCATAAAAGACGGCATGGCCGGATATAATAAAGCCGTATTAGAGCTTAAAAGACTCATCGACCTCATAAAAAACGGCGAAAAAACACACGAGCGGGGCGGCAGGCTGTCGGGGGACGTGGTGCCGCTTTTCAGCAGAGAGCGGTACTGCGAGATGGTTGAGAAGGCAAAGCACTACATACGCGAGGGCGACATTTTTCAGATTGTACTCTCAAATCGTTTAAGTGCACCGTTTGAGGGCAGCCTGTTGAATACTTATCGTATCCTTCGCACGCTCAATCCGTCGCCGTACATGTTCTATTTTTCGGGTACGGACGTCGAGGTGGCCGGCGCATCTCCGGAGACGCTTGTGAAACTTGAGGACGGAATACTTCATACCTTTCCTTTGGCCGGAACGCGGCCGCGCGGGAAAACGGCAGAGAAAGACAAGGCGCTGGAAGAAGAGCTTCTTATGGATAAGAAAGAGCTTGCGGAACACGATATGCTTGTCGATCTGGGGAGAAATGATCTGGGCAAAATAAGCAAATTCGGCACCGTGCAGGTGGAGAAGCTGCACTCCGTAGAGCGGTTTTCGCATGTCATGCATATCGGATCCACAGTGCGCGGTGAAATTGCCGAAAACTATGACGCATTGGACGCGATTGAGGCAGTGCTGCCTGCCGGAACTCTTTCGGGTGCGCCGAAGATACGCGCATGCAAGCTTATAGCAGAGCTTGAGAATAACAAGCGCGGGATATATGGCGGAGCAATAGGGTATATAGACTTCACCGGCAATATGGATACATGTATCGCAATACGCATTGTATATAAAAAGAACGGAAAAGTGTTTGTCAGAAGCGGTGCAGGAATCGTAGCGGATTCAGACCCTGAAAAAGAGTACGAGGAGTGTCTGAACAAGGCAAAGGCGTCACTGAAGGCGCTTGAGATCGCACAGGGGGAAGGGTTATGATTTTGCTCATAGATAACTATGACAGTTTCTCGTATAACCTGTATCAGCTCATAGGAAGCATTGATCCGGATATAAAAGTCATAAGAAACGACGCGATGAGCGTTGAAGAGATAGAGAGGCTGCATCCCGAGCGCATAGTCATCTCCCCGGGCCCGGGAAGGCCGGAGAATGCCGGGGTGAGCATGGCGGTTGCAAAAATACTTGGGAGAAAAGTACCCGTGCTCGGGGTATGTCTCGGGCATCAAGCGATTTGTGCGGCGTTCGGCGCAACGGTGACATACGCAAAAGAGCTTATGCACGGGAAGCGGTCAGAGGTAGAGCTTGATACCGGATGTCCGCTGTTTTCAGGCTTAAACGGGAAAGCGTTTGTAGGACGATATCATTCGCTTGCCGCAGATGCGGCAACCGTTCCTGAATGTCTTAAAGTTACAGCCGTGACGCCGGACGGCGAGGTTATGGCAGTACAGCACAAAAAATATCCTGTATACGGCGTGCAGTTCCATCCGGAGTCTATACTTACGCCTGACGGAGAAAAGATATTGAAAAACTTTATAAGGGGGCTTGATTGAGCTATGATAAAAGAAGCTATCGTAAAAATTGTTAATAAAGGCGACCTGTCTTATGACGAGGCGTATGCCGTAATAAATGAAATCATGGGCGGTGAGACGACTGCCACGCAGAACGCGGCATTTCTTGCTGCGCTGTCGACAAAAAGCGCTACCGCCGAAACCAAAGACGAGATAGCGGGCTGTGCCTCCGCGATGCGTGCGCATATGAAGGTGGTTGAGACGGGGATGGAAGTCATGGAGATCGTCGGTACCGGCGGAGACAACGCGCAAAGCTTCAATATCTCGACTACTGCGGCGCTGGTTGCGGCTGCGGGCGGAGTCAAGATTGCCAAGCACGGCAACAGAGCGGCGTCCTCAAAGTGCGGGACTGCAGACTGTCTCGAGGCGTTGGGTGTAAATATCAGGCAGAGCCCGGAAAAATGTGTTGAGCTTTTGAAGAGTGCGGGTATGTGCTTTTTCTTTGCGCAGGAATATCATGCGTCTATGAAATATGTGGGGGCAATACGCAGGGAGCTTGGATTCCGTACGGTTTTCAATATATTAGGTCCGCTGACCAATCCTGCAAAACCGCAACTTTATCTTCTCGGCGTGTATGACGAGTACCTCGTCGAGCCGCTTGCGCATGTTCTCGCTGATCTCGGGGTGAAGAGAGGCATGGTTGTCTATGGGCAGGATAAGCTGGACGAGATATCTGCCTGCGCGCCCACGTCTGTGTGCGAGATTAGAGACGGGTGGACAAAGAGATATGTCATAAAACCCGAAGATTTCGGAATGGAGTGCTGTAAAAAGTCTGATCTGTGCGGCGGTTCGCCTGCCGAAAACGCCGAAATTACGCGTACCGTTTTATCCGGCGAAAAAGGAGCTAAGCGCAATGCCGTCCTCTTGAATGCAGGCGCAGCGCTGCATATCGGCGGCAAGGCAAACGATATGAGTGAAGGCATCAGGCTTGCGGCCGGACTCATAGATTCAGGAAAGGCGCTTAAAACTTTGGATGCGTTCATAAAAATGAGTAATACAGATATCGGGGAGGCGGGTCGATGACCATCCTCGAAAAACTGTCGGAACATGCGCGCGAGCGAGTGAGAAGCGCAAAGAAAAAGGTGTCGTGTGCACAACTTAGGCGAGAAGCGGAGCGGAGAAAGAAAGGCGGTTTTGAGTTTGAAAATGCGCTTATGAGGGAGGGACTCTCCTTTATATGCGAATGCAAGTGCGCTTCACCGTCAAAAGGGCTTATAGCTCCCGATTTTCCCTATCTTGAGATTGCAAAGGAGTACGAGAATGCGGGAGCAGACTGTATTTCGGTGCTTACGGAGCCTAAATGGTTTCTCGGCAGCGACAGATATTTAGAGGAGATATCGGCCGCAGTCAGCATACCATGTCTCAGAAAAGATTTCACCGTGGATGAGTATATGATATACGAGGCGAAAGTTTTGGGGGCTGCTGCAGTACTTCTCATCTGTTCGGTTCTTGACGTCTCCGCAATAAGCGATTATATACACATATGCGACGATCTTGGTATCTCGGCGCTCGTCGAGGCGCATAGCGAGGATGAGGTTTGCTCCGCGCTCAAGGCCGGAGCGCGTATAGTCGGTGTAAACAACCGCAATCTGAGCGATTTTTCCGTGGATACGGACAACAGTATAAGACTCAGAAAGATTGTACCCGACGATGTTCTGTTCGTTTCGGAAAGCGGTGTAAGCAGTGCCGGCGATGTAAAAAAAATCAAAGAAATCGGGGCAGATGCGGTGTTGGTCGGCGAAGTTTTAATGCGTGCTCGGGACAAGGCGGAAATGCTCAGACGGCTCAGAGGTGTGAATTGACCAAGATAAAGATATGCGGCCTGAGCCGAAGACAGGATATAGAGTTCGTAAACAGGCTTCTTCCGGACTACATTGGCTTTGTATTTGCCGAGATGAGCAGACGCTGTATAAAGCGTGAAACTGCGGCTGAGCTTAAAAGAGAGCTCTCACCGTCCATTTCGACCGTAGGCGTGTTTGTGGACGAGGATATTTATACCGTCGCCGAACTTGCGTCAGGCGGCATCCTTGACATAGTGCAGTTGCACGGGGATGAGGACGAGGGGTATATCCTTAAGTTGAAACAAATGATAAAAAAACCGGTGATCAAGGCGTTTCGCGTAAAATCAGATAAAGAAATAGCCGCCGCGCAGAAAAGCCGGGCGGATTATGTGCTTCTCGATTCGGGCGCGGGAAGCGGCAAGACTTTTGACAGAACGCTTCTGAAAGGGATAAAACGGCCGTACTTCCTTGCGGGCGGACTTACACCCGAAAACGTGCGCGAGGCGATAAATTTTTACCGCCCGTTCGCGGTTGACGTAAGTTCGGGAGTGGAGACGGACAACGTTAAAGACCAAAACAAAATTGAGAAGTTTATTTATGCAGCAAGAAGGGAGAGTGTATTATGACAAATACCGACGGGCGCTTCGGCAGTTATGGCGGACAGTATATACCTGAGACGCTCATGAACGCCGTGATTGAGCTTGAAGAGGCATATAACCGTTATAAGAACGATGATGAATTCAATGCAGAACTTACAAGTCTGTTTAACGAATATGCGGGAAGACCGTCCAGGCTGTATTTTGCGGCGAAAATGACGGAAGACCTCGGCGGTGCAAAGATATATTTAAAGCGCGAGGATCTCAATCATACGGGAGCGCATAAAATAAACAACGTGCTCGGTCAGGCGCTGCTTGCAAAAAAGATGGGCAAGACTCGCCTTATCGCCGAAACAGGTGCAGGTCAGCACGGCGTGGCGACTGCGACTGCGGCGGCGCTCATGGGCATGGAATGCGTCGTTTTCATGGGCGAAGAGGATACCGTCCGTCAGGCGCTCAATGTGTATAAAATGCGGCTTTTGGGTGCGGAAGTCGTGCCTGTAAGGACGGGCACGGCGACGCTGAAAGACGCTGTGTCCGAGGCAATGCGCGAGTGGACTTCGCGTATTTCGGATACACACTATTGTTTAGGTTCGGTAATGGGACCGCACCCGTTCCCCACGATTGTCCGTGATTTTCAGTCGGTTATTTCGAAGGAGATAAAGCAGCAGATCCTTTTAAAAGAAGGGCGCCTTCCGGACGCCGTCATTGCCTGCGTGGGCGGCGGGTCCAACGCTATAGGCAGTTTCTACCGCTTTATAGAAGACAAATCAGTACGGCTTATAGGTTGCGAGGCTGCGGGAAGAGGCGTGGATACCTTTGAGACGGCAGCCACTTTAAATACAGGCAGGCCGGGGATATTCCACGGCATGAAGTCATATTTCTGTCAGGACGAGCATGGTCAGATAGCGCCGGTATATTCCATATCCGCGGGTTTGGATTATCCCGGGGTGGGTCCGGAACATGCATACCTTCACGACAAGGGCAGGGCGGAGTATGTGCCTGTAACCGACGATGAGGCGGTGCAGGCATTCGAATACCTTTCAAGGACCGAGGGTATAATTCCGGCTATAGAGAGTGCGCATGCGGTTGCATATGCCGTTAAAATTGCGCCCTGTGAGAGTAAAGATAAGATTATAGTCGTAACAATATCCGGGCGCGGGGACAAAGATTGTGCGGCAATCGCGCGCTACAGAGGAGAAAATATCCATGAGTAGAATAGCGAACGCATTTAAAAATAAAAAGGCGTTTATAGCGTTTATAACGTGCGGTGACCCGGATATGGAGACCACGGTAAAGGCGGTACGCGCGGCGGCGGAAAACGGTGCGGACCTCATTGAGCTGGGTATTCCGTTTTCAGATCCTACAGCGGAGGGCCCCGTCATCCAAAGCGCGAACATACGTGCGCTTCGCGCAGGAATGACTACGGATAAGGCTTTTTCCGTTGCAAAAAGGCTCAGGGGCGAAGCAGATATTCCGCTCGTGTTTATGACATATGCGAATGTAGTGTTTTCTTACGGCGTGAAACGTTTTATGTCGGCCTGCAAAGAAGCAGGGATAGACGGGATAATTCTGCCGGACGCGCCGTTTGAGGAAAGGGACGACTTTCTGCCGGAGTGTCGCGAAAACGGAGTTAACCTGATCTCAATGGTTGCGCCCACTTCTGAAAACCGTATAGCAATGATAGCGCGAGAGGCGGAGGGTTTTTTGTATATAGTCTCCAGCCTCGGCGTTACGGGTGCGCGAACGGAGATTAAAACCGATCTCGCATCTATCATAGATACGGCGAAAGCCAATACAGACATCCCATGCGCGGTAGGGTTCGGCATTTCTTCCCCGGAGCAGGCAAGGAAGATTTGCGCTCATGCAGACGGAGTGATCGTCGGCTCGGCGATTGTAAAATTACTTGAAAAGTACGGCAAAGATGCCCCGGGCTATATAGGCGAGTATGTTAAATGTATGACGCAGGCAATCAGATGAAAAGGGAAGCATTCGAGAGTTGACAAAAACAGTGAACAAGTTTACTATGAATATGCCTGTTTACGCCCAAAGGGCAGAGAGAAAAGCTGCAAGGATTGAACTTAATATGTGTAAATTTCTTTGTACTTTCTGCCGCGTTACGGGAATGAAGATTTTAAAAGAAAACATTGCTGAAAAGATTGAAATCGTCTGAGGCGAAGAGCCGTGCATAGTGACCTGTGGGCGGCCCGGGCAAAGTTTTTTGAAAGCGGACGGCTTTTTTTGAGGCGAATGATATAAAAGGTGAAGGCAGGGCGAAAGATGTCTGCAATAAGAAATAAATTAAACAGAGCGGCAAACGCGCCCGTTATGAGACAGCTGGTATGGTTCTTCGGCAGTACATATTTTCTGCTTTTCTATGCCGCGATGACTCTTTTAACGTCTTTATTGGGATTGGAACTGCTGTATTTTTTCGTATGTTTGCTGATTGCTGTATTCTGCTGTCTTTTTTCGCGCGATTCCAAGCCGATTTTGGCTCCCGTTATCATGATTGTATACTGCATAAGCTGGAAGCACACGCCTCAAGAAGGCTCCGATTTTTTTTATGACAGTACGGTTCATATACACATAATCATATACAGCGCGCTCGCCGTAGCGGCTTTATTTTTCCGGTTTATCGTATTTCCGAATGGCAGAAATGTCTTCAAAGAGAGTAAACTTAAAATAGGCATTGTTCTCGTGGTGGTTGCACTTCTTTTGAACGGGGTGTTCTATAGCGGTTATGTGATAAATGACCTTTTTCTCGGGTTTTTGATCGCGCTCTCCTTTTTCTTCTTTTATATCTTTTTTTTCAATACGTTAGAGCCCGACAGCGGAATGGGTATATATATGGCGAAGTTGCTCACCATCACGGCCGGAGTAATATTTATCCAGCTTATGAAGGTTCTCTTGTTTGACGGAGCGGTGCATGACGGGTCTATAGATAAAGACTTGGTAATTACCGGCTGGGGAATGAGCAACAATGTCGGCGGAATGCTCGGAATGATGCTTCCGGCATGCTTCTATCTCGCATATAAACTGAGGCATGGTCTGATATACTATGTGCTCGGGTTTATATACTTTGCGGGGGTGTGTCTAACGCTCAGCCGTACATCCATACTCATAAGCGGAATAATAGTTTTTATTGCCGTGATTATATTATTTGTAAAACCATCGCCCGTAAGAAAATTTGCCATAATCTTCACTGCCTGCGTTGCGGCAGTCGGGATAGTGCTGTTTGCAGTATTTTTCGATAAAATACGCGAAATTTTCCAAGTGTTGTTCGAACGCGGTTCTGACCTTTCCGAAAGAGATTTTATCTGGATGAGCGGCATCGATAATTTCCTGCGCGCGCCTGTTTTCGGGGTCGGGTTCTATGAGCCGATTGAAGCGGGTTGGTCGTATAATATAGAGAACTGGGTATTCCCGGACATGTACCATAATGTGTTTATACAGATGCTTGCCGCCTGCGGTATATTCGGACTTATCGCATACGCCGTATATCTTTCGGAGACTGTCTTTATAATGAAGAAAAGACCGACGCCCGAAAGTCTGTTCTATGCATCGATTATGCTCGCGGTATTCGGTATGTCGCTTCTCGACAACCATATCTTCCATGTGTTCCCCGCAATGCTGTACTCTGTATTTTTACTTCTTTCCGAATGGGAGGGCGAGGACGACCCGATTTTTAACCTGCATCCGCTTCTCGTAAAAATCCGTGAGCGCCGCCGAAAAGGCAAGGCGTCGACCGCAGGGGGTACGGGAAGCGCGTCGATGAAACACTCGCAGCTTGAAAAAGACTGAAAGCGAACAAAAATAAAAAAAACCGCGAATAAAACGCGGCGGAGAAATTAAAGATCCCGATCTTACGGGGCCTTTTTCTGAAGCTGTTTGCATAAAAAAGCCTGCTTTGCCTACTTTTTTTCTGCGGTATTTTTTTGTTCGGGAGAGGCGATGTTGTTTTCTTTGACGAATGAGATGACGGATTGTGTTTTGACCGGCGCGGCGGGAGCGGCAGCAACCGCAGGCGCAGGCTCCGGAGCGGGTTTAGGCTTAATCATTGTTTCCGTGTAGTGCTTGAATACGGTGCTTATATCGCCGTCTTCGCGCACGACCCCGTCATCGATCCATATAGCTCTCGTGCAGTATCTTTTAACGCCTTCACCGTGCGATACGATGAGGAATGTAAGTCCCTTGCTTCGCAGTTCGGCCAGCTTTTCATGGCATTTTTTATTAAAAGCTATGTCGCCGACGGCGAGAATTTCATCGATTAAAAGAATCTCTGAATCCATATTTATCGCAATAGAGAAACCAAGTCTCGCCACCATGCCTTGCGAGTAGGTCTTTAAGGGCGAGTATATGAAGTCGCCCAGTTCAGAGAAATCTATTATATCCTGAAGTTTATCATTGATTTGTTTTTTTGTATAGCCGAGAATGGCGGCGTTTAAGAAAATGTTCTCCAGCCCGGTAGCATTGTGATCGAACCCCGCGCCGAGACGAAGTAAGGGGGTAATTCTGCCGTTCCTTTTCGTGTATCCCTTTGTGGGCTTGAGGATGCCGGAGACAATTTTTAAAAGAGTTGACTTACCGGCGCCGTTTTTGCCTATTATGGCTACGGCTTCTCCTTTATGTATGTCAAAACTGACATCTTTGAGGCACTCGAATTTCTTTTTCTTAAGATTGCTTTTAAAGGCGCGTATGACAAGTTCCTTGAGCGAGTCTACACGCATTTCGAACTTGTTGAATCGCATTGTAACGTTGCGCACCTTTAACATGATTTCCTTATTTTCTTCGTCCATATTTACCTCACAAATTGGACACGATTCTGTTTCGCAGCGCAGCCAATACCAGCCAGCCGAGAAGGAGAGATAATGCGGCAAATCCGTACATGATCAGCCATTCAAGGGCATTCGGTATAACGCCTTGCAGAAGTTCGCGGAAGCAGGTCACATAGTGATACATCGGATTGAGTTGTATTACTTTTACCACAATAGAACCTTCTTCGAAGCTGTTTATGCTGTAGAATATAGGGGTCATATACATCCACAGAGTGAGAACTACGCTGTAGATGTGTTTGAGATCGCGGAAAAATACGTAAAGAGAGCTTAAGAAGAATGATATCCCGAGCGAGAAAATAATGAGCGCGGGAAGTATTGCCACGGTGAGAAGAATCGTCCACTGAAAATTATACGACAAACCGTTGGTTGGAACGAATGAGCATACAACCATAACCATAATGAGCGCGATAAACGAAAAACCGAACGACACAAGCGCTGAAATGGTATTGGCCATAGGGAAGATTCCTATGGCTACGCGTGTCTTCTGGAGCATATCGCTGTGGCCTACAAAACAGGTAAGAGATGACGTCGTGGCGCTGCGAAGCACACCGAATATTATACTGCCGGAGAGCAGATATACGGGGAAAGGCAGGGTCATGACGTCTTCTCTGCCGAATATCTGTGAAAATACAAACCACATAACCAGCATATTGAGAAGCGGGTTTAAGACCGTCCATATCACGCCGAGAAATGAACGATAGTATTGGTTTTTTATATTGCGGCGCACAAGCAGACCGATAAGATATGCCCGCTGGACAAGTGCTCTTTTTTTAATTTTAATTATGTTCATTAAAACAGATCCTTACGAAAAAAGTATGCTCTCTATATTCAATGCGAAAAAAAGCAAAAACCAAAAGCATTATAACCTTAAAATAATTATTTGTAAAGTATAAAAGGTGTTTAGGTGTGTTGCGCTGTCGGCCCGGGGTACCGGGCGGCCTTACGGCCTACCCGCCGCTTGTTCATAGAACTTTGCGAGAGAGGGTGCCGCTTCGCATATGTCGTATCCTGACGCTCGGATGCTTTCACGGGTATTATAGCAATGCTCGGACGGCGCTTTTATGGCTGCTGCCCATTCATCTGCGTCTTCATTCAAAAAAACGCACTTGCCGGTGATATCTGTTTCCTTCGGTACCGCACGGGATAACAGACATTTGAGGCCCGATGCCTGTGCCTCGATGGCAGACATTCCGAGTCCCTCATAGCGTGAAGGCATGCAGAATAAATCAGCGGCCTTGTACCAGTCGGACGGGTCGCATGCGGGTATGAGCCTCAGTTTTTGAGATATGTTCAGCTTTTTTGCCGTTTCAATTATCGATCCGCGTTCTTCGCCGTCTCCGACAAGAACGAGGGTCATATCGTCGCTTATGGCGGCTTTTGCGAATGCGTGTATGAGAAAAGGCAGGTTTTTCTGATATGCAAACCTTCCCGTAAAGAGAACGACTTTTTCGCTGAGTCCGAGTTTTTTCCGTGCCGTCGCATAGTCGGATTTTGACGAGTAAAATCTCTCGGCCTCGATAGCGTTGCGGAGAATAAAGGCTTCGCCCGCGCGCTTTCTGAACACGCTCCTTGCCGCGTGTGTGCTGCACGCCATGAGGTGAGTGGCATTCTTTACCGCAAAGGGGCGGAGAATGCTCTTCGCAATGTAGTGGTCTGAATTCTTGTCGAACGAGCTGTGCGCGTGGCATATCCTGACCGGAACGCCTGCTTTCTTTGCCGCCCAAAGCGAAAAGGCGGAGAGAGTGGTAAGATGCGAGTGGACGATGTCATATCCCTTGCGGCATATTTTCTCGAGTTGAAAAGACGCCTTCAAGCAATTCTTCTGAAAAGGCGTTATATGATAAATTTCGGCAGACGGATCAATTCCTTTAATCTCATCGTCGAAACCGGACTCAGAGCAGACGACAAAGTCGAAGCGGAATTTTTTTCTGTCTGTGTGCTTGAAATAGTTGAGTATGCAAGCGGCAACGCCGCCTAATCGCGCGTTGCCGATAACTTGCAGTATTTTAATTTGACTTCCTTTCATCAGTGTTTTCCGATTTGGTTTCGTTGAGTCTCTTGAAGTTTCGTAAAGTCTCTTCGTTTATCGTGTATTTTGTAGTCACTTGCTCTTTAAGCTTCTCATAGTCCTCGCTTGATACGCGTTTTAAAAGCCGTCTTTCACCCGCAAGCAGCACGGCTATGGTCATAAAAATTATTTTAAAATCGATAAGCGGCGAAGAGTGTATCGCATAGTATGCGTCGTAATACATCCTGTCCTTTATCGAGAGGTGCCCGTTTCCGCGCACCTGGCCAAGGCCCGTAAGCCCCGGCCGCATCTCAAATTTTATAAGCTGCCACTCTTCATAATCACAATCATAGGCAGGCAGAAGGGGGCGGGGGCCTATAAAGCACATCTCGCCTCTGAGTACATTCACGAACTGCGGAAGTTCGTCGAGCTTGAATTTTCGTATGACTTTTCCGACTTTTGTAAGATTTGAGTTATTGTCGCCGATAACGGGGTGATATTTGTCAAACGGCACCCGGTCGCTCTTCATTGACCGAAACTTGAAGCAGATGAATTTTTTGCCGTACCTGCCCGTCCGGCATTGCCTGAGCAATATTTCGCCGCCGTCTTCAATTTTTATGGCTATCGATATGACGGCAAAGAGCGGGGAGGATAGTATTATCGCGATGAGCGCTATAAAAAAATCCGTCACATACTTTATTTTCAGGTAAGATTTGACCATCCGCTTCTTTCCTCATTAAAATACTTGAATCCCGGCGTAAAAAACCTGCCGGCCTGAACAATGTTTACGGCTAAAACGATTATAAAGCGATAATAAAATTCAAATTTGTACACAAAGAGACAGAAATGAAAAAATCGTGAAAAAAAACAGGGGATCGATTCACGCTTTATGACTATTTTGCCGGCTGTGTGTCTTCGTTGAAAAGCCTGTCCCAGTTTTCGCGCGAGCACAGCACTTTTTCGTACGCTTTATACTTCTTTTTAATCTTTCCGAATCCAAAAAGCAGTCCTAAAAATGTCTTATACGAAGCGCGGCGAAGCTTTCTTCTGCGTTTCGTGTCCAAGCTATAGATGAGTCCTCTGCCGCTTTTTTCGTCGTAGTGCACGACCACGCGTTTCATGAAGCAGTCAGAAGCTTTCGGATTGCCTGCATCGGTTACGCCTACGCGCTTCGAGAAGAAGGCCTTCGGCATATAATTCTCAATCGACAAAAAAAGCGAACGGAAGGCATCCTTGCGTTTCCCCATCGTTTTATTGCGTATTTCGGGTTTGCCGTTGCACAGTTTTTCTATCTTCTCCGCGCTGCTAAACGGAGTGTCATAGTTTTTCAATTGCCGGTTGACATTCTCCGGATCCTCGCGCAAAAAGAAGGCGGGACCTTCTTTAAAGTCGAGGTATGCCTTTCTTAAAACTTCCGTGCATTCGTAATTTTTGAGCAGCAGATTTTTGAGCATGAAATAGACAAACCTTAAAGCAACTTTAAAACTGCAGGAGTCGCATCTCAACGCCGTCGCGATCGCTAGGTTGCGCTTTATGTAGTATTCGAGCGTGCCCGTATATTTTCCGGCAAAGTCCTGATGCCACACGGCTATGCCGCTCATGCGTATCCATTGCTTAACGGCGCGCATTGCGTATTCCACGTCGTCGCCCTTTATAAAAAACGGCATGGGCAGTCCGTATTCATCGACAGCGGAGACCGGCATGCAGCAGTACCACCAGCCGACGTAGTCAGGCTTTGCAGCGTTTTGGTTTTTTAAAAGATTTTTCGCAAGGCGCATATCCAGGCGCGAATTTATCACCTTAAAATTCAGGCCGTTGAACGTTCCGCCGTATTCGTATTGCATGAAGGGCTGTTCAAGAATGAGCATTGAGCCGCCGATGCTTGCGTCTTTATATTTTTCCGAGAGCAGGGAGAGAAGATACCACGTTCTCGCAATTACGCTGAACTCGAACACGACATCATCGTCCATAAGCAGAAAGTGCGTGAATTCGGGGCGGGAATGCACCTCGATTATTCCGCGCGTAAATCCGCCGCTTCCGCCGAGATTTTTGCTGTGTATGATGGTATGGCAGCCGTCTTCCCCTGCAGGTAAAGTTTTGGCGTTATCCACAACGAATACATGCATTCTTTCTGCCCATACGGGGTCTGAGGCTATGGCGTCGGATATGCGTTTTAAGCCGGACGCGACAAACTCTTCTCTGTGGTAAGTGCATATTACGAGTCCTATTTTTACGTCGCGTTCAATCTCTTTATCTATATTCCAGCTGCCGCCGTTTATCGTACAGTTGCCTAAAGCATTAAAAGTAAAGTATGCATAGCCGCCATGACCGAAGCCGGAGAAATTAAGCATAGTCTCCGTTTTACCGTTTCCCTGTACGGTTTTGACAAGTTCGGCTTTGCCCGACTTTTCCCTGACATAAATACTCAGCTCATATTCGCCTTTCGCATCAAGCGACAGAGAGAAATTGTCTGCTCCGCAGTACTCGGAATAGTCAGCGAAAGGGAGAAGATTAAAACATCTTTCAAAGGAGACGCGTTTTCCGGCGCGTACGGCCAATCCGCAGGCACGGAGCCCTGCCGCGCCTTCGAAAAACATCTCCTCCGCACCGGCCGGACCGCCGCGCAATGTGATATCGAACAGCTTCATGTGTTTCATTATACAGCATGGCGAAATTAAAATCAACTTAAAGGGTTGCAGGCACGAATCAGCCCGCATAGGTATTCATTAATTCCAAAATTTGTTATTTTCTATCCGTGCCGAATTCCTTATCCGCAAGACTTAGCGCCGCGTCTATTACTTTATCCATGTCGTAGTACTTATAGCTTCCCAGTCTCCCTCCGAACAGGACGTTTTTCTCCCTGTCTGCAAGCGCTTTATACTTAGCGTAGATCTCGTTGTTCTTCTCGTTGTTTACGGGATAGTATGGCTCGTCTCCTCTTTTCCACGCGACCGGATATTCGCGGGTTATATAGGTTACGGGACTGTCTGTCTTTTCAAAATGCTTATGCTCTATGATACGCGTATACGGCACTTCTCTTTCCGTATAGTTTACTACCGCATTACCTTGGTGATCTTCCTCTTCGAGCCGTATTGTTTCAAAGCGGAGAGAGCGGTACTCGAGCTCGCCGTATCTGTAGCCGTAGTATTCGTCTATCATGCCGGTATAGAGCACCTTGTCCGCGATGCCGGGGTTTTCAGAGATGAACGAGAAGTATTCGCAATCGAGCTTGACATCCGTGCCGGCCAGAAGTTTTTCGGCAAGTTTTGTGTAACCGCCCTCGGCTATGCCCTGATAGCGGTCGTTGAAGTAGTTGTTGTCGTACACAAACCGGAGAGGAACGCGTTTTAAAATAAAGGCGGGCAGTTCGCTGCAAGGCTTTCCCCACTGTTTTTCGGTATACCCTTTTATAAGCTTCTCAAAGACGTCTTTCCCTACAAGTTTGAGGCCCTGTTCTTCGAGGTTTTTCGGCTCGCCGATGTCGCACTCGGTAATTTGACTCGCGATCTTTTTCTTGGCCTCCTCAGGAGTGACGACGCCCCACATTTTAGAGAATGTGTTCATGTTGAACGGCAGGTTGTAGAGTTCATCCTTATAGCGCGCAATGGGCGAGTTAACGAAATTATTGAAGGATACGAAGCGATTTACGTATTCCCATACGCGCTCGATGCTCGTGTGGAATATATGCGCTCCGTATACGTGTATATTAATCCCGTCTCTGTTTTCCGTGTATATATTTCCGCCGATATGCGGACGCTTGTCGATAACAAGACATCTTTTCCCCGCTTTTTCGGCCTCGTGAGCAAACACGCAGCCGAACAGGCCGGCGCCTGCTATAAGATAATCGTATTTCGGCATAATAAAAAAACAACCTCCGCAAGTTCCGCTTTAGCTCAGTATAACATATCAAGAAAACGACGTCAAACTCAAAAAAAATTTCGGCGGAAGGTCGGGATAAGTTCATACATAAATACAGACGGCGTGAAAGGTGCATGAACTTGATTCAAAAAATCTTTATGAATTATTTACCCGATATTCATATTAAATTGACAAAAACCGGTTATATTATAACTGTAGACAGGGAAAGATATATGACCCTGCCGAGAAGAACTTACAAGGGGGTGTTTATCTTGCAGACGTCGGATTATACGGTTTACAGCGAGACCACTACGCTGGATGACGGAAGCTACAAGGTTACATTCTTCAGAAATGCCGACGGTGCATGCCCGAAAGAGGATGCGACCGCCGCGATAGTACACATGCATGACATACAGGGTCGGCTCGTGAGCTGCGAATATGTAAGTTATTGATCTCGTATACACCGCTTACAGTGCGGCGCTTGCCCCGCCGCATCAATATTCATTGAAAAGTTTACCTCCAAAAAAAATATCTGCGGAACATCTGTCAAACCGCAGATATTTTTTTGCTTTTTCGCAGCGCTTTATCCCTGC
>CAYLIO010000007.1:0-5042 GCA_964383655.1 uncultured Clostridia bacterium | reverse complement strand
GCCTTCGTATGCGGGTAAAACTGTTTACAATTATTCGCTTAGGTTGTATAATGTGAAATAAGCAGCACATTTTTTTGTATCCTGTACGGGGGATGTTTTTTTATGAAGCTTACAACAGCCGGGGAATCCCACGGCAAGGCGCTTGTCGGGATAATAGAGGGACTTCCTTCAAACATGACCGTGGACGCGGATCTTATCGATGCTGACCTTGCGCTGCGGCAGAGCGGCTACGGCAGAGGCGACAGACAGAAGATAGAGCGAGACCGCGTAGAGATTATAAGCGGCGTGAGAAATAAACTCACGCTAGGCAGCCCGCTTGCTTTCATCATAATCAACAGCGATTACGAGAACTGGGAGAGCTGTATGAGTGCGGGCGAGTGCGATGTGACGCAGCGCACTCTCACCAAAGTGCGTCCCGGGCATGCAGATCTTACGGGTCTCAAAAAATACGGCCATAAGGATGCGCGCAACATCCTCGAACGCGCGAGCGCGAGAGAGACGGCCGTGCGCGTTGCGGCGGGCAGCATTGCGAAACAGTACCTCAAGGAGCTCGATGTCAGTATCGGCGGGTATGTGCGCTGTGTATGCGGAATAGAGGACAAGACGGAATATCTTTTTTCAGACCTTGCAAATGCCAAGTCAAGACCGCTCTTTATGCTCGACGAGGCAAAAGAAGCAGACGCGATGCGGCTTATAGATAAACTCAAAGCAAACGGCGATACCGCAGGCGGTATTATCGAGGTGCGTATACACGGGTTAAAGAGCGGCTTCGGAAGCTGTATGACATACAGACAGAAGCTGGACGCACGGCTTGCGGGCGCCGTTATGAGCGTACAGGCCGTGAAGGGAGTCGAGATCGGAATGGGGTTTGAGGCTGCAAGAAGCCCGGGCAGTCGCGTTCACGACGAAATATTCAATGAGAACGGGCGCTGTGTGCGCCGCACCAACCGCGCAGGCGGAATAGAGGGCGGAATGTCAAACGGCGAGGATATTGTCATCCGCGCCGCGATGAAGCCTATCCCCACGCTCATGCGCGGACTGAGTACGGTCGACTATATGACGGGCAAGCCGTGTAAAGCCGCAGGAGAGAGAAGCGACGTGGCGGCGATATGCGCCTGCGAAATCATACTCGAAAGCGTTGTCGCGCTCTGTGTGGCAGAAGCCGTGTCCGAGCGCCTCGGAGGGGATACAATGGCGCAGGTTGTGAAAAGATATTCGGAGCTAGGGGAATGAGTCGTATAATTCTCGAGACTAAAAACACTGACAGCACCATCTATTGCGGGAAAGGGGCGTTAGAGAAACGTCTCGGCTCTCTCATCGAAAGAAAGCAGACTTTTGCCGTCACCGATTCCAATGTATACAGACTGTACGGGGAAATGATAGACGACCTGTTCGGTTCGAATGTGTATGTGCTTCCGGCCGGTGAGGCGAATAAGAACATACACAGGCTCATGGATATTTTAAAGTCGATGGCTTGCGCGTCTTTGAAACGAAGCGCTGTCGTGGTTGCGTTCGGCGGCGGGGTTGTCGGCGATATTGCGGGACTTGCGGCATCGCTCTATATGCGCGGCGTCGATCTTGTCCAGGTGCCGACGACGCTTTTGGCGCAGGTAGACAGCTCGGTCGGCGGGAAGACTGCCGTCGATTTTTGCGGAGTGAAAAACCTCGTCGGTTCCTTTTACCAGCCGCAAGCCGTAATCGTCGATCCGCTCTTTTTGGATACGCTTTCAAACAGGGAGATAAGGTGTGGTTTAGGCGAAATAATAAAGTACGGCGCACTGAATGCCGAAATATACAAAAAACTTATCGAAAATAAAGACAGGCTCACGAACAAAGCCTTCCTGCGCGACATAACGTATGACTGCATAAGGCACAAGGCGCATGTGGTAAAGGAAGACGAACGCGAGACATCCGGCGCAAGAAAAACGCTCAATCTCGGGCATACCACGGGGCATGCGTTCGAGATGTATTACAAGAGAAAATCGCACGGCGAATTCGTAATGATAGGCGCATACTATGAGATGTATATAGCCGTCAAAAAGGGTATATGTACGCCGGGCTATGCACACTCCTTAAGCGGGCTTATAAAGAGGGTGATAACCATTCCCGCATATGCGGATGCGGATAGAGCGTGCAAGGCGGCCGTGTACGACAAAAAGAACGTCAAAGCCGATGAAATATCGATGATAGTGCCTGAAAGAGAGGGAACGGTCGCTGAAATGAGGCTTTCTGCGGACGAATATGCGCGTATGCTGTGCGACTGTGCACAAAGCATAAACCATGGAGAGGGGTTCATATGAGCGAATTAAGGCTTGCGGTTATAGGGAAGGACGTATCCCGATCCTCAAGTCCCGAAATGCATACCTTCATTGCCGAGCGGATGGGCAATAAGGTTTCCTATGCGAGCGTCTCGATTGCACAGGATATGTTTGAAGACAGGATTGAGGCTCTTTTCAAAGAGTACGACGGTTTCAATGTCACCATTCCATTCAAACTTTCGATCATGCCGCACCTTAAAAAGATTGAGGGCGATGCGCTCGTTTTCGGCGCCGTCAATACCGTTGTGAGCGGTACGCGCACGGGTTATAATACGGACGGACTCGGGTTTATGCTCATGCTGAAGAATAACGGTTTGGATGTGGCGGGGCGAAAAGTCCTTCTGCTCGGCGCAGGCGGCGCAGGCAGAAGCGTCGCAAAGAAGCTTTCCGACGCAGGCGCCTTCGTTTCGGTGTACGACGTGCATTACGACTCGGCGAAGAAGATCGAAGAGGATTTTATCGGCGTAAAAGCCGTTCAGTCTGTTCCGAAGGGCGGATACGATATAGTCATCAATGCGACAGGCGTCGGGATGCACGCGAGTACCGGCATGTCTCCCGTGGACGAATCGGCGTTCGGTGCAAGCGCGGCGGCGATAGACCTTATCTATGTTCCCGCAAAGAGCAGGTTTTTAGAGATAGCCGAAAGCCTCGGCAAAAAGATAATAAACGGACAGGCCATGCTGTTTTACCAGGCGTATTATTCGGAGTGTATATACTTCGGGGCGAGCCCGGACGCGGCACAGGCAAAAGAGATGTTTGCGGAGTATACCAAAAGAGAAAAATAAGGCGGGAGAAAATTAGGGAAATGAAACTGCTTTTTATAAACGGAGTAAATCTGAACATGACAGGCAAAAGGGAAAGGGATGTTTACGGCGCCTTGTCCCTCGACGAGATCAATAAAGAGATCGCGGCGCATTTCAAAAACGATAAATGCGAGTTTTACCAGAGCAACAACGAGGGGGATATATGTACCAAGCTGCATGAGGCGGACTGCGACGCAATCGTGCTTAATGCCGGGGCTTTTACCCACTACAGCTATGCGATACGCGACGCCGTCGCGGCTATAGACATCCCGGTGATCGAAGTGCATATGTCCAATATTTTCAAGCGCGAGGGGTTCAGGCATGAGTCCGTAATTTCCGACGTGTGCGCCGGAACGATAGCGGGGTTCGGCAAGAACAGCTATATCTTGGCAGGCGAGAGTTTTAAGTTGAAACGATAAAGCATAGCTTTCGGTATGTAATTTATAGGTTCTTTCAATGAATATAGTGCTTTGCGGTATGATGGGCTGCGGCAAAACGACCGTTTCGGCGGCCATCTCCGCCCTTACCGGAATGGAACGGGTGGATATAGATGAAGAAATAGTAAAAAAATACGGCAGAATTGCCGATATATTCAGAAATTACGGCGAGGCACGGTTTCGCGAAATAGAGAGCGAGACTGTGGCAAAGGTCGCGTCGCGCGATAATCTCATAATCGCAACGGGCGGCGGATGCGTGCTGAGCGAGCAGAACGTCAGGCTTTTGAAGCAAAACGGGAAAATGGTATTCCTGCGCGCGCGACCCGAGACATTGCTCACTCGTGTGGCAGGGGATACCGAGCGTCCGCTTCTTGCGGGCGGTGCCGGGGAGCAGATAGAAAAACTGCTGCTCGCCCGTACGCCTAAGTATCTTGCCGCGGCAGACATCGTCACGGATACGGACGATGTCGCGCCGGACGAGCTTGCGAGGATTATTGCAAGACAGGCGGGTCTTGACGCGGAAGCATAAAGAAACACTTCTATACAACACTTAAAAAAAACAAAACTGCGGCCGCCGCTCATCAAACAGCTTATCGCGCGGCGGCAAAGACGGTAAATTTTTTTCATTAAATGGCGGAGAATATGAAGACGGTACTTGTTACGGGCGGCACGAGAGGAATAGGAAGGGACATTGCGTTTGAATTCCTTCAGAATGGCTATGAAGTTATAATCAACTATTGCTCCGATGAAAGCGCTGCGATTGCTACGCAAGCGGAGTTTAATATGCTCGGCTACTGCCCGGTCCTTATGCGTGCGGACATATCCGACGAGGATAAAGTGAGGGATATGTTTGACGAGATCTATCGCCTGTATAACAAACTGGATGTGCTCGTAAATAATGCCGGCATCGCGTCGTATAACGTCATCCAAAATATTTCGGTTGCGGAATGGGACAGGGTGTTTGCCGTCAATGCGAAAGGCACATTTCTCTGTTCCCGTGCGGCGGCGGGTTTGATGATAGGCGCAGGCGGCGGGGCTATCATAAATATATCGTCCATATGGGGCGAAACAGGTGCAAGCTGCGAGACTGCGTACTCCGCGTCAAAGGCAGCCGTCATAGGTTTTACTCGTGCTTTAGCAAAGGAGCTCGCGCCTTCTAACGTGAGAGTCAATTGCGTAAGCCCGGGGGTCATTGATACCGACATGAACGCACACTTTACCCGGGACGAGATGGAGGAGTTGATATCACGGATTCCTGCGGGAAGGCTGGGTAAGGGCGAAGATGTGGCTAAAGCGTGCCTGTACCTTGCGTCCGCACCGTATGTCACGGGCGAAGTCCTGTCCGTAGGCGGCGGGTTTGCAAAATAAAGCATGTAACGATGATGTTGGGGTCAAAAGATTCTGCAGAGGATTTTTTGTCCCCAATATTATAAAAACACTGATATATGAGTAAAAAAACCGTTAAATATCTCAAGGTATTATAG
>CAYLIO010000006.1:0-26407 GCA_964383655.1 uncultured Clostridia bacterium | reverse complement strand
CTACATCTTTACAATTTCAGCTATACATGATATACTCGCCTTAAAATAATTTTTTTGCGAGGGGAAGACTTGCGTATGCTTAAAAAAACTGCTGCCGTGCTTATTGCAATGATATCGCTGCTCTGCCTGTGTGCCGGCTGCGACGGGGCAGAGGTTACGGCCATTGCGGTCACGCCGCCTGTAAAGCTTGAGTATGTCGTGGGCGACATGCTTGATCTCGACGGATTGAAGGTTTTGGCGCTGACGGATAGCGGACAGCGTGAGCTTTCCTCAGGCGAATACATAATTGCACCTTCGCCGGATGAGCCGCTTACGCAGGAGACGACGCATTTCACAGTGGCATACACCGTGGGTGAGCGCACTTACACCGATACGTTTGGCATAACTGTATGGAGTGAGTTGCCTACCACGGTGGTTGAGGCCGAAACGGCGCGCTCTGACAGCAGTACGCTCGTTATAGAAAAACCCTCTGTGCTCACAAACACCGGGTCGGGGTATTCGGTGGGCGGCCTGCGTGCGGGCGATATGTTGAGCTTTGATTTCTCGGCCATGGATAGCGGAGTTATAAATCTGGCCCTCGTGCTGTCCTCTGCATATCTTGTCGAGACCCTGTCGCACGACAGCTGGACGCCTGTGCGTATGGGCGATGTGCAACTTTCAAAGATATGTGACATTTACTTCAACGGCAGCAAACTCGGTATAAGCGAAGAGCTTATCATTCAAGGCAGCTATGCCGAAGATGGCAGCGACGATTTGTGGTACAATTGGCAGACGCTGGATATAGGCGACGTTTATGCAAGGCAGGGTAATAATACTCTGGTGCTGCACTTTAAGGCTCACGATTATACCGACGTGGCTGCCATAGCTGCGGCAGAGGGGTACGGCGGCAGCTTTGCGGCAAATGTCGATGCGCTTTACGTAACACCTATCGAACAGATATTTACAATACGGCCGTGTACTATTTCGCCTGCAGAACAGCCCTTGGATTCGCAGAGTGTGGCGGCTGACAGCATTGAAATACAGGACAGAGATGGTTTACCCGCAATAACTTTCGACTTGAGTTATAGCTTTGTGTCAGGAGGTTATGTCGACGACGCGCTATACGACAGCCTCATTGCGGCCGAGGCTGCGGCGCGTGCATGCCGTTTCATATCCTCGACATATTGCGCACTCGTTCGTCTTTCGGACGGCGAAGTGATATATGGTAACGACACAGACAGTGATGACGGGTGCAATATCGATGTCGGAGTCGTTGCTTCGGAAGGCATTGCGGAAGTTTCCATTGAAATCTCCGCAGTGGCTGCAGGCAGCTATGCGGTGTACTTTGCTTCGCAGTATAATTTTCTTATTTCGGGTGACGATTTCGTCAAAGTGTTATACACGCCCGATTATGTATATACGCTTTCTTATTCTGCCGCGGGCGGCGGGCTTACGCTCGAGGTCGAGGCGGCGTAAGGGCGTACCCGGATCGATATTACAAAGAGGCATACGGCATGATAAATATAGCATTGGTAGATGATGATAGGGCTGTGACGGAACAGATGAGCAAACATCTCGCACGTTTCGCTGCCGAAAACGGGGTTGAGCTGAATACGGAAAGCTTTGACAACGCCGTTGATTTTCTCGAACAGGAGCACAGGTTTTCAGCTGTGTTCATGGATATAGAGATGCCATGTTTCGACGGTATGTCGGCTTCGCAGAAGTTGCGCGAAGCGGATAAAGACATTCTGCTCGTTTTTGTTACCAACAGCCCGCATTACGCCATTGAGGGTTATTCGGTTGACGCCGTGGACTATATCTTAAAACCCGTGCAGTATTCGAGACTGTCGTCAATAACAAAAAAACTCCTGAGGATGATGAATCAATTGGGTACGGAGTCGGTTATAATAAAACAACACGGTGTTTCCCGCAAAATTCTGCTTTCGCGGATAAAATATGTGGAAATACGCGAACATCTGTTGTTTTATTATACGGAGGACGGCAGGATTGAAACTTGGGGGACGCTCAAGGAAGTCGAGAGCGGCCTGGGCAGGTTTGCATTTGCGCGCTGCAATTACAACACGATAATCAATATGCGGTATGTAAAGGGCTTCGGCAAGAGCAGCGTGGAGCTGACCGATGGTACCGTAATAGCCGTGTCGCGCAACAGAAAAAAAGAAATCATGGAAAAACTCAACAAGTACATGGGCAGGTAATGTGGCAGAATTCTGGTCAGATACGCTTACTATGCTTCTATACGGAGCAGAATGTTTTGCGGCGGTAATTATATGTTTCGGCGGCGTCGGAAAAGAAAGGCGCTACGCCGTCTTGTCGTATGTTTCGGCGGCTGTGGGAACGCTTGCTCTAGTCGTCGTCTTTTCTGTACTTTCATTTTTCGTCTCGGCGGTGCCGTTCGGCGTGTGGTCAGCTATATTTGGTCTTCTTGCAATGAGTTTTGCCGCCGCCTGCGTATGGGCGGCGTTCCGGCCGGGCATGGTCCGGCTGATATTCTGTGCGGGAATGGCTTTTTTAAGCCGATTTCTTGCCTCTAAGATTTCGCTCCTTGCCGCGCATCTTTTCATGTTATACGACTTCGATTCAAGATATTGGGTCATATATCTCATTCGCATGGCGGTTTTTGCTGTTGTCTATGCCTCGGTAAGATGGTTCGTCGTATCAGGATATTCCGGCGACACGATAAAGTATTCGGGCCGCGTGTCATCCGTGCTCGGCTCGCTCATTGCCGCAGTTACATTCGGCCTCAGCTTTACCGATGTGTTTTTTGAAAGCTACAGCCTCGCGTATTGCGTGGTAATCAACGGTTGCGAGGTGTTTTACGCCATATTGATGTTCTGTGTTTCCTACGCCTACATTAACGGCGAAAGAATGGAGATCGATGCGCTTGTTTTAAAGCGGATGTGGAAGGAAGACAGAAAAAATTACGAACTGCAAAAGGAGAGCATGGAGCTCGTCAATATACGATGTCATGATATAAGGCATCAGCTCAACGCTATAAAGTCAGGCGGGGCGGAGATAGGTTCCGTAATAGACGGGCTCGCCAATTCTGTGGCCGCATACGATAATTTCGTTAATACAAACAATAAAGTTCTCGACGTTGTGATGTCGAATTTTTCGCTGCGGTGCAGCGGCGCAAAAACGCAGTTTACTTGCATGGTGGACGGCGTTTCTTTGGCTTTTATGCAAGAACTCGATATATATTCTCTGTTTGGCAATCTGCTCGAAAATGCACTCGAATGCGAGGTTAAAATTACTCCCGAAGAGGACAGGTTCATCTCCGTCACGGTGCGTCGCTCGGACAATATCGTGTATATACATGAGGAAAATTATTTTACGGGCAGTGTGCAGATAGAAGACGGGACGGTGCCCACGAGCAAACAGGATAAATCCTCCCACGGCTATGGCATGAAGAGCATGAAGCGTATAGTCGAAAAATACGGCGGAACGTTCGACGCAGTCGTGCGTGACGATATGTTCCAGGTCAATATCCTCATTCCGCTAGCCGGACAGGTTGAAAAGGGAGGTAAAAATGAAATCTAAACGAGGCGCGTATCTCATAGCCGCCGTCATAGGCACTTCGGTTATATTTCTTCTTGTTGCCGTAATTGCTTTTCTCGCCGTCACGAACTATATTAACGCCGTTGCCGAATACCCGCAGTATTCGTATGAAGAATATATCGACAGGACGGACAGCGGGCTTTTCACGCAGGACGGCGGGGCACAGCTTTACGAGGCCGAATCCGGCAGCACGGAGGGGGCTGCAATCAGCGAACGCCTGCGCGCCTCCGCAGACTATTGCGTGGACATGACGGCAGGCGCACGCCTTTCCTTTAACATAATCTCCGTAGCAGACTGCACCGTGCAGCTGACGGCAGCCGTGAGTTATTCCTCCGAAAACATGTCAGACGCTTATGCCTCGGATATTTTAGCGCTCACCGTCAACGATGTAACGTGCGATACGGGCACGAGCCTTATCCGCAACTGCTACAACGGCTTGCAGTATAAGGAAAATATCCTCTGTCGCATAAACCTATCGAAAGGCGGCAATACAATCGTCATCGAGTGTATCGGTGCAGATTTTTATATCGATTATATAGTACTCACTCCATCGGTCTCGAGAATGAGCGATGATGAGACCATAGGGGTTACGGCACCTCAGTTTAACATTGGCGGCAACGTCCAGCTGTATGAAGCCGAACGCATTGATTACGACGAACAGACGGTAACCGAATACGACGGCGCAGCCAGCGGGTATTATTACACGCGCACGGAGCGCGGGCAGTCTGTTAATCTGTATATCGACAGCGACGGCGAAGGACAGACCATGCTTGCTATACGCATACGCGGCGACGGCGACACGCAGGCATGCATCATAACGGTCAACGACGACGAGGAAAACGCGCTTGAATTTTCGGATGATACCATAAGCGGCGAGTATCCGCAGTATATGGTTGGCGAGGTGTCGCTTGCAGAAGGATTGAACTGCATAACAATTACGGCGGTCGGGCGTTCGTTCAGTCTCGATGCCCTGTTTTTGAATGCTGACGTAAACTATTCTTCCGTGTACAGTACGCAGAAGTACGAGGCGGAGGATGCCGTCCTTTCGGGCGGTAACGTCGCGGAGAGTAATTCTTCGCTTTCAAACGGCGGTGCGGTGATATATAACAGCGCAGGCAGTACGATCACTTTCAGTATAACTTCGCGCACGGGAAGCGACGAGTCCGAATTGCTGTCCCTGCGTTTAAGCTGTTTCGGTGAGGAAGATAAGCTGTCGGATCTCATGAGAATAACCTTCAATGGCAAAGAACTGTCACTAGACGGAGTGGAGGCCCCGCAGTCGTCGGACTATAACGATTATTTTGACGTGGCCGTGGGCGAAATAACCGTGTCTGCCGGCGAAAATATACTCGTTATCGAAAGTCTTTCGGGCGAATACGGTAATTATAACCTTGACCACATAACTCTTTCAAAATGGTCGTACGCGCCCAACAGCGTTTACGAGGCCGAACATGCCGCGCTCACAGGCGGCAACTTGCGCGAATACAATCAAACGGCGAGCGGGAGCATGGATGTAGGTTACAATAACCCGGGCTCCACCGTGAGCTTCTATATTTGGTCGGATGCTGTCCGTACCGTGTCTCTGTATGCCCGTACGAGCAGTATATCGCAGGAGGACGTATACATGAGCACCTGCTTTTCGGTAAAGATCAACGATGCCGATCTCAATATTTACGGTCGAATGCTCAGAGGCAACGGCGCATGGACGTCTTTTTCGTATAATTATGTCGGTGAAATCACTCTTGCAGAGGGGCTCAACGTCATTATTATCACCTCGTGCAGTCTTTTATACAACCTCGATTGTCTTGTGATTTACTAAAAATTTACAGCAATTCCATCCACTCCCGTTGCGGGGGAGTAGCGCCTTAAAAGTGTAGTTGTCGGAGAGTAATTGACTCTGACGGCTGCACTTTTTTTTCATGGCAAGAAAAAAAAGCGGCGGGTTATGTAAAAAAAAATCTGCATACTGCGGGGCGTGATAGAATGCAGGCGAAAAAATATAGCTGGTTACACGCGCGAGCGCATGTCGCGCGGGTGCAGGAGGTAGGATGAAGACAAAGAAGCAAAACAACAAGTTGTTCTTCCCGCTGGTCGGTTGTGCAATGGCGATTGTGCTCGCGATAATAATCGCGGGCAATATACTTGCATTCGGCCTGTTTGCAGGTGTTCTGGAAAGCTATTTCGGCGTAACCGGTGCGCTTGTGACCAACTTTGACGAGAATCAGTATTACGAGCGTGAATACGATAGTTACTCGGAAGCTGCGGCGGAGTCGGCGCGTCTTGCCGAGGAGATTGAAGGCGAGGGTGCCGTTCTTATGAAAAACGAAGATAATTCGTTACCGCTTTCGTCGGGTGATCAGGTAAGCATTTTCAGCGTATCTTCGGTAGATTTCATCTACGGCTCGATAGGCGGTTCGGGCGAGGTTGCCGCAGAAGGCGTGTTAGACATAAAAGAAGCGCTTACCGAAGTCGGGCTGGGAGTGAATGATACGTTGTGGGAATTTTATCAGTCAAAGTCTGACACATATCAACGCGTAACCGGCGGTCTTGCTGCTAATCAAGGAGCGGATAATGAGCCTAAAAACTGGGCCATAAACGAGGTTCCGCAGCGGGAGTATACAACTGAGGTAATACAAAGCTATAGCAGCTATAATGACGCGGCGATAGTCGTACTCTCGCGCACGGGCAGCGAAAACGGCGATCTCCCGCGCGACTTAAGTCAATGGTCTGTAGATTCAAGCGTTACGGCCGATCCTAGTCTCAACAGCGGAAGTATACTTGAGCTCGAAGTCAATGAGATAGAGATGCTCAGCGCCGTGTGCGAAGCCTTCGATAACGTAATAATACTTTTGAATACGAGTAACGCCATGGAGCTCGGGTTTATGGAAAACGGTGTGTGCGGCAACGGCGTGGTGAAGAATTATGAGAATATAAAAAGTTGCTTGTGGGTAGGCGGCCTCGGTCAATACGGTATGCAGGCCGTAGCCGATATTATAGCAGGCGACGTAAATCCTTCGGGTAAGCTCGTCGATACTTATGCATACGATGCCTTCAGTTCGCCCGCAATGCAAAATTTCGGCAGCTTCGCTTACAACGGCAGTCATAACTATGTAACATACGCCGAGGGTATCTATGTAGGCTATAAGTACTATGAAACACGCTATGAGGATTACGTAACGGGCAGGAGCAATGTCGGTGATTACGATTATGCAACTACCGTTCAATACCCCTTTGGCTATGGTCTTTCATACACAACGTTTGAGTGGAGCAACTTTACCGTCGAGCTCGATACGGGCGAACCGCTTGATTCGTCGGACGACGTTATAAAGGGAAGCGTAACCATAAAAAATACGGGAAAAGTTGACGGTAAGGAAGTAGTGGAAATTTACTACCAATCGCCTTATACCCGCTACGACGAGCGAAACGGCGTCGAAAAAGCGTCTGTAAACCTTGCAGCGTTTGAAAAGACCGAGATTATTCCTGCGGGTGAAGAAGTTGTTGTTGAGTTTGAATTCGCGCTTTCGGACATGAAGTCGTATGACATGTCCAACACGGCCAACGACGGCGAGGGTGCATATCTCCTCGAGGCTGCCCGCAGTAACCAACAGTATTTCGTTACCGCCGCGCGCGATGCGCATCAAGCCGTTAACAATATACTGCTCCTCAAGGCTCAAAACGGCGATACGGATGTAGATGCCTCGCTTATGAGCGGCGACGGCGACGCAGCACTTGCCTCGTGCGATTTTAATTTCAATGAGGCCGTTTATGATACTGATTCGGCCACGGGCAATACAATCGATAATCTATTCACCGAAGCGGACGGCAATACTTACTATAACCAGAGAATAACCTATCTTTCACGCAGCGACTGGGAGGAGATGGACAACGACGGCTTGCGCCACGGCAACCTTTCGGGCAGCAATGGCGACGGTGCTACCTACAAGAGCAGCTTCCGCTCCTCGGATTTGCGCGATGCCCTCAATGCGGCGGACAGCAATTCGCGCGGGGAGGAGGCGTATGCGGCCTCGGGAACGCCGGAAACGAGCGATGATTTCACTATGCCCGTTACGGGTTCTTCGGGCGACATGAACCTCATAGAACTCAAGGACAAGGATTTCGATGATCCCGCATGGGAGGAGCTGCTCAACCAGGTTACCGTGAGTGAAATGGTTCAGGTCGCCAAGCTTTCAGGCTATAAAACGGCGGCGGTAACGTCTGTAAACAAGCCGTTAGCCGTCGATGCAGACGGGCCTTCGGCGTGGAATTCGTACATAGGCGACGGCGTCAGCTCGGGCGGATTCCCTTACACGGTCGTGGTTGCCTCGACATGGAACACCGACCTCGCCTATCGCATGGGCGAGATTATGGGCGAACTCGCGCTGTGGTCGAGGATAGAAAACGAAACCAACCTCGTCGGCTGGTACGCTCCCGCCATGAATATACACCGCACTCCGTTCGGCGGCAGAAATTTTGAATACTACTCTGAGGACGCTGTCATTACGGCAGATATGGGTTCCGCTACGGTAAAGGGTGCAACCGAAAAGGGCGTTATATGCTATATAAAGCACTTCGCTCTCAACGAACAGGAGACCAACCGCATGACGAGTAATGTGGTGTGGGCGCAGGAACAGGCCATGCGCGAAATTTACTTCCGTCCTTTCGAGGACAGTATAAAGGAAGGCGGATCGCTCGGACTGATGACGGCATACAACCGTATCGGCACGGTTTGGACGGGCGGCAGTTACAGCCTTATAACGGAGCTGTTGCGCAATGAATGGGGGTTCAACGGTTTCGTCATCACGGACTATATGGACGGAGATTACGAAAATCCCGATCAGATGCTCGCCGCAGGCGGCGATGCGGCACTGAATGTAGTGGACAATCGCTACGTAACCTCCAATACCGCACAGGCGCGTACGTATTTGCGTCGCTCCATGCACCATCTTCTGTATGCTTTCGTTAATTCTAACGGCATGAACGGTATAGACGGTTACACGGGCATCTCCGGCGGCACACCCAATTATTATTACATAATGATCGGCATAAATATTGTTCTGGGTCTGTTATTTATCGGCGGCGGCGTGCTTATAACGCTCAGGGTGAGTAAAATATGCAAAGCAAAAAAACAGCTGTCAGAGCAGACGGATAAGGAGTAAGAAGACGTATGATCAAGAAGATATTGGTGCTTACTGCAATGTCGTTATTGTTTGCCGTATACTGTGCGGCAGTGCTCGTTGCATGCACGGGAGTCGTCGACGATTATGAGGATGACGTTTATGAATCCTCGGCCTGGGAATATTACAATACCATAAAATGGAGCGAAAAGTACGAAGTTCCCTACGACCCCGAGGATGCATTCAACGGCTATACGACTATAATCGATGAAAGCGGCAATACTACGTGGAGCGGTTACATAGGTTTTCAGGCTCAGCGCGGCAGCCATTTATATGAGGCGGAAAACGCCATGTGGCGAGGCGACGTGGTATATGAGAGCAACGGGATAGTATCGTATATCGACAGCGGCGATGCCGTATACTTTATATTCAGTTCGGACTATTCCGGCGACGTGCTCTTGACGCTCGGCGTGGCTACGTCGGAGATATATACGGAAACGGACGATAACGGCACGCCGGACGATCCCTCGGATGACTTCACCGTAGAAACCAACCCCGAGGACGCCGACGGACATGCCGCAGAGGACTATATGGCCGTATACAGCGGCGTTCTGTCGGATGGTACCGACTCGGGCGACATGTCGGCCGTGGCGCGCGCCGCAACCAACCCCGTGGATATAAGCGATTGTTGGATAGAGGGCACGAGCAGCTGGACTATGTCCGCCCCGAACAACATCGGCGAAACCACGCTCACCGCAGGTCATACCAACGTAATCGCAATATATTCCTACGGACAGTTTAACCTCGACTATCTTATCGTCACCCCCAGCAACGAGGGTAAGCAGGCGTATATAAAGGAAATAACCTACGATGGTCAGACGGTCACGCGTATAGAGGCCGAATCGGCAAACGGAATGCTTCGCGATTGCAGGATTGAATACACTGCGGGGTTGAGCGGCGAGGGGAACATAGGCTACACGACCGACTACACGGGCATAGAGTTTTTCGTGACCGTGCCTGAAGACTGCACGGCACGCCTTGTCGTCAGTGCGGCTTTCGGCGAAGGCAGCGAATTTCTCGAGGACAGACTGTATTTTACGCTCAACGGCAAGTTTGTCGATCTGTACAATTATTATTCCGAGTACGATATTTCGGACGAGGAGAAGGACAGGGTAATAATAGGCGGGGATACATGGTACAGGGAATACAACGAGTATGTCCTGCCGACCTACGCGACTTTAGAGCTTAAAGCCGGTGTAAACACCATTCTCGTGGAGGGCGGCGAGGCAAACTTTAACATAGACTATTTTGAACTGCGTCCTGTCGATTCTTATTCGGGTGACAGTCTCGTTCTGCAGGCTGAGGACGGTCAGTACGGTCTCGGTTATACCGATGAGGTTCAAGGCGATGAGGGCACAACCGTTTTATACGGCGAACGCAGCGTGTCATTCGTCGTATATGCGCAGGAGAGTGCGACAGTAACGCTGAACGCGCGTTACGCATGGATTGAATCATTATCCGCTGTTGTACCGGCCGCACAGTATGTGGAGCTGAACAATGTACGCGACTATGAGATAAGTTTCACGGAGACGTACACCTATCAAGAGACAGAGCTCTGCACACTGCAGCTCGAACAGGGTCTCAATATAATTACCATAGGCATAGACATCGAACTCCTTGAGGAAAGCGGGTACGATGATTATGAATCGCAGACTCTCGGCGTGTTACTCGATTATATCGTTCTTGTTCCTTCAGCGGATCAATAAGAGGTGAAATATGGCAAAATTTAAAAGAAAAACGGTGCGCCTTATCTGTTTTCCCGTAATCGGACTGATAGCGGCCTTAATGATAGCGGTGGACATCGTTCTCCCCATTTTTTACAATATAATATCGCCGTGGGTTCATCCGCCCATAGTCGATTCGCTTGCCGCAAGCCAGTCTGCAGCTAGCGGCGAGGAGTTATCCCGTCAGGTTCTCGCAGAGGGTGCGGTGCTCGTAAAAAACAACGGCACGCTTCCCCTCGACAGCAGCGTAAACAGCTCGGCAGACGTTTACGGCTGGGGCTCGTCGGATGCGGGCTGGGTAGTCGGCGGCTCGGGTTCGGGTCAGGTAAAGCAGGCCAGCCCGGATAGCTTCTATGCCGAGACTACCTTCGTCGACGCGCTTAAGGAGTACGGCATAACGAATAACGATACTCTCACGATGTACTACAACTCGTACTGCAACGAGCGTCCCGGCATGAGTGCAGGTACCCTCGGTACAACGCCGGATGAGTTTTACATACTTGTAGAACCCGAGTATTCCTCGTTGCCGTCGGCAACCTCAGACACCGCTTTCATCGTGTTGTCGCGTACGGCGGGCGAATCGGATGATGCTCCCCGCGTACAGTATAAATACAACGGTCAAACGGATACAACCCGCACGTACCTCGAAATCTCCGAGGAGGAAGAGGAGATGATAAGAAATGTGGCGGCCTCGCACGAGAATGTCATAGTTATCATCAATTCTACCAACGTGATGGAGCTTGGTTTCCTCGATACTATCGAGGGCATCGATGCCTGCCTGATAGTCGGCGGCACGGGTATAAACGCGGCTTCGGTATTACCTGAAATCATATACGGTGAAATTTCGCCCTCGGGCAAGCTGGCAGACACTTACGCCTATGAATTTGAATCGGCTGCCGCCTACGACAATTCGGGTCTGGACGGCACCGGCGTATATACCAACGGCGACAATCTTTTGCTCGCCGGCACGTCTTCAAACGCAAGTCCCACGGGCAATCACGGCAAATCATACCTCGATTATGTCGAGGGTATCTACGTCGGGTATAAGTGGTACGAAACGGCCGATTGCGAGGGTGTATGGGACAATATATCCAACCAATACGGCACAGGCTACGAGGCTGTCGTGCAGTACCCGTTCGGGTATGGTCTCTCATATGTCGATGAAGAGGATTTTGTTTGGGAGGTTACATCGCTGACCATCGGCTCGGGTGAAGATGTCGAGGATGTTCAGAGCGGCTTTACCTTTACGGGGGAAGAGACGGACGATACCGTGACCATGACGGTGCGCGTAACCAACAACGGCACGATGTCCGCCAAGGACGTCGTTGAACTGTATGTTACTGCGCCATATACCGACGGCGGGATAGAAAAATCATACGTAAGTCTCGTCGCGTATGCAAAAACTTCGACCATCGAGGCGGGCGGATATGCAGATGTGACTTTAAGTTTTTCCATGGCGGATCTCGCCTCATATGATGCGTACGACGCTAACGGTAACGGTCATTATGGTTATGAGCTCGAAAGCGGACAGTATATGCTCAAGCTCATGACGGACGCACATACCGTAAAGGAAAACGTGACTATTTTGGGCGGAAGCTATGACGCCGAAGAGAATGAAGAGGCGGATGAAACTTCCGGCGAGGGCATAATAACATTTACTGTCCGCGAAAACGACAAAGGGAACGGCGTACTTTACGACGCTTCGCGCAATGTGACGGATAGTGAGCTCAATACAAACAAATTTACCGGTGACCAAGCCTACGACGGCACTTCCATAGACGCATCCGACGAGGTTGATGGCGGGCTTACATTTGTCTCGCGCAGCACAATGACGGCAGTAGCAAAAGTTGAGGACGCTAGTCCTGCGAGAACGGCAGACCGCGCCATATCGGATGAGGCGCGCGCCATTCATCGCTATACAGACGAGATGAAAGAAGAGTGGGACAATGCAACGACCGATATTTTCGGCAATCCGGTAGACACAACTTCTGTAACCTTCGGTACCGGCGGCAGTCTGTCTGTAACATCGGGAACGTCCGTCAGTGAGCTTGGAATAGAGCTGGGCGGCAATTACGACGACGAGCGCTGGAGTTTACTTCTCTCGCAGGCAACGTTGAGCGAAATGGAGACGTATATAGGGTTTAACGCCCTCAGTATGAACGCTGTCGACTCGATCGGTCTGCCGGCGCTGTACAACATCGACGGGCCTCAGCAGATCGGCGGCTTTGCGGATGCAAACTACCGCACTACAGGCTTCCCCAATGCAACCGTAATGGCGCAGACGTGGAATACCGAACTCATCGTGGAAGTGGGCGAGGCGCTTGGTTCTGAGGGCAAAACGCTTGGCGTGGACGGCTGGCTCGGTCCTGCGGTCAATATTCATCGGTCGCCCCTCGGCGGTAGAAATTACGAATATTATTCAGAGGATAGCCTGCTTTCAGGTACCATGGCCACTGCAGCGATACGCGGTGCAAAGAATTCGGGTATGTACACATATTTAAAGCACTTCGCCATTTATGAGCAGGAATCCAACCGTGATACGCTTTTTACATGGTTGAGCGAGCAAGCATTGCGCGAAATATATCTCAAACCCTTTGAAATTGCCGTCAAAAGCGAGGGCGGAGCCACGGGTATCATGACTTCGTACGGAAGAATAGGTGCCGTGTGGTCCGGCGGCAGCGAATCGCTTATTACGGGAGTTTTGCGTAACGAATGGGGCTTTAATGGCGCCGTAATTACCGACTGGGCTGACTATCAGGAATATATGAATATCGACCAGGCTTTGCGCGCGGGCGGAACGAGGTATATGGCCAACACCGCGACAAACCCGTCAGGCAGCGGCGCGAGATACGAAGCGCAGGTATATAACGCCTTTAAGAGCGATGTATATATATATCTGTCCGCCGCATATCAGAACGCTAATCCGGTCGCCGGTGAGGGTACCGAAATTACAAGCACGGTGCCTTCATTTGCCTGGCTTATAGCGGTGGTCGTAGACCTGAACATCTTTGTGTTTGCGGCTCTCGCTTTCTGGGCACAGCGTCTTATACGCAACAAGGATAAGCCCGACCAACCTCTGATCGGCAAAAAGGAGGAGCAAAAGGCATGAGCGCGTTTAAATTTATAAAAGCGACGAAAAAGGAAAAAATAGTTTATCTTTCATGCGCCGTATCGGTAGCGCTCGCACTCATTCTCGTGCCTGTGTTTATGTATGTGTATTACCTCAACACGCGGCCTTATATGGATACAGTCGAAAGCGTACGTGTGGAAAGTTCGGATTGCGAAATCGAAAGCGGTCTTTCGGGGGATGACTTGCGCACTGCCATAGACGAAGTTGCATCTGCAATGACCGTAACGGCCGTCTATGAGTCCGGCAAGGAAATAACCGTTGCCGAAAGCAGTTATACCGTTTCTTACGATATACCCGATGACGAGGTTACGGCGCTCGGCAGCGCGTATAACATCAAAGTATCGCTCAATATCGACGATCCCGTTTCATGTACATTCCCCGTTTACGTGACCAAGGCACAGGCCGAAAACGGCACGATAGTCGGTGCGCAGGCGGCAGAGGAGGCCGGCGTCACGCGCGTGGGAGGGTTCACGACGCTTACTGAAAATGCCGATGACCATTATGTGGAGGTTTCCGTTAATTCGCAATTCTCAGGCGCGGCTCGCCTCATGGTGCGGGTCAGCAACGGCAACGTTAAGGGCGGCACCGGCGGCGACGATGTGACATGGGCGCCTCCCTTGCCTTTGGACGAAATAGCAAAACTGTACGTCAACGGCGAGGAAATTACCATTTCGTCCGATGCGATCGTTCCGGCGGGCGAGCTTCTCTCCGGGACCATGTACGCAAACTTTTTCAATACTTATTATACCGTAGATCTCGGCGAAGTGACTTTAAGCGAGGGCGAAAACATAATAAAATTATGTCTCGTGGACAGCGGTAACAGCGCTTACTATAATTTATGGGGTGAACCCTCATGTGTAAATATCGATTATTTTCGCCTGTTGCCCGTAGAAAATATCGGGAACAAAGCGCAGTCGATTACCGTTGCGGGCGCCTCGGGAGAAGTGTCCGTCTCGGCTAATCGTCCTTTTAAAGATGCGCTTTTCGATGCATTGGGCGATTATTGCATAGCCGTGGTCTATCGTGACGGCAATGTCTGCTTTTTCGGACAGGATTCAGAGGATCTTGTCGTAACGGTCGAGTTTGCCCTGGAGTATGAGGAAGGGGTCGAAATCGGCGATACGACGCAATCGGGTTACTCGTATATACTCACCGTTTCTCTATCAAGCGAACCGTCCTGTTCGACCTCGGTCTATATCGTTGCTTAAAGCGGAACAAGGCAAAACTTTTCACGAGCAGTCGATGTAACGCGTAAATCGTAATCGGGTAGCGGAGATAAAATCTCTGCTACCCGATCCTGTTTTTATATCGTGTACCGGGCGGGTATCAAATATCCGATAATGCCATAAATAAAAAAAATTCGGTTGCGACGAAAAACATAAAACACCTGCAATTTGAGACAAGAATTGCAGGATGCTTGCATGAAAAAAACCGATAAAAAGCTATAGCGGTCAACAAGTTTGTCTTCAATTTATATCGGCGCTCGTTTAAAATTCAATCCTCGAACCAGAACAGTTCTTCAAACTTTTTGCCGAGCGCTATGCAGATTATAAGCGCAAGCTTTGCCGTAGGGCAGAACTTGCCGGTTTCTATACTGCTTATCGCGTTACGCGAAACGCCGACCATCTCTGCAAGATCGCTTTGTGAAATGCCGGCCTCTTTCCGTGCGGAACGCACACCGTTTTTAAGTACGAGACTGAATACCGCAGCCATTAATTTATCCTCCCTTCTTTCAAGGTTTTATTTGACAAATATTATACTATTGCAATGTTTAGTTGTCAATACATTCGTTTAAAGCGTTAAAGCGTTAAAGTATTGTAAGCACACGGGCCGGCAAGCGTATTTTTTTGGCGATAGCCGAAATTAAGCTCCGCTTTTTGAGATGCGGTTCTATTTTTCCGGTTATCGTTAATGAGTTTTTAACGGCAAAATCAGCCGTAAACGTTTTAAAAAGGTTCGGGCGATCGATTTGTTTTTGAAAGCGGCGATATTTTAAAGGCGATGATTTCGCCCTGAAAAAGATGCGGGGGAGTGGCTGAGACAGAGCTTGACGTGAAAAGCCGGCCATCGGTGATTGCCTATTTTTCACGTATATTTCATGGATGTGTTGTTAAAAACTAACAATAGTGCAGTAAAAGTGTTTTAAGCTGGGCTTGCAGTGTTTAAAAAGTATGTGTAATAAAAATAAAATTGGAGAATGGTTATGAAAGTGCTCATTGTTGACGACGAGGATATGATAAGGAACGTACTCAAAGAGTATGTCGAATTTGAGGGGAATGAGGCGTATGAAGCGAGTGACGGCATGGAAGCCGTGCGCATGTGCCGCGACCAGGATTTCGATATCATTCTTATGGATGTGATGATGCCGAAGCTTGACGGGTTTTCGGCTGTCAAGGATATACGCAAGAATAAAGACATACCTGTCATAATGCTCTCCGCGCGCGGCGAGGAGTACGACAAGCTTTTCGGGTTCGAAGTAGGCGTGGACGACTATGTCACCAAGCCCTTCTCGCCTAAAGAGGTTATGGCGCGTATAAACGCTGTCGTCAAGCGGCATAAAAAGGTGGAAGAGAATGCCGGAAATGACAGGTATCAGTTCGAGGGTCTGATCATAGACATGGCGGGAAGGAATGTCTATGTAGACGGAGAAAAGGCAGAACTCACGCCAAAGGAATATGAGATACTTTTCTACTTCGTTAAGAATAAGGGTATCGCGCTCACGCGTGAAAAATTGCTTATGGACGTGTGGGGGTTTGATTTCTACGGTGACGACAGAACGGTTGACACTCATATAAAAATGCTGCGCAGCAATCTTAAGGAATACAGAAAATTTATAGTGACTTTAAGAGGGTTGGGATATAAATTTGAAGTCTAATCAAAAGTCGGAAAACAAACACAAAAGCATAAAGCAGTTGAGAAGTCTTAATCTCACGCTGTGGAGATACTCTTGTTTTTTTGTTTTTTTTATAGTTCTGTTGGTCGGCGTCATGTGCTATATTGTAGTCGAGTATCTGTTTTCAAGTTTCATGCAGCGCAAAGTAACCGGTGTGGGATGGGAAATAAGTACGGCTTTGGACAATATGGCGGTAACAGATAATATGAACATCCCCCTCACGGAGCTTGTGGAAGCACTTACATTTGAAGAAAAGGTGGATGTCGCCATTATTTCCGCAAGAGAACGTGTCGTTATCATCCCTGATACGCTTAGCGCGAGGGAAGAAGTTTACTGGAGAATGATGGCTGATGTCGTCAGCGATATATTTGAAGAGTCGGACAGGGGACCTGTCCTTTTCATTGTCGACGACGTATACGTCTACGCTGAGTATGCCGTCTTCGGGGCCGGCATGATTCCGTCCTATATCGTTGTCAGCTATTCCATGGAAGCGGCGAGTACGGCGATAGGCATCATACAGGGAACAATGATAGCTGTGGGTATAGTTGCCATTCTCATAGCTTTCCTTGTCGCCTACAGTTTAGCGCAGAAGGTTTCCGATCCCTTGAAGAGTCTTACCGCAACGGCAAACAAGATGGCCAAGGGCAACTATGACGTAAATTTTGCATCGACGGAATACAGGGAGATAGCACAGCTGTCGGATACGCTGAACTATGCCTGTGCGGAGATAAAAAAGACAGACGCTTTCCAAAAGGAGCTCCTTGCCAACGTATCGCATGACCTTAGGACGCCTCTGACCATGATAAAGGCATACGCCTCCATGGTTATGGAGATATCCGGTGACAATCCGGACAAGAGAAATCAACATCTGCAGGTTATAATAGACGAAGCCGACAGACTCGCGGGTCTCGTGAATGATGTGCTCAATATGTCTAAGATAAGCTCGGACATGAACCAGATGACGAAGAAGGTCTTTAACCTCACAGAGTTTTTGTACGGGATTATAAAGAAGTTTGATTATCTGACGCACACACAGGGGTATGAGTTCTGCCTGGATATAGATCCGGACCTGTATACCTGTGCGGATGAGGCTAAGATAGGGCAGGTGCTCTACAACCTCATATCCAATGCCGTAAATTATACCGGCGAGGATAAGAAGGTGTACATAACGCTTAAATATGATTTGTCGGCCAATCGTATCAAGTTCTCCGTACGCGATACGGGGAAGGGCATATCCAAGGAGGATTTGCCGTCTATCTGGAACAGATATTACAGGGTTAAGGAGGAACATGCGCGTCCCGTTAAGGGTACCGGCCTCGGCCTGCCCATCGTCAAGACGGTTTTGGAAAAGCATTCGTTCGACTTCGGTGCGGATTCTGAGCTCGGGAAAGGCTCGGTTTTCTGGGTGGACTTCCCGCAGGTTTCGGCTGAAATTCCGAACATGAATGAAAACGGCATCGCCGTACAGGACAACGGAGCGGAGAAGGATAAAGATAAAGAAAAAGAAAAAGATAAAGATAAAGGCAAAGGTAAAAATAAACAAAACGGCGATAAGAATAAATAAGGAATCGAGGCGTAACAGATATATTTTTTCGCATAAAACAATAGATTTCTGCCATGCATTATTGCGGCGGGGTCTATTGTTTTTTTGTTTTGAATATTGTTGAAAAGAAGAAAGTTTAGGGGTATAATTTAGATTAAGAAAGAAGTGCGGGATGCTGCACGGACATGAAGGCAAGTTGCCGACAAAGGACGATAATAATACGAGAAAAATCCGCGGGAGAAGAAGAGTTACGAGTGGATAAATTTGTTTTAAAAGCTCCGTACCTGCCTACAGGCGACCAGCCGGAGGCCATTGAGTCGCTTACCGAGGGCGTACGCGACGGAATACGCACGCAGGTGCTTGTCGGGGTTACGGGAAGCGGCAAGACGTTCACGATGGCCAACGTTATAAAAAATATAAACAGACCCACGCTCGTCATTGCGCATAACAAGACGCTTGCGGCGCAGCTGTGCAACGAGTTTCGTGAGTTCTTCCCGGAAAACAGAGTCGAGTATTTTGTCTCATATTACGACTATTACCAGCCGGAAAGCTATATTCCGTCTACGGATACGTATATAGAGAAAGATATGAGTCTCAATGATGAGATAGACAAGCTGCGCAACTCGGCTACAGCCTCTCTCGGAGAGCGGAGAGATGTAATCGTCGTGTCTTCGGTGTCGTGCATATACGGTTTAGGCGCTCCCGAAGAGTACTTCCGGTTGTCTGTGTCGCTACGGCCCGGAATGGAGATAGAGAGGGACGAGCTTTTAAGAAGGCTGGTGGAGATACAGTACCAAAGAGGAGATATGGACTTCAAGCGCTCGTCTTTCCGCGTACGCGGAGAAACAGTGGAGATTTTTCCGGCATCCAATTCGGAGATAGCTGTTCGGGTTGAGTTTTTCGGGGACGAGATAGAAAGAATATATGAAGAAGATGTTCTTACGGGCAACATCATTTCCGAGCTTAAGCACGTTCTGATATTCCCTGCTACGCATTATGCCGTGGGTACGGACAAACTGGGCAATGCGCTGGCCATGATAGCGCGTGATATGAATGACGAGGTGCAGGCTTTCCGCGACGGGGGCAAGCCGCTCGAGGCGGAAAGGTTGGAGCAGCGTACCGCATTCGACATGGAGATGATGCGCGAGATCGGATACTGCAGCGGAATAGAGAACTACAGCCGCTATTTTGACGGGCGCTCGCCGGGCGAGCCGCCATTCACGCTTTTGGATTATTTTCCGCATAACGACTTTCTTGTATTCATAGATGAGAGTCATATGACTTTGCCGCAGATCCGTGCCATGTACAACGGGGATCGGAGCAGGAAGCAAAATCTCGTCGAGTACGGATTCAGATTGAAGTCGGCATACGACAATCGCCCGCTCACGTTCGAAGAGTTCGACGCGCGCGTGCCCCAGCTTATATGCGTTTCGGCGACTCCTGCAAACTATGAGCTTGAGCAGTCCGGAAATACCGTGGAACAGCTCGTTCGTCCCACCGGGCTTTTGGACCCTGTGATAGATGTGCGTCCCACGAAGGGGCAGATAGACGATCTCTTCGGTGAAATCGTGAAGACTGTTTCATCCGGCGGAAGAGTACTTATAACGACGCTCACAAAGCGTATGGCGGAAAGCCTTACGGACTATCTCAAAGAACACTCGCTTAAAGTAAGGTATATGCACAGCGACATAGACGCGCTGGAGAGAATAGACATAATAAACGGACTGAGAAGCGGCGAGTTCGACGTTCTTTGCGGCATCAATCTGCTCCGCGAGGGGCTCGATCTTCCCGAGGTGAAGCTGGTCGCAATACTTGATGCCGACAAGGAAGGGTTTTTAAGAAGCGAGACGGCGCTTGTGCAGACCATAGGCCGCGCGGCGAGAAATGCCGAGGGACGCGTCATAATGTATGCGGATACCGTGACGGGCAGCATGCGACGCGCCATAGACGAGACGGAGAGAAGAAGAAAGGTTCAGGACAGATATAACAAAGAGCACGGCATAGTGCCCAAAACTATCGTGAAAGAGGTTAAGAGCACGATAGGGATTACGGGCAAAAGGAAGGATGAAGCGGATATAAAGGCGGAGGATATCCCGGCAGAGATAGAGAAGCTTAAGGCGCTCATGGCAGTGGCCTCGGCTCAGCTTGATTTTGAACGTGCGATACAGATCAGGGATACCGTAAGCGCACTCAAAAAACGCATTCATATGGCGGGGAAGGGCGCTCAGGGCGGAAAAAGGAAAAGAAGATAGCAAAAAAAAGACAAGACACGAATCGGTATGAAAAACGAGATTTACGTAAAAGGTGCTAAAGAAAACAATTTAAAGAACATCGACGTACGAATCCCGCGCAACACGCTCACCGTGTTCACCGGGCTTTCGGGCAGCGGAAAAACGACGCTTGCATTCGATACCATCTATGCAGAGGGGCAGAGAAGATATATAGAAAGCCTCTCCTCATATGCGAGGCAGTTCTTGGGCCAGATGGAAAAGCCGGACGTCGAGCTCATAGAGGGGCTTTCGCCCGCTATATCCATCGATCAGAAGACGACTTCGCACAATCCGCGCTCTACCGTAGGGACGGTCACGGAAGTGTATGACTACTTTCGTCTGCTTTTCGCGCGTGTGGGCGTACCGCACTGTCCGTGTTGCGGCAGGGAGATAAGGAAGCAGTCGGTAGACGAGATTGCGGACAGGGTCATGGCAATGCCCGAAGGCTCTAAAATAATGGTTGAAGCGCCTGTCGTGCGCGGGAAAAAGGGCGAGTTTGCAAAGGAGCTTGCTTCGTATAAAAAGAGCGGCTACGGCAGGGTGAAGATAGACGGCTCGGTCTATGACCTGCAGGAGAATATCGCCTTGAATAAAAATATAAGGCATAATATCTCCGTAGTGGTGGACAGGCTGGTAATAAAGGATGGGATCGTAAAGCGGCTCACCGAGAGCTTGGAGAACGCATTAAAGCTCGCAGGCGGGCTCGTCGTTATATGCTGCGGCGAGAGTGAGGAGATATATTCCTCGAACTACGCCTGTCCCGACTGCGGCATATCCATTGAGGAGGTCGAACCTCGTCTTTTTTCGTTCAACACGCCGTGGGGCGCATGCCCCGAGTGTTCGGGGCTCGGATTTAAGCAAGTAGTCGATCCTGACCTTATTTGTCCGGATAAAACAAAGACGCTTCGCGATGGCGCAGTGAAGGCGACGGGCTGGAATCTTGAAAGCCAGTCGGTCACGCAGATGTATATAAGTTCGCTCTCCCGGCTGTATAACTTTTCCATGGATGTTCCGGTCAAGGATTTGCCCGAGAGCGTGTATGATTTGCTCATGTACGGAAACGGCGGCGATGAAATAGAGCTTTCGTACAACGCATACAATTTCACGGGCAGCTACAGGACGAAGTGGGAGGGGTTTGTAAACAATCTGCAGCGGCGCTACAACCAGACTTCGTCCGACAACGTCAAGGCGGACATAGAGAGGTATATGCGCGTAACGCAGTGTCCCGCATGCGGCGGAAAGAGGCTTAAAAAGGAGGCGCTTGCCGTCACTGTATGGGGTAAAAATATAGCAGAGCTGTGCGATATGTCGGTGGACGATTTAGACGCTTTCATAGACATCTCTTCATTCAGTATAACGCAGCGAATGATAGCTGACAGCATAATAAAGGAGATAAAAAGCCGCATAAGTTTTTTGAAGAACGTGGGGCTCGGGTATCTTACCCTTTCCAGGAACGCGAGTACATTATCCGGCGGCGAGAGTCAGAGGATAAGGCTGGCGACTCAGATAGGCAGTGCGCTGACGGGCGTTTTGTATATTCTGGACGAGCCGAGCATAGGCCTGCACCTGCGCGATAACGAGAAGCTTTTAAATTCGCTTAAAAACTTGCGTGATCTGGGGAATACGCTCATCGTCGTAGAACACGACGACGAGACCATCCGCTCTGCCGATTATATCGTAGATATAGGGCCCATGGCGGGCGTGCATGGCGGTGAGGTTGTGGCATGCGGTTCGGCAGAGGATATAATGAACGAGCCGAGGTCTATAACCGGCGATTATCTTGCGGGCAGGAGAAAGATAGAAGTGCCTGCGGTGCGTAAAAAACCGGACGGAAGATACCTTGTCGTAAAGGGGTGTGCACAAAACAATCTTAAGGGGATAGACGTGCAAATACCGGCAGGGCTGATAACCGCCGTGACGGGCGTGTCAGGGTCAGGAAAGTCTTCGCTCGTAAACGAGATAATATATCCCCGTCTCGCAAATGAACTCAACGGCGCCCGGCAGGTGCAGGGCAGGTCCGAATCGTTTGAAGGAGTGGAGTATTTCGATAAGGTCATAGCCATTGACCAGCAGCCGATAGGCAGGACGCCGCGTTCCAATCCGGCAACGTATACCGGCGTATTTTCAATGATCCGTGACCTCTTTGCCGCGACAAAGGACGCAAAGGAACGCGGATACAAGACAGGCAGATTCTCTTTCAATATCCAAGGCGGCAGGTGCGAGCACTGCGAGGGTGGCGGGATTATCAGGATAGAAATGCATTTCCTGCCGGATATATATGTGCCTTGCGAGGTGTGCGGCGGAAGAAGATATAACCGCGAGACGCTCGAGGTTAAGTATAAAGGCAAATCCATTGCAGATGTTTTAGATATGACGGTAGAGGACGCAGCTTCATTTTTCAAGCCGATAACCTCTATCTATAACAAGCTCTCGACACTCGCGGATGTGGGACTCGGGTATATTAAGCTGGGTCAAAGCGCCACGACGCTTTCAGGCGGCGAGGCACAGAGGGTCAAACTTGCGACCGAACTTTCAAAGCGAAGCACCGGCAAGACATTCTATATTCTGGACGAGCCTACTACCGGACTGCACAGCTATGATGTGGATAAACTCATAAAAATCTTGGCGCGGCTGCGCGAAGGCGGCAACACTGTTCTTGTCATAGAGCATAATCTCGACGTTATAAAGACGTCGGACTGGGTAATCGACTTGGGGCCCGAAGGCGGAGATAAGGGCGGTACGGTAGTAGCCTGCGGCTCGCCTGAAGATATAGCGAAAAACGCCGAGAGTTATACCGGCGCATTCCTTAAAAAGCTGCCGGATATCGGGTGAGAAAAAAGCGACGCATACATTAACCCGGGCCGATGGATAAAAGCAGCTTTAAAAATATGGAAAAAAACGGAGCGCGCGATAAATAAAAAATGAAGGAATATGACGTGGCGGTCATAGGAGGCGGTGCGTCGGGACTTGCCGCCGCCGTCCTTATGGGGCGAGACACAAAACTGAAGATTGCCGTTTTAGAGCGCGGGGAACGCGCGGGAAGAAAGCTTTCGGCCAGCGGAAACGGACAGGGAAACATCTCAAATGCCGAAATCTCTGACGTTAACTATTACGGCGGAGGCAGGCAGGCGGCATACAGCATAATTTCGGAATATAAAGATGTGTGGAAGGAGCTGTTCTTCGGCAGGTTCGTATGCGATGAGCGTGGCAGGATCTATCCTGCAGGCAAACAGGCTTCAGCGCTTTCTGACTGTCTTTTGCTGAGATTGAGGCGCTGCGGCGCGCACCTGTTCACCGGTACAAAGGTTTCTGAAATAACCAAAAGAGATGTCTTTTATATAAAGACGGAAAGCGGCGATGTATTTTCAGCGAAATACGTTATTTTATGCACGGGCGGAAAGGCGCAGAAGCAGTTCGGAACAGACGGCTCGGCTTATAAACTGGCCGAGGCGTTCGGCCATGGCATAACGAAGCTGTATCCGTCGCTCGTTCAGCTCAAGACGGATACTTCCTGTATAAAGACATTGCGCGGTATACGCGCCGACGTTGAGGCTCGCGCGATTTTACGCGGAGAGACGCTGAAGACGAGCAGAGGAGACGTGATTTTTACCGAATACGGTTTATCCGGCAGTGCAATATTCGAGCTTACGCCCGCCATAACGGATAAAACAGATGTTAAGATCGTACTCTCGTTTGCGCCGGGATTTACCGAGAGCGAGATAGAGGAAGATATAAAGCTTAAGAAAAAAGAGGGGTATGAAAAAAGTGAATTGCTTGCCTGCACGCTTAATAATCAAATAGGCAGAGCCGTCATCAGACGTTGCGATACGGACGACGGGCGCGAGATTGCGCATATGCTCAAAAATTTTACGCTTGATGTGTATGGAACTCTCGGATTCGACTATGCTCAGGTTACCAAAGGCGGCGTTGATATGACCGGAGTGAAAGAAAACCTCGAGAGTAAATTCGTGTCCGGTCTGTTCTTTGCGGGCGAGATGCTGGATGTGGATGGCGATTGCGGCGGGTATAATCTGACCTGGGCGTTTGCCTCTGCGGCAAAGGTTGCCGCAGAGATAAAGGGAAGGTATAGATGATAAGACGGCTGGACAATATAAAACTGGATATAACCTTACCCGAGTCCGAACTTGAAAATATCGCGCGTAAAAAAGCGGGCGGGAAGCTCGGGTATTTTAAAATTCTTCGCAAGTCTTTGGATGCGAGGGATAAAAGCAATATATTTTGGGTGTATTCCATAGCATACTCTGATATATGCGAGACGGAGAAATCTCCCGGATTTGAAAAGCTTTTCTCCGCCCCGGGTGTCTGCGTGATAGGTGCGGGTCCTGCCGGGCTGTGCTGTGCCGTAAGGCTGTGCGAGCACGGATACGCGCCGGTTATCATTGAGCGCGGACAAAACGTCGATGAACGCGCCGCTGCCGTGGAAAGATTTATATCCTCTGGTGTGCTGGACGAGGACAGCAATGTGCAGTTCGGTGAGGGCGGTGCAGGTACTTTTTCGGACGGCAAGCTCAACACGCAGACCAAAGACGGGTTCAATCGCGACGTTTTAAGAATTATGCATCGGTTCGGGGCGCCGGACGACATTCTTTATTCGAGCAATCCGCACGTAGGCAGCGACATTCTGCGCAGCGTGCTTAAAAATATGCGTGCGTATATAGAGAGCTGCGGCGGGCGTTTTCTTTTCGGGAAGCGTTTTACGGGTTTTTGTAAAAGAGACGGGGTACTGCGTTCTGTCATATACCGTGATACAAAAAGCGGCGAAGAGTCAGAGATGGAAGCGTCTTGTGCGGTTCTTGCACTCGGCCACTCGGCGCGTGACACCTTCCGTATGCTGGATGCGGCGGGAGTGTATATGCAACCGCGAGAATTCGCGGCAGGCGTGAGAATAGAACACCTCGCGAGCAATATTAATATTGCGCAGTACGGTAAAGCGGCGGCATTGCTTCCCGCTGCAAGCTATAAACTCGTGTCACACGCACACGATAGAACGGTGTTCACTTTTTGTATGTGTCCGGGCGGCGTGGTAATTCCCGCAGCGAGCGAAAAAGGCGGCGTCGTGGTCAATGGAATGAGCGACCGGGCAAGGGACGGCGTGAATTCTAACTCGGCGCTCATGGTACAGCTGAAATATTGCGACTTCGGCGACGGCCTTTTCGACGGTATGGAGTTTCAGCGTAAAATAGAAATGGCGGCATATAAGGCGGGAGGCGGAAATTATCGTGCACCCTGTCAGCTTTGGGGTGACTTTGCCGCAGGTCGTCTGTCCGACAAATTCGGCGAAGTAATGCCGTCGTACGGCGGAGGCGTGACTTTTGCGCCGCTCGACGAGGTGCTGCCCGAAATCGTCGTCGAGGCCATGAAGGCGGCCGTGCCGGATATGGACAGGCGTCTTAAAGGGTTTGCGGCAGGCGATGCCGTTTTGACGGGCCCGGAGTCTCGGTTCTCATCGCCCGTACGTATAGTAAGAGGCGCGGACAGACAGAGCGTTTCGGTAAAGAATTTATATCCGTGCGGCGAGGGCAGCGGCTATTCCGGCGGCATAACAAGCTCTGCGGCCGACGGGATAAGAACGGCGGAAATGATATTTGATTATCACAAGCAGATAAGGGCAACAAATCATTAAAACAATATATTGCTGTCATGTTTTAAACACAAATTCTGATTATAATCCCGATTGAAAAACGAAGAAAAAATCACACCATAACTTTTTTTTCATATTCTCTCGAAACAGGGGCTGCATCATTTCGGTGCAGCCCCTGCCTCGCGGCTATAGGTATTTTTAAACAAGCTCGTCGCCAAGTTCTCCTTAATAAACACCGCCATGGTGGTTTTTCATGTACGATGGCGTGCCGTCAGCCTGTGGTGAAAGTCCACCGGGGTGTAGCCTGCGACGAACCCGAGAGCATCTTTCAGGGTTTTGTATCGTCAGGCACAGGCGAGAGGAATAGATAGCGAAATTGCAGCATAGGCGTACAGAAACCGGGTAATAAGTCGCATAAGGCGGATAAGCCGGCAGTTGGCCGCGGTTCAGCGGGGACGACTCCGCGCCGATGCGCTTTCGGGTCGGGTTTTCCGTGCCGGAGAATTTTTTATTTAT
>CAYLIO010000005.1:0-27286 GCA_964383655.1 uncultured Clostridia bacterium | reverse complement strand
TCAGTATCGCTGTTTCCAATACGGATAACCACTTGCGCAATCACGGCTTTATTTTAGATGAAGAGGGGTGGGGGCTTGCCCCGATGTACGATGTCAACCCTTCCAAATATGGCGGCGATATGTCGCTGAAGATTGACGGATACAACGGGATGTTAGACTATGACCTCGCACTCTCCGTGGCAAAGTATTATAATATCCGAAAAGCAGAGGCGCAGGCAATTGTTTCAGATATAAAGGGCAATGTTGCCGCAAACTGGCGCAAAATTGCAAAACGGCTCGGTCTTACGTCAGGCGAGATAGACAGTATGTCGAGTGCGTTTAATTGAGAGTTTTGCAGTTAAAAAGGCTAAAAACAGGCCGTAACCTCACTGTTTAAGCGGGATTTTGGCCTTTTCGCGTTTTTACTTTTTTCATAGCGTTTTTACTGCTGAAAGAATTTTATGCAGGCACCGGGCAAAAAAGTTGAAAATTAAGGTTTCCCAAACAACGATTTTTATAGTATAATAAAAACAGCGGCTCATCTTTTTAATTATTTCTGCCGCGAAAGCGTGAGAGGAAATGAGGATAGGAATACTTACCAGCGGCGGTGACTGCCCGGGGCTGAACGCCGTGATACGCGCATTCTGCAAGTACTGCTTTACGTGCATGAAAGATGTCGAGATCTACGGCTTCTCAGACGGGTATGCAGGGCTTATGGAGAAGAGATGCCGCACCCTTGAGCTTAAAGACGTTGAGAATATATCGGATGCAGGCGGCACGATTTTAGGTACGTCACGTCAGCCGTACAAGCTCATGACCGTGCCGTTCGACGACGGGACGACAAGGCTCTCGAGGATGGTGGAGAACTACAAAAAGCTTAAGCTGGACGTTTTGGTCACGCTGGGAGGCGCCGGTACGCATAAGACGGCGAGTCTTCTCGCCGTTGAGGGGTGCAACGTAATAGGTCTTCCGAAGACCATAGACAACGATATCTACGGTACGGACATAACCTTCGGCTTTTCGACGGCGGTGGATGTGGCTTCTGAGTGTCTCAGCCGTATTCGCACGACGGCGGACAGTCACGGTCGCGCGTTCTTTGTGGAAATAATGGGAAACAAAGTCGGGTGGCTTACGCTGTACGCGGGACTTGCCGCATGCGCGGATGTAATTTTAATACCTGAGATAGCGTACGACGAACAAAAACTTGCCGCATTCATAAAAGCGCAAAGAGCCGAGGGGCGATCGGTCGTTGCGGCTTGCGCAGAGGGTATAATCAGCAAGCGCGAGCTGGCGTTGAACAAAAGGGAAAGACGCGAGTATATCGCCTCGTTCGGAGAGAAGAGCGCGGCCGAGAGACTGTGCAAGATCATGTCGGATTTGACTGGCGAGCAGTGCAGATCCACCGTGCTCGGGCATATCCAGCGCGGCGGGCATCCCTCGGCGTATGACAAGCTTGTATCGACAGAGATAGGCGCGTACGGCGCGTACCTTGCGGCGCAGGGCAAGTTCGGCGTTACGGTATGCATAAAAAACAATAAACTGAGCTATAACGTGCTTACGGACATAGCGGGCAGGACGAAGTATGTTCCTGCGGACGGGTATCTCGTAGGTCTTGCCAAGGGGATCGGAATTTACTTCGGTGATTGAGAATATAGAAAAAAAATTTATCAGGTCAATAATTTTATCGACGGAGGGAAAAATAAGATTATGACGTATGCTGTAATAGACATAAGCTCCACGAGCATGTCCATGCTGGTATGCGGCGAGGACACGACAAAGCCGATATACAAATACAGGGAAGGTTTTTCCGCGCTCAGTTTCACTGCCGGCGGGAAGCTTACCGAGCACGGGATAGAGAAGATGGTGGATAAACTGACCGTGTTCCAGGACCAGTGCAAAAAGCTGGGCGTGGACAAGCTGTATGTGCTGTCCACTGCGGCTATGCGTCAGATAGATAATGCGGAAGAGGTGCTCGCCATCGTGCGCGAGCGCACCGGTGCAATCATAAACCAGATAGACGGTGAGATGGAAGCGTACTGTGACTGTGCGGCGAATGAAAAGTTTTTAGGCATGAAGGATCCGGTCATAGTCGACATAGGCGGCGCCAGCATTGAGATATGTGATCTTAAAAAAGGGCGCGAGGGTATATACTTTTTAAACTTTGGCGCACTTACGCTGCAGCGTAAGTTTGTAAAGAGTGTTTATCCGGACAAGGATGAGTGCGCCAAGATAAAAAACTTCATAAAAAAGGCGTTGTTTGAGGCCAATATACCTGTGGCCGAAGGCAGCACGGCAGTGCTTGCCGGTGCAACGGCCCGCTCGTTGTACGAGATTTATCGCGACTACTATGACATACCGGAGAGCGAGGATATGTCGGTGGAGCAAGATATGCTCAAAAAACTGGCAAAAAAACTTATAGAGGCGCCGGACAGATCGCATCTTCTCATAAAAAACGCGCCGGAAAAGATCTACTTCATCGTGGTTGCGCTCATTGCGCTCGTCCGGATTTTAAAGCGCTTCCCTTTCGGCGAAATAGCTGTAAGCAACTACGGCGTTAAGGAGGGTTATTTAAAGCTTATTCTGAGCGGCGATATAGACGCTGAGACTTCACCCTTTTTCCCGAACAGGCCGGTAAAGGAGATAAAGACGGTGGAAGAACTCACGGCGCACATAAAGAGCCGGCAAAAAGAGGGGGCTTTGAGCAAGAAGCGTACGGGAGCAAGGAACGCGAATAAGACAGAGAACTAAAAGCGTCGGGAGAGCCGAAAAGAAGCTCTGTTTTATAGAGCATGCGACAAAGACGGCAAAAACTTACCGCAAAAGTTTTTTAATCGCGGGGATATGATACTACTATGGCAGACGGCAAAAAAAGCGTAAAACTTATAAGGGGCGTATACGTCAACAGGGAATATTCCTGGCTGAAATTCAACCTGCGCGTTTTAGCGCAGGCGGCGGACGAGAGCACGCCTGTTTTGGAGAGGTGTAGATTCCTCTCCATTTTCTGTTCTAACCTGGACGAGTTCTTTATGGTGCGCATAGGAAGCCTTTACAACGAGGCCGAGATACATCCGAACGAGCGGGATAATAAGACAAAGCTTAAGTGCAAGCAGCAGATAGACGCTATAGCCGACAGAATAACGCGGCTGTACGATATGCGCGAGCATGTTTTTACGCATCTTAAACACGCGTTATCCGATTCCGGAATAAACATTCTTACGTATTTAAAGCTTTCGCGGGGCAGAAAAGACGAGTTGAAAAAATATTTCAAGACAAAGCTGCTGCCCCTTCTCTCGCCCATGGTACTCGATGCCAAGCACCCGTTGGTCAGGTTTGAGAACCTCAAGTGCTATATGCTGTACAAACTCAAAAAGAATGATCATGCCATGATAGGCGTGATGGAAATTCCTGATAGGGCGGACAGCCTGTACCGCTTCTCGGGCGGTAAGAAATACAGCTTTATAACGATGGAGGAGATAATAAAGAATTTAGGGCAAACGGCGTTCCCGGGTTATACTGCTACATCGTCTATGATGATACGGGTGACACGCAACGCCGATTTCGAGATGTACGTAGAGGATGCGGATATAGAGTACAACAACGACTTTTCGCGTTATTTGAAAAGCAAAGTGGAAAAAAGACCCGCGCAAAATGCCGTGCGGCTCGAGGTGTGCGGCGAGAAGAGCAAATCGCTGATGAAGTTTGTGACGGAGGCGCTCGGCATTAAACAGGAACTTATATTCGACGTTCGTACAAACTTCGGTTTTAAATATCTCACTACATTATCGAGTCGCATCGACAAAGAACTCGCGGATGCGCTCTCATATCCGCCGTTTAAACCTAATATGGCGGACAGAGAGGACGATGCGCCGAGTATTATAGACGAGGTAAGAAAGAAGGATGTGCTGCTCAAGTACCCTTACGACAGCATGGATCCGCTCATACGGCTTCTGAACGAGTGCGCAGACAGAAAGGACTGCATATCCATAAAGATAACGATATACCGGCTCGCCGACCACTCGCGCATAGCCGCCGCGCTCATGCGCGCGAGCGAGAACGGCATAGACGTGACGGTCGTTATAGAACTGTGCGCGAGATTTGATGAGGAGAACAACCTGTATTTCGCAAGCAGACTGCAGGAAGCGGGCTGCAATATAATCTACGGCATGGAGAATTATAAGGTTCACTCCAAGATAATCTCCATCGTATTTTCCGACGACAGCGGCGTAAACTACATAACACATCTCGGCACCGGCAACTATAACGAAAGTACGGCAAAGCAGTACACGGACCTCAATATAATAACGGCCGACAGGCAGATAGGCGAGGATGGAGCAGCGTTCTTTCGCAACGTGGCCATCTCCAACGCAGACGGAGAATATGCCAAGCTTTTGATTGCGCCGAAGTATTTCAAGCAGAAAATTTTGGAGCTTTTAGACGGTGAAATAGCAAAAGCGTTACAAGGCGGCCGAGGCGTGTTTATAGGCAAAATGAACAGTCTTACGGACAAGGTCATAATAGACAAGCTTGTCGAGGCGTCCTGCGCAGGTGTCGAAATAAAGCTCATAGTGCGCGGCATATGCTGTCTTCTGCCCTGCAAGCGCGGCAAAACGGAGAATATAAGCGTTATAAGCATTGTAGGGAGATTTTTGGAGCATTCGCGCATATATTGCTTCGGCGAGGGTGAGGACAGGGTCATGTATATCTCATCCGCCGATCTTATGACGAGGAATACGGACAGGCGTGTGGAGATAGCGACGCCCGTTCTGGACAAGGATATAGCAGACGAGATTTATGAAATGCTGCAGATCATGCTCGCGGATAACGTGAACGCGAGAAAACTGTTGTCGGACGGCACTTATGTGCGGGTGACGGGCGGCGATAAAAAGCAGATCGATTCGCAAAAATATTACCTGCAAAGCGAGTAATGGCGGTGTACGCGGATATATATAAAAACAGCCCTGCACTTTAAAAAAACGCAGGGCTGTTTCACAAATTCCGGCGAGTGTTCTTTCAGCGAAGACGCAGGATGTTTCACGGCTCGTTTCCGCTATAATCTTTACATTTTCACATATATGTGTTAGTATATCGCGTGAAAAGGGTATATATAACTGTAATACAGATTTCTTTGTAAAACCTATAAAAAAAGCGGCGCGTATCCGAAAAAGCGAGGATATGCAGGCGCGGGGAGGCGAATTATGGCGAGAGGACCTCAAATAATCAAGTACGACGGCGACAACACCGAGCTGTTCAAGAGGATCTGTGCAGACGAGATGGATCCGGACGCAAAGGTCGTCGTGCCTGAAACGCATAATGCCATCCTTATAAAGGACGGCATTCTCATGGATACGCTCAACAGCGGGAGCTATGCGCTCTCGGATGACAAGTCGAAACGAAAGCGCAAGAATGTTTCGGTTGAGGTGATTTATCTTTCGAAGACGGCAAAGCTCAAAGTCATGTGGGGGACCAAGACGCAGTTCTCTTTCCGCGATCCGGAGACGGATGTGCCCATCAAGGTAGGTGCGCACGGCGAGTTTGAAGTGCGGATAAGCAATCCGCGCAAGGCCTACCTCGAGCTCATCGGCGCGGAGAAGGAGTTCACCGTGCAGGATCTTAAGGACCGCCTTTCCATGCGTATGATGAACAAAGTGGAGCCCGCCATTGCCGGCGCAATGCGAAGCCGAGGGCTTACATACGACAGAATGAGCGAGCATAAAGATGAAATAGCGCAGTCCGTCCTGCCGGAGCTTTCAGCCATGTTCGAGGACGACTACGGGCTCAAGATCTTCTCTTTCACGATAGGCCGCGTCGTAATCTCGGACGAGGATATAGAGGCGATTGAAGAGGCCAGGCGTGAAGGGGTTAAGAAAGAGAGATTCTGCCCGCATTGCGGCGCGGCGCTATGTGCGGGGGATAAGTTCTGCTCCTCTTGCGGCAATAGCGTTGCGGACGAAAAGACGTGCCCCTCTTGCGGTAAGAAAAGCGGCGCCGGCGCCAAATTCTGCAGCGGTTGCGGTGCAAAACTCTGACAAAATAAAGCGTATTTTAAAAAAATTTAAATATTTTACGGAGATGAAAGGAAATGACCAATTCTATTCTGGCATTCGAGACATATCAGATTGTAATATTGGGTGTCGTTGCCGCATTAATTCTGGCTGTTATCATAATTTCCGCCATATTCTCGCGCGGGCGCGGAAGCACCGGGGACGAGGCGGTGCTCGACAGCCGCGAGGACGTGAACGAAAATGCGGCTGCCGTCATGGTACTCAGGGCGATCGCCGACAGCAAGCCCGAAATGCTGGCCAAACTCGACAAGCTCTATGACAGGCTCAAATATCTGACGCCGTCTGCGGACGAGAAGGTGGCCGTCATCGATGAGAAGATAAAAAACGCGCTCGGAGATCTCAAGATAGAGCTCACAAAGACGCGCGGGGATAAGGGTAGCGGCAAGGCGAATAAATTCATAAGCGATATAAACCTGCTCATAGCAGAGCGGTCCGTGTATACGGACAAGTAAACGGAGGGTACGCACATGTGGCCGTTCAAGAGTAAATACGACAAACTCAAGAGAGAAGATGTGGTTGAGGCAATCTGCAACCTGCAAAAGCAGGAGGACGAGCTGGAGAAGGCTATCGAGGAGCGCTCGAAACAGATAGACAAACTGCTCAAAAAAGGGCAGAAGGAAAAAAATCGCGACCTTAAGCTCTTTTATGCGAAAAAGATAACCAATTTAAGAGAAGAGAGCCAAAACGATGTCAAGCGCGGGATGTACCTCATGTACAACATGCGCCTTTTAAACAAGCTTAAATCTTCTATAGACGACAACAGCTTCTATGTCAAGACGGGTAAAATCTCGCTCAACAATCTTCTCGCCGACCAGAAGGGGCTTGCGAAGTTTCTCAACAAGACGCTCAACACCAGGGTGCGCAGCGAACAGATTTTAACGGACGCAGACGATACCTGGAACGAGATACAGAGCGGGTATACCGAGAACGAGCAAATATACGGCGTCAATGAAAACGACGACGAACTGCTTGCAATGTTCGAGACTGCCGATCAGTTGGATAAGGAAGGACTGTCGGCTTCACCGGATGCCGAAGACGACGGCGCTTTGAATGCCGACGGCTCGGAACAATAAAAAAATAATATCGGGGGGCTATATATGGGACTTTTCAAGAGCAAGGTTGACAAGGAATATGAAAAAAAGCGGCTTGTAAAACAGACCGTGTACAACATGAACAAACAGATAAACGCCTTAGAGCAGCAAAAGAAGGCGTTTGTGGACAAGGCCGTGTCGGCGAAGAAAAGCGGGCTTGAATCGCAGTACAATCTCGCGCTTACCGGCTATAAGATGACGCTCGTGCAGCAAAAGCGCGCCCAGGAGATGCTCCTCAATTTCGAGATAACGTCTCAGATGAAGGACATGACCATGATGACCAAGCAGTTTTTGGGCGGAATGAGCGTGCTCAGCAAAGAGATGGCAAATCTTGCGGACGACAAGGAGTTTTTGGAAGTACAGAAACAGTTCGACATCGCCATGGAAAAGGCGCAGAGGCAGTCCGAACAGATAGATATGTTCATGGAGACGAGTCAGGACACGTTCTCCGACATAGCCGCGACGACGCCTGCGGGCGACGATGAGATCAAGAAACTTATCGAGAGCAGGGTCGGCATGGACGAATTCTCGGACGACGCGATAGACAAGGAGATAGAGGCTCTCAGAAAGAAGATAGATAAACAGGCTTCTTCGTCATGAAGATCAACGGAGCTTAACGAATATGGAAAAAACACGTCAGCCGCTGTTTTGCGACACATGCGGCGGAACACTCAGATACTCGGACGACGGCGGGAGCGCGGCCTGTCCCTATTGCGGGAACGAGTACAAATTTGTCAGTCCCAAGAGCGAGGCGCTGTCGCTTGCGCTCAGCCGCGCGAATGCGTACAGGCTCAACTGTGATTTTGAAGGGGCTATGTCCGAGTATCGGCTTATAACCGTTGAAAATCCCGAGGATGCGGAGGCGCACTGGGGACTCGCTTTGAGCAAATACGGTATAGAGTATATCACCGACCCTTCTACGGGCAAGTGTACGCCTACCTGCCACAGGACGCTTAAAGAGAGTATTTTGGACGACCCCGATTACCTCGATGCGATAAAGTACGCCGACGAAAGTCTCGCTGTCTCGTACAAAGCTAAGGCCGAGGAGATAGACAGGCTGCAGCGCGCCATAAAGGATAAGCTTAAACATGAAAAAGACTATGATGTCTTTCTCTGCTTTCGTGCGACTGACGATGAAGGAGCATATACCGGCGAGCGTACGGTAGCGCGCAGAATATACGACGAGCTTACGCGAAGGGGGATAAAGACCTTCTTCTCCGAGGTGACGTTAAAAGGCAGGCTGGGCGAGGACTATGAGCCCATTATCTACAAGGCGCTGTACGGCTGCAAATTCTTTATTCTCATCGTCTTAAACGAGGAGAATATAGACTCGCCTTGGGTAAAGAACGAGTGGTCGCGCTTCAGGGACAGGTTGTATGAAGAGCGCTTGACTAACGCATGCTGTGCGGTATTCAGCGGAATATCCGCCGCGTCGCTCCCTGCATTCATACGTACGCAGGGGGTCGATCTCGCTAAATATCCCGCAGGCGGATATGAGATAGATATAGCAGACAATCTGGAGACCATTCTTTCAAACAAAAAGAACGCTGTCCGTTTCGAAGGCGTGAAATCGGGCGAGATCTCGTCCAATATCGCGTCCGGCAAAGCCGCGCTCTCGTGCGGCGATTTCATCCGCGCCGCGGCGTCGTTCAGCCGGGCCATAGACGAGGATCCCGAATGCGGCGATGCATGGCTGGGCGCGTTCCTCGCGGATGCAGAGGTGCGCTCGTTAAAAAGTGCGGACAGGCTTTATCGTGAAATTTCCAACAGGTTATGGTCGTCGGGTTCGACATCTGTCGAGTGCAGAAAGAGGATTGCAGAAAACGAACGTCTCTTGTATACGCTCTCTTCGCCGTATTACAAAAATGCGGTCAAGTATTGCAGCGCCGAGATAGCAGATAAGCTTATAGACGCAAAGCACTCCATAATGGATATTGCAGATAAATGCAACTCGGCGCTCAAACTGAGCCTTGAGGAGTGTTTAAAGAGAGAAAAAGGAATAACGGACGCGGTTTCCGGGAACGGAAGGAAGCGCTCGCCTGCGGCGGAAACGATTGCGACGGCAGCCGGCGCGGTCGTAGCCGGCAGCGTCGTAGGAGGCCTTATACGCAGAGTGCGCAGAAGCTTCTTCCGCAATCCGCCGCCTCCCGGCGGACCCGGGATGAGAAGAGGCCCCGGCGGCGGACCGGGAAGAGGACCGGGCAGAGGACCCGGAAGAGGGCCCGGCGGCGGTCCGCGCAGATAAGTTTTTAAGGAAAGTTTGGCGATGGAGAAAATAAGCGTGTTAAACTGCGAGACGTGCGGTGCGCCGCTCAAGTTTTCTGACGGCGGGCTGAGTGCGGCATGCCCGTATTGCGGCAACGTGTACAGGTTCGCCGGGGGTAAAAGCGAGGCGCTCACGCTTGCGTTAAACCGTGCCAACGCGCTTAGAATAGGTTGCGATTTTGACGGCGCAATACGCGAATACAGGCTCATAACCGAACACAATCCCGAGGATGCCGAGGCGTATTGGGGGCTCGCTTTGAGTACATACGGGATAGAGTATGTATCGGATACGCGCACTGAAAAACGCATTCCCACATGCCGCAGAACGGTTAAAAAATCCATACTTGAAGACGAGAATTATTTAAATGCCGTAAAGTACGCGGATGCGGAGCAGGCCGAGGTATACAGAAGCCGCGCACTGGTCATAGACAAACTCCAGCGCGGCATTAAGCACAGAATGGAGGAGGGGGAAGATTTTGACGTGTTCCTTTCCTTCCGCTCGTCCGACGGCGGCGGTGCGCCCACGCGCGAGCGTACGGTAGCGCGCAGAATATACGACGAGTTTACGCGAAGAGGAATAAAGACCTTCTTCTCCGAGGTGACGTTAAAAGAAAAGCCGGGCGAAGACTATGAGCCCGTTATCTACAAGGCGCTGTACAGCTGCAAATTCTTTATTCTCATCGCATTCAGCGAAGAAAATGTAAATGCGCCATGGGTAAAGAATGAATGGTCGCGCTTCAGGGACAGAGTTAAAGAGGAGCATCTGTCGGGTGCATGCTGCGCGGTGTTCGACACGGATTCCGTTTCGGCGCTCCCGCCTTTCATTCGTTCGCAGCAGGGCGTAAACATTTCTAAATATCCCGCAGGCGGATACGAGATAGAGCTCGCGGACAATCTTCAGGTAAGATTATCGCGGAAAAAGATGCGTTCGCGAAATGATGCGGCCGGGATGTATCCCGGCGGAAGCGAGGCGGCGTCTCTCGCCGTCAGGGCGCTGGTCAGAAGCGCGGATATAGACCTCGGTGACGAGGTGTACGAAGCCGCCGCGGAAAAGTATCTTCGCGTTCTTGATATGGATGCGGAATGCGGCCGTGCGTGGTGGGGGCTCTTTCTTGCAAAAAACGGCGCTTCCGCGGCGGGTCTTGCGGCGCAGAACATGACATATAAACAGGCTCTTTCGTTCAAGGACGACAGGAACCTTAAAAATGCCGAGCGTTTCGGCGACGAAGAACTGAAAGAAAAGGTATCCGCTTTCAGGAAGATGTGCCTGTTCCGCGGCCGGGAGCTTGCAAACGATTGCGATGTCGGGATAAAAGCCGAGCAGAAAAATTTAGAAGACATGCGAGATAGACGCAAAAAGGAGTGCGCAAAGCACAAGAGCTCTTTGCATAAAGCCGAAAGAGCGCAAAAAGCCGCAAAAGTAGATCCGAGAATCGTTAAGAGAGGAATGCTCCCGCTTACGATAGTATATCTCGTGTTGTTCTCTATAATCTATTCCGCGACGGGTAAGGAAGTTCTTCTGTACATAGGATTCGGGACGGCCGCCGTTATTTTGGTCAGCGGCGTTTTTGTGTATTTCATGCTCAAATCGAAAGTAAAAAAATCAGAGGCGGACTATCATGCCGATAAGGACGAGGCTGACCGCCTGGAAAGACTTATAAAAGGTCTCGACGAAGAAATAAGCTCGAGCGAAGAGAAGATTAAACAGCTTAAAACAATGGCCGCGGCCTACAGGAATGTATTCTGACATATCTCTTTTAAACAGGGTTTGATTATGGAAGATCTCAGTATAAGTGTTTTAAACGACAAATTCAATATGTACTATGCGGCGGCGCAGAAGGCGTATAACGAGGGCAACGGCGCCATGGCCAAGCGCAATTATATGATGGCCGCACAGACGCTTTTAGAGCTTGCAAAAGTATCTTCGCCGAAGCTTAAAGAAGCGCGCGTCACGCGCGCGCGCAGGCTTATAGAGATCGCGGACGGGATAGACGGGGCGGTGGCGCGCAAAACCTTTCCCGCCGGCAGCGAGGCGAAGGCTGCGGAAAAAGCCGGCGAGGACGGCGGCAGGGAATGGTCGGCGGCAGAAGTGCCGAGCATACGTTTCGACGATATTGCGGGGCTCGGCGACGTAAAAAAAGCCATAACTACGCGCATGATAAACCCCATAAAATACCCGGAAAAGTATAAGCTGTACAATAAGAAGACAGGCGGCGGCGTACTTTTATTCGGTCCTCCCGGAACGGGTAAGACCATGATAGCAAAAGCTATCGCGTGCGAAGTGGGCGCGAAGTTCTATGCCGTTAAAGGGTCTGACATTGTCAGCAAATGGGTGGGCGAGTCCGAGAGGAATATTAACTCGCTGTTCGAAACGGCGCGCGCGGACGATCTCGCCATAATCTTCATCGACGAGATGGATTCGCTCTTCGGCAAGCGAGGCGTGGATACGCACAACGACAAGCGCGTAAACGAATTTTTGCAGCAGATAGACGGTTTTGCGGGCAGGAGCTCAAATCTCCTTCTTTTAGGCGCTACGAACAGGCCGTGGAGCGTGGACGGGGCCGCATTGCGGCCCGGCAGGTTTTCACAGAAGATCTATGTGCCCCTTCCGGACGCGCCTGCGCGCAGGTTTATGTTCGACAGGTCGCTGAAAGGTGCGCCGGTTGCGGATGACGTCGATATAGATGAGCTTGTTGCAATGACGGACGGCTACTCGGGTGCGGACATAGAGGAAGTGTGCGACCGTGCCAAAGAGGATCCGCTGCTCAAATCGATAAATTCTGACAGCACGGTGCCCATCGAGCGCATCGATTTCGTGAATGCGCTCAAAGCGGTGCCGCCCTCCGTCTCGCAAAAGGAGATAGAGAGGTTTGAGCTGTTCATAAATACGGGTGAGTGAGATGAAAATCATATGCAAAACGTGCGGCGGCGAATGTGCGCTCGTCCGCAGTACGGCCGTCATGTCTGAATATAAGTGCAAGTGCTGCGACAACTCCTATACCGTACGAAAAGGGGAGGAGCGCCTGTACACTCCGAAGCGAACGCCGCGCAAAAAGCCGGATATCCGCCCCAAAGCGGACGGTATCCGATTTGAGACCCGCGTAACGCCCGCAGAGGCAAATCCTGCACAGCCCGCGCCAGCAATAAGCGCTCCTTCACCGCAGCCTGTGCCCGTATCCGGCGGAAAGCTGAACGGAGAACAGGTATATGCGCGCTGCATATCCTGCGTAATGGAAGTACGCGCGATAAGCGGCAAGTCCGTGCTCTCGGGTTCGGCATACGCCGTCGACGCAAACCATGCCGTAACCAACGCGCATGTCGTGGTTTCGAACGGGAAAGCCGCAGAAAGAGTGGAAGTGTATGTCTGCGGCAAGACGTGTAAGGCGCAGGTCAGCTTTCTCGGTACGGAAAGCGAGGACGGCGACGACCTCGCTCTTCTCACCGTTACATCCCCGCCTGCGGATATGAAACCCGTCACATTTGCCGATTTCTCCAAAGTCAGAAACGGCCAGACGCTGTTTGTAATAGGCAACTCCTTGGGCGGCGGCACATGCATAACGAGCGGAATAGTTTCCGACAGATTGCGTAAAGTCGAGGGGAAACCGCGCCTTATGACGGACTGTGCCATAAACCGCGGCAACTCCGGGGGCCCCGTGTTTAACGACCGCGGCGAGGTTGCGGGCACGGTGGTTGCCGTCACAACGACGGCGGAGGGGATGAACTATGCGATTCCTGCGGACAGAGTCAAGCTTTTCCTGACGCGCTGCGGGGTGAAAATATGAAACGATTGAAGAAAGAATACACAAACGAAGATTACTGAAAAAAAACGGGTGCGGCGCACCCGTTTTTTTCGGTAATCGAATATAAAGCCGTAAAGAGCCGTCACTCGCGTTTAAAATACCCGGCGGCTTTGTTTTTTTTAAAAAAAGGCAGAACGGAAGTCGGATTTATATGAATTTTCTTTCACTAAAATTTAACCGGCGCAATCTTGACTATGACATATTGCGAGACTATAATAAAGGCAGAAAAAAGTTAACAGTAAAAACAATTAACGGTATTATCGTATTTTTTTGCGAAAAAAAACGAATGATGTGCGGGAGGAAATATGGCTTTAAGAAAATCAACGAGAAGGGGAAGGTATTCCGGTCCGTCCGTCGAGGGCAACCCGCAGAGCGGCGGAAGTTTCGTGCAGTTTAAAAATGTGTGTAAGAACTATATTATGGGCACGAACGTCATCAAGGCGGCGAACGGCGTAACTTTCAATATAGAGAAGGGTGAATTTTGCGCAATCGTCGGCCCGTCCGGAGCGGGCAAGACGACGGTTTTGAATATGCTCGGCGGAATGGACGGGGTGACTTCGGGTGAAATATACGTGGACGGGGTCAGGATAAGCGATTTCAACGAGTATAAATTGACAGAATACCGCAGGCATGACGTGGGATTTGTTTTTCAGTTCTATAATCTCATACAGAACCTCACCGCGCTGGAAAATGTGGAGATAGCCTCCGAGATATGCAAAAATCCGCTGAGTGCCGTGCAGACGCTCATCGACGTGGGGCTTGAAGACAGGATGAAAAATTTCCCCGCGCAGCTCTCTGGCGGCGAGCAGCAGAGGGTGTCCATAGCGCGTGCGATTGCCAAGAACCCCAAGATTCTTCTCTGCGACGAGCCTACCGGCGCACTCGATTACGAGACGGGTAAGAATATTCTCAAGCTTTTGCACGATGTGTGCAGAAATAATGCGAAGACGGTTATAGTGATAACTCATAACACGGCCATAACTCAGATGGCGGACAGGGTAATCAATATAAAGAACGGCACGGTCGTGGGAGAGGAGATCAACAAAAATCCCGTGGATGTGTCCCTGATAGAGTGGTAAAAAAAACGCGGCCGGGCATATCGGCAAAAAAAGTATGCAGGTAAGATACAATCCCCGGGTTCAATCTTTAAGATGAGTCAGGTATCGGAGTGCCATGAGAAAGTACACTAAAAACATTGTAAGAGATTTTAAAAGCGGGTTCGGCAGATTTCTCGCTATAATGGCCATAATCGCGCTCGGCGTGGGCTTCCTTATAGGCGTGACTCAGGCCACGCCCGATATGAAGACGTCCATGGACGAATATCTCCGCTCGAATAATGCGTACGACATAGACATAAAGGCGGGATTCGGCATTACGGAGAGTGATGTAGAGGACATAATCGCGCTTTCAACCGACAGCGGCGAGGCGGTCGTAGAGGATTATACGGAAGTTGTTTCGAGCTCTGTCATGGCGAGCATAGAAGGCTCCAAGTCGGTAGCCGTCAACCTCATAGGATTTGATTTCGAGGCCATGGAAGAGGCGGGAGGGCTTAATAAACTCACGCTCATCGATGGGAAATTCCCCAATAGTAAGAATGAAGTGGTCGTGGAGCGCCCGAGCAATAATTTCGAGACGGTCGAATTGGGCGATACGATAACGCTCGAGAGCGATTTAGATACGACAAACAGTACGTACGGCGATATATACAGCTGCGGCGAATACGAAGTGGTAGGTATAGTTTCATCGCCGGATTATTACTACATGGACGCGCGCGAAGTGACTACGATAGGCACCGGCGTCGTAAAACTGGTCATGTACGGCAACTATGTTGCGGAAGACGCGGAAAGCAGCGTGTACGATCTTTCGGGGAGCGAGCTTTTCGGTACGCTCATGCCTATGCTTCGCGGCGAGGAGGTTGTCTGCACCGACTTGTGGGTAACGATTTCCGGTGCAGACGAGTATGAGTGTTTTTCGGACGATTATGAAGAATACGTGCTTGAGCAGGCGGAGTATATAACCGAGCTCGGCAATTCGATAAACGACGAGATAAATGAAGATATAGAGAGCAATCCCATTCTTTCGGCCCTTATAACTTCCGAAGCGAGCTGGTATGTGCTCGATAGGGCGAGCACCAACGTAAGCTATGTAAGCTTTGCCATGAACGTGGAGAAGCTGGACAGCATAGCTGGTATTTTCCCCGCATTCTTTATAGTCGTCGCGGCGCTTGTTGCCTTCACCTCGATGACCCGAATGGTGGAAGAGGAGCGTATGCAGATAGGCACGCTGAAGGCGCTCGGTTATACCGAGGGCGATATAATGGGCAAGTATCTCGCTTATTGCATCCTTGCATGTATTATAGGCATCGTAGTCGGTATTCTGTTCGGATTCAGTATTATGCCGACTATCTTCTGGGGAGCGTACGGCACAATGTACTATCTGCCGGATCTCGTGCTGGGGTTCTCGTGGTGGCTCGCCATAGCCGTCATATTCGGCGCGTTGCTTCTGACTATTTTGGTCACCGTCATTGCCTGCAGATCGGCAACTAAGGAAAAGCCGTCCATTCTTATGCGGCCGAAGGCGCCGAAGCCGGGTAAACGCATACTTTTGGAGAAATGTACTCCAGTGTGGAAACGAATATCGTTCCGTTGGAAAGCTACCATACGCAACATATTCCGGTATAAAAGGAATATGATTCTCACCATAATATCTGTGTGCGGGTGTACGGCGCTCATCCTTGCGGGCTTCGGGCTTTCAGACAGTCTGAACGACGTTACGGCGATCCAGTACGGCGATATAATTTACTATGACGTAAGCATAGGTCACACCGCTGCGGAAATTGAAGAGGATAGCCCTCTTGCAGAATATCTGGACGGGATGGACGACGATAAATATATCGACGTATACAGCGAGGCAGGGCAGATAGTGCTCGGCGACGGGTATGAGTCGGTCGACCTATACCTTATAGACGACGCCGATACTTTCTATAACTTTGTAAATCTGCATGACAGAAAAACGGGCAACGAGCTCGATGCGGACGACGGAATAATAATCCCCGAAAACATAGCGACCGAGTATAAAGTGAGTGCGGGGGATATGGTGACATATGTCACATCCCGCGGTCAGAGTATCGAGTTGCAGGTTACCGGGATCTGCGAGTATTATACCGGCTCGGACGTGTATATGCTGAGCTCGGTGTATGAGGCGCTTACGGGACAAACTCCGGTGTCGAACATGTACCTCGCGATATACGGTTACGGTTCGGACGAGGACGCCATGAACAAAGATGCGGAGAGCCTGCTGTCCGATTCCAATGTCACCGAAGTGAATTTCACGTACACCGCCGAGCAATCCTTTGAAGCGTTGGGCGATATGATGGGGTATGTAATACTTATTCTGGTAGTGTGCGCGGGCGCGCTTGCCGCCATAGTGCTGTATAATCTGACAAACATCAATATAGAGGAGCGACGACGCGAGATCGCGACCTTGCGCGTGCTCGGCTATACCAAGCGGGAGGTGGCGGGCTATATTTACCGCGAGAGTATCATTCTGACCATTGTGGGGGCGCTCGTCGGTCTTTTGATGGGGTGGCTTCTGCATATGTTCTTGGTCAGCAGGGTAAACAGCGTCATGATGATGTTCGGGAAGGTGATTGCATGGACGAGTTATATATGGGCGTTCCTGATAACCATAGCTTTTGCTCTCGTGGTCTTTGCTTTCATGCTTATAAAACTTTATCGCATAAATATGGTCGAATCGCTTAAATCGAACGAATGATATAAAAGACAGGTGCCGAAAAATGGATAAAATCGAACTGCGCAACGAACTGGTGGAACAGCTTTGGCGAATGTATAAAATGGATATAATGGTCTATCTCCGTGAGTTTCTCGCGGGCGAAATGGCGGCGCTTGAATGCTTGGGCCATCATGTCGAGCCGACCACGCCGACCATGCTCAGCGAAGAGCTGAAACTCAGCCGGCCGCGCATGGCGAACATTTTGTCTTCGCTCAGAAGAAAAGGGTATATAAGTATGGATATCGACCATGAGGACAGACGCCGCATGAACGTCGACCTTACGGAAGAAGGCCGCAACTATCTTCAGTCAAAATTTGAGTTCCTTGCCAAATACCTGGATAAATACGTGGAAGTTTTAGGCGAGACGAAGATTGTCGAGCTCACGCAGATTTTAAAAGATACGGCAGACAGCGAAAACACGCTTATAGAAAAATTCGGCGGCGAAAAAAGCTTGGAAGCTCAGGCGGGTGAGAGCGTCGATTTCGGGGAAGGTGTATAGAAAAAAGGGTTCGTCGGAGTCCGTAAAGGCGGAAAAAAACCGAGATGTTTTTTAAATCGGCGTAAAAATTCAGGTTTGAAGAGAATAAGGGCCTGCATCCGTTTTTTATTCGGGTGCAGGCTTCACTTTAAAAAAAAGACGTGTCAAAGTAAAATCCCGTTTCAAATCCCGCTTAAAAAAGACCTGCAATTTTATTTTGATTTTGTATTGATATAACATGATCCGCAGAGTATAATAAAAAACGTAAAGAAATGCCGAGTCGAATGGGCGGAGCATGGACATAAAAAAGTAATGCAGAGGGGATAAAGATCAAGGTTATGGAGACTAGAGCGGCGATTTACGGCGCGGGCGCAATGGGTACCGTTTTGGGTGCATATATAGCAAAAGCGGGTAAGGACGTTATTCTCGTATCGCGCAATCGAAAGCATGTAGATGCGCTGAAAAAAAGCGGGGCGCACATAACGGGCATGACGGATTTTACGGTACCCGTTAAGGCCTGTCTGCCTGAAGATATGACGGGGAAATACGATGTGATATTCCTTATGACCAAACAACGCGAAAACGAAGAGGTTGTAAAATTTCTTCTGCCGTATTTAGAGGATAGCGGCGTAATTTGTACCATGCAGAACGGACTGCCGGAATCGTCCGTCGCCGCGGTATGCGGAAGCGAGCGCTGTTGCGGTTGTGCGGTGTCGTGGGGTGCTACGCTCAGCGGAGGAGGCGAGTCGCGTCTCACAACGCGCACGGACGGACTTACGTTTGCACTGGGAACGTTATACGGGAACGAGGATAAGCTTGATATGGTAAAGCCTTATCTTGCGTGTATGGGCAAGGTGAGCATTGAAAAGAACTTCATCGGTGCGCGCTGGTCAAAACTGGCCGCGAATTGTGCTTTTTCTGCGCTGTCGGCCATGAGCGGGATGAGCTTCGGACAGCTTTGCGACGATAAATATGCGCGCAGCGTCGTTCAGGCTGTTTTGAAGGAATGCTTTGACGTCGCCGTTGCATGCGGGGTACGCCCCGCAAGGATACAGGGGTATAACATGTCCGCGCTGTTAAACTATAAGCGCGGGCTGAAAAAGATGATCTCGTACCGACTTATTCCCGTCGCCATGAAAAAGCATAGAAACATTGTTTCGGGAATGATGTACGATTTGCTGAGCGGGAAAAAGTGCGAGGTCGATTTTATAAACGGGGCTGTCATATCCTGCGCGAAAGAAGCCGGCTTTGCCGCGCTGCTGAACGAGCGCGCGCTGGAAATTATCCGGTCCATAGAACGCGGCGAGCGCAAAATCGAGGCGGAGAATATACGCCTGTTCAAGCACTTGGTCTGATTTCGCCAAAGACCTGCGCAAGTGCTCCGAAGATATAGGGATAAGAGGTTTTCAAATGGAAGATTTAGTTTATCCGTCCGCAGACGGGCGGCACACCGTTCATGCGTGTATATGGCGGCCTGAAGGCAGGGCGACAGGGGTGCTCCAGATCATCCACGGCATGGCGGAATACGCTGCAAGATATTCCCGTTTTGCCGAGGAAGCGGCAAAACGGGGCTATTTAGTCTGTGCCGAAGACCATCTGGGTCACGGCAAAACTGCAGAAGAGGGCGAGCTCGGACATATCCCCGAAAGGGGCGAGGAGATTATATTGAGCGACATAGCCGCGCTCACCGACATGGCGGAAGAGATGGCGCCGCACGTTCCGGTGTATATAATGGGGCACAGCATGGGCTCTTTTTTTTGCCGCGAGTATATAGCCCGTTGCGGCAACAGATTTTCCGCGGCCGTCGTCATGGGGACCGGATATACCGGCAGAGGAATGCTTTCGGCCGGGCTTTTATTGACCCGGGCTGTATCCCGCATGAAGGGGTGTACGTATAAAAGTCCGTTTTTGAAAAAGCTTGTCTTCGGCTCATATAACAAAAAGTTTGGCCCGGCGGCAACCGGGTATGAGTGGCTGTCGGCGAATGAAGATAATGTAGAGCGATACGTTAAAGATGAGCTGTGCGGGTTCGGTTTTACATGCGGCGGGTATGCTGCTCTTTTTAATATCTTAAAAAAATGCTGCTCTTCTTCTGCGTATAAAAATACGGATAAAGCTCTTCCCGTTCTGCTCGTTTCGGGAGAGAATGATCCCGTCGGCGGTTACGGTAAGGGCGTGAAAAAGGTATACAGAAAATATCTGAAGTCGGGACATAAGGAGACGGCCTGTACGCTGTATGCCGGCGCGAGACACGAAATATTGAACGAAAGTTGCGCAGGGGCGGTCAAGGAAGACATCTTTGCGTTTTTGGAAGCGAATGCGCATGTGCGCAGCTGACGGTTTTTTATATGGTCAAAGAATGGAAAATCACTATACCGCAGCTCACCGGCGCACGTACGCGCAAGGCGTATGTTTATCTGCCTGAAGGCTACGAAAAAACAGACAGACGCTATCCCGTGATGTACATGTTCGACGGGCATAACCTCTTTCATGACAGCGAAGCGACTTTCGGGAAGAGCTGGCGCCTCGGCGAATACCTTGACAAGAATGGCTCTGATCTGATTATCGCGGCGGTTGAATGTAACGGTGAGGGCAACGGAAGGCTTGAGGAATATTCGCCCGCAGCCTTTCGCCTGCAGGACGGTACGCGCATCAAGCCGCGCGGAAAGGCGTATATGGACTGGCTCGTCGGCGAGTTCAAACCGTATATAGACGAAAATTATCGTACTTTAAGAGACCGGCAAAATACGGCGATAGGCGGCAGTTCTATGGGCGGGCTCATGACGCTGTACGCACTTGCGGCGTATAACAAATATTTTTCAAAAGGAGCCGCGCTCTCGCCCAGTCTTTGGACGAGCGGAGAAAATTTGCCTGCGTTTCTCAGAAAAGATAGACCCGTGAGGGATACGCGTCTCTACATGGATTACGGTGATAAGGAGCTGAAAAACCATGCCGGGCAGCGCGCGCTGTTTGCAGAGGCGGCGAAAACGCTTATCGAAAGAGGCGTATGCCTTACCGCGCACATAGTTCCGGGCGGTACGCACACAGAAGCGTCCTGGAGAAGCAGGATCCCCGTTTTTTTATCCGCCCTCGGTTTTTTCGGGTGAATAAAAAGGGCGGCGAAGTAAAGAGAAGGACAATGGAGATACGTTACGGGAAGCAATACAGCAATCATTTAGGCCGGGAGATGGAATATAAAATATACGGGAGCGGCGGCAAGCCCGCGCTCGTAATTCCATGCCAGAGCGGTCGGTTCTATGAATTTGAAGACATGCATATGCTTGACGTGTATGCGCCGTTTATCGATGACGGCAGGCTGCAGGTTTTCACTATAGACAGCATGGACAGCGAAACGCTGTTCGGCCCGGGGTCGCCGCGTCCGCGTATAGAGCGGCATGAGGCCTGGATAAACTATATCGTGAAAGAGGCGATCCCGCACTTTTCAAGCATCAATGCGTATGCGGACGTGCGTGAAATACGCTTTTTGGTGTCCGGACTGAGCCTCGGCTCGCTTCATGCGGCCACGCTGTATTTTCGGTACCCGGATGTGTTTGACGCGCTCATGGCACTGAGCGGCGTGTACACTAACGAGTATTGCTTCGGGGATTATCATGACGATCTCACGTACATGAATTCACCGGAACAGTTTATTGCGGGCATGCAGAGGTCGCATCCGTATATACAGAAGTATAATCGCGGCAGGGCCGTGCTTTGCGTCGGGCAAGGCGAATGGGAGAACGAAACGCTTGAAAGCACCCGCAGATTCGGCCATATTCTTGAAGACAAGGGAATAATGGCGTGGGTTGACATATGGGGCAAGGATGTGCGCCACGACTGGGACTGGTGGTATATCCAGGCGGCGTATTTTCTGCCTGAGCTGTTGAAAGGCTGAAAAAAAGGATATTCGCGAGGATAAAAAAACATGAAGAACTTCATCTTTATTTCGCCCAACTTTCCTGCAAATTATTGGAGATTCTGTCGCGAGCTCAAAAATAACGGCATTAACGTTCTCGGTATCGGCGACTGTCCGTATGACGAGCTTACATATGAACTCAGGGATTGTTTGACGGAGTATTATTTCGTGCACTCTTTGAGTGACTATGAAGAGGTGTATCGCGCCGTCGCGTTCTTTATTTCCAATTACGGCAGAATAGATTATATAGAGAGCAATAACGAATACTGGCTTGAAACCGATGCAAGACTCAGGACGGACTTTAATGTGCCGAGCGGCTTTAAGGCTGAGGATATGCCCATGATAAAGCGCAAGTCATGCATGAAGGAGTATTATAAAAAAGCGGGGCTTACCGTCGCGCGTCATTGCATGGTAAAATCTGTGGACGAATGCAACGAATTTATCGCGAAGACGGGCTATCCCGTCATAGTCAAGCCGGATAACGGCGTGGGTGCGAACGACACATACAAACTCTCGTCTGACGAGGATTTAAAAAATTTCTTCGACCGTAAACCGCCCGTCGAATACATAATGGAAGAGTTTGTAGAGGCCGAGGTCAATTCCTACGATGCCATTATAAACAGCGAAGGCAACCCCATATTCGAGACAGGCAACATTACGCCGTATTCCATAATGGATATAGTCAACACGAACGACAACAGCGTCTATTATATAGTAAATAAACTTGCTCCCGATGTGCGCGATGCAGGCAGGCGCACGGTTAAGTCGTTCGGCGTGAAGAGCCGGTTTGTCCACTTTGAATTCTTCCGTCTTACGAAGGACCAATATCTCGGTAAAAAGGGTGACGTTATAGCGCTTGAGGTGAACATGCGTCCGTGCGGCGGTTATTCGCCGGATATGATGAACTACGCAAACAGCACGGATGTGTATAAGATGTGGGCTGATATGATAGCGTACGACGATACGCAAGTCGCTACGGGGGAAAGGTTCTACTGCGCATATGCGGGCAGAAGGGACGGGAAGCGCTTCTTGTACAGCGACGAGGATATTCGCGCTAAATATGCGGCCAATCTTAAAGGCGTCGAAAGAATACCGGACGCTCTCGCGGGGGCCATGGGCAATACCATGTATCTTGCAAACTTCAAGACGAAACAGGAGATGGATGTCTTCTATAATGACGTGCTTCTGACGGTTGAGGATTAAACTTTCTCTCGCATATGTCATACGAAAAGAAATAGATACCATACGGCAAAACGAACTTGTGATGCGGCTTGCAAAAACAAACAAAAGCGTGAGAAGAGCCGGCGCGGTTAAGTTGTTGCGGCTCAATTCGGCGCAGGCATGCAGAGTGCTTAAAAAACTTTCAGATGCCGGAAAATTAAAACTTGTCGCCGGCGGAGCAGCCGCAAAATGTATAATCGATGAATAAGCCGCGTGAGGATCAAACCCCTCACGCGGCTTACGTTATCAGAGTGTTTATTTTTTTAATGCAGGATTAAGACTTTGCTTAAAGTTTTAATTTTTTACAGCGAGCGTACTTTAAGCACTGCTTCGAGCGCGGCTATTTCGGTCACTGCCTTTTGGGGCACCGCACCGTCTATATCGAGTATCGAGCATGCGTAATCGCCGCGACTGCTGCTGGTCATGTTGGCAATATTGAGTCCCAGCGCCGATATGACGGAGGTGAACTTGGTTATCAGATTGCTCACGTTTCTGTGCAGAATACACAGCCTGCCCTTGCTTGCGCGGGGGAGAGATATATCGGGATAGTTTACGCTGTTGAGTATATTGCCGTTTTCGATGTAATCGACGAGTTCGTGAGCCGCCATCACCGCGCAGTTATCTTCAGCCTCCGGCGTGCTTGCGCCGAGGTGCGGTACACATATGCAGTTGGGAACGCCGATGAGGCTTGCGTTGGGGAAGTCGGTTATATATCTGCCGACCTTCCCGCTCGAGAGAGCCTCTATCATGTCGTCTGTATTTACAAGCTCGCCGCGGCTGTTGTTGATTATAACCACGCCGTCCTTGCATGCGGCGAGAGTATCTTTGTTGATCATAGACTTCGTGTCTTTATTGAGCGGAACGTGAATGCTTATGAAATCGGCCTTTCGATAAATCTCGTCGCGGCCGGCGACAACCTCGATGTGCGGCGAGAGCGCAAGTGCATGTATCGTCGAAAGGTAGGGGTCCGTGCCGATGACGTTCATTCCGAGCTTGTATGCCGTGTTGGCTACCTCTACGCCTATCGCACCCAGTCCTATAACGCCGAGCGTCTTGCCCATAATCTCATGTCCGACGAATTTGGATTTTCCTTTTTCGACGAGCTTGCCCACGTTGTCGCCTTCGTCTTTTAAGGTCTTTACCCAGTCAACGGCGTCCGTAATCTTTCTGCCGCCCAAAAAGAGTTCGCAGATGACGAGTTCTTTAACCGCATTGGCGTTGGCGCCGGGGGTGTTGAACACGACGATGCCTTTTTCCGCATAATCGGCGACGGGTATATTGTTGGTGCCTGCGCCGGCACGGGCCACCGCGATAAGATTGTCGTTCACTTTATAATCGGCCATCTGTGCGGAACGCACGATTATGCCGTCGGGGTTGTCACAGCTGTCGCTGTAGCCGTATCCCGCAAATATTGCGTCTGCAAGCGGGCTGATTGCATTCAGCTTAAGTATCTTTTTAGACATATCACTTATTCTCCGATTCAAATTTTTTCATAAATTCTATGAGCGCTTTTACGCCCTCGACGGGCATTGCGTTGTAAATCGACGCTCTCATTCCGCCGACGAGCCTGTGTCCTTTCAAGGATACGAGCCCGGCCTTTTTCGCCTCGGCTATGAATTTGGCATCAAGTTCGGCGGAGGGGGTAACGAAAGGCACGTTCATTATGGAACGGTACTTTTTCTCCACGTTGTTTTTATACATCGATGAGTTGTCTATAAAATCGTATAAAAGTCCCGCCTTGTACACATCTATTTCATTTATCGCCTTCACGCCGCCTCTCTTTTTGAGATCGCGGAGCACGAGGTTGGCCATGTAGATGGAAAAGCAGGGAGGGGTGTTATACAGCGATCCGTTCTCGTCCTGCGCTTTCCATTTGAGCATGGTGGGGCAGTACTTTAGGGGGTCTTGTATAAGACTGCGCTTTGCTATGACTATGGTAACGCCTGCGGGTGCGAGGTTCTTCTGCGCACCTGCATAAATTACGCCGAAAGCGGACACGTCTATCTCGCGCGAAAATATCTCGGACGACATATCCGCAACGAGCGGTGCTTTGCACTCGGGGAATTTGACGTACCTGGTGCCGAATATGGTGTTGTTGGAAGTTATATGTACATAGTCGGCGTCATCCGAATAATTGAGTTTGTCGACGTCGGGAATGTAGGTATAAGTCTTGTCTGAGCTGTCGCCAATTTTTACGGCCTCCCCGTAGATCTGCCCCTCTTGCCAAGCCTTTTTTGCAAAATTGCCGGTCACGATGTAGTCGGCCTTGCCGCGGTGCATAAGGTTCAAAGGTACTGCCGCGAACTGTGTGGACGCGCCGCCCTGAACAAATAAAACGGCATAGTCGTCGGGAACGTTGAGAAGCTCGCGTACGAGCGACTCTGCTTCCTTAACCACGGCATCGAACGCCTTGTCTCTGTGCGAAATTTCCGTGATGGACATGCCTGTTCCGGCAAAGTCGAGGAATTCCTTCTGTGCCTCTTCCAGTACTGACCGGGGCAGGGTGGAAGGGCCGGCCGAAAAGTTGTAAACTCTCATTTTTTTATATCTCCCAAACATATAGTTTTCCGCAATAATTTATCCGTAACTTGCGCAGATTGTCACGAATGTGCCCGTGCGCGGCGGGAATGGCTTGCCGTGCATCCCGGTCCGCGCCGTTAAACAAGAACAGTATAATACAATTTCAGTGAAAACACAAGCTTTTTTCGGAAAGGGGTCAGTGTTTATGTCTTTGCTCCGCCGCATTCGACGGTGAAGGCAGAAGGGCCTTTTATTGAATTAAACGCCGTATATATACGGATCAATTTATAAAATTATTGCCGGCAGGGCCAAAAATTATTTAGGAATTGTATTTACAATCTATTATTTTTGTAGTAGAATTATTCTGCGACTCAAAAAAATTCGTGAAGGACAATTTGCGGGATTTAAGGCGGATTCCGGTGTCCCGAGCTAATGAGGTAATAAACATTATGGCAGCAGATAACAAAAACGGCGGAAACAGCAAAATTAATTACGCTACAAAGGCGGACGTGATTTTACAGCGCCAAGCCGAAATCACCGCGAAATTGGACACACTGCTCTCTCACGGAGCCGGTACTGCCGGAACGGATGCGCTGGTGGACAAGATCAGCAGAGAAAACGCCTATGTGAGCAGACAAAATAGCGAGATTTTCGAAAAGCTCACGCAGGAGAACGAGCAGCTGCGCAAGGAAATGAATTTTCTCTCTGCGCAGTGTGAAAACATATTCGCCAGGCTTTCGGATATGATAAGATCGCTGAAAGAAAGCTGCGCCATAGACTATGAAAAACTCGCAGGGATTGTGGGCGCTCCTGCAAAAGCGGCTGCGCGCTACACAGGCGATTCGGCCGGGACGGAATATACGTTCGCTGACGAGGTTGCGCCTGCAGCCGCAGAGACAGACCTTTCCGACGGCGAGCAGCTCACCATTTCCGAGCAATACATAAACTACAACGAACTTGCGGAGCGCATTGCCGACAAACTGGCGGCAAAGGCGCCTCAGCCTGCTCCTTTCGACACCGATGAGCTTGCGAAGAAAGTTGCTGCCTGCATACCCCCGCAGGAGTTGATTTCACCCGAGTACATTGCTTCGAAAGTGGCCGAGCAGATAGTTGTTCCTCAGGTTGTTATGGGAGAGAGCGGTCAGATGCGTCCCATACAAGTGCATGCCACGGCGAATGTGGATTACGAAGAGGTTGCAAGCCGCGTCGCGGAGAAAATCTCGGCTACAGGCAATGCAGGCGTGTCCCCCGCAGCGGCAGAGTCCGTGCTCGGAGTTATGGATACAGATTCGCTTTCGGACGAGATTGCGAAGAAGGTTGCCGCTCTCGCGCCCAATGATTTCGATATTCTCGTGGACGACGAGGGATGCCGCTCGCTCGCCGAGGCGATGGCCGAGGTGCTCGATTACGACAGGATTATAGAAAGACTCGTCGACAGAAAGAATGAGGTCGAGGCCGAGTCGTACCTTGAAGGCGAGGGTCTGAACACAGAGGAGCTCGCATCGTTTATATCGGATAAGCTTAAGAGCGCAGGATTAAACGAGGATGCCATAGCAGATAAGACGGCAGCCGCTCTGTCAAATGTAATGCCGGAGATTGATGCGGACGATATAACCGACAAGATTGTATCCGCTGTTTTAGAGTCCGTCCGCGTTTCGTTTGAGCGCGATTACGATGCGATAGCAAGCAGCGTATACGACAAACTTGCTGACCTTCAGGCAAACAACGATTACGACATCGTTATAGACGAAGAGGGTATCGAAAGGCTCACCGGTACCATCACGGAGAGGATAATATCTGCCGTAAGCGGCGGAGCTGATAAATCGGATACGAATGAAAAAGCCGCGCCTTCGGAGAGCGTCGAAGAAGTACAGGATGCGGCATCGGTCGAAGAGAGCGAAAGCGAGCCCGCGATCGCGGCAGAGGATGCGGCGGTGCAGCAGGCATACGTTTCCGCACCTGCCGAGCAGGAAGACGGCGATATACGGGCAGATCTGGAAGATCTGAAGAAAAAGATGGACAGCCTCAACGATAAGCTGGACAACCTGTTCGATTTCGGCGAGGACGGTGAGGACGTCGACGGCGAGTACGAGGACGAAGAGGGAGACGAGCCCGAGTACGCGGAAGAATACGGGGTCGATCTTGACGGGATAAAGAGCAGGCTT
>CAYLIO010000004.1:0-28729 GCA_964383655.1 uncultured Clostridia bacterium | reverse complement strand
CCACTGCTGCTGTGGAATTTACTTTGGGAATTTACGCTCGTTTGTGACTAGTGAATTTGATTAAAAAGTCCTTGACAACTCGTTTCGGGGTGCCAAAGTCTGTAAAACGTCTAAGGTCAAGATAAAACGGCCGTTTTATCGAGGAGAGGATCGGCATGATTACAAATTAATCAGAACCGCCCACATCTCAGTAACCTGAGGGGGTGCAAAAATCGTAAACAAATATAGCCAATTTCGAAATTCGTTTCATATTCTGTATTCTATTGGCACATAATGGTTCAGTCGGAGGTCAGATTGAAAATGAGGATTGCAATCGTGGAAGATGATGAAAGTTGTGCCGAGCACCTGCGGAAACAGCTTAAAAAATATCAACAGGATCACCATATGATAATTCAAATAAGTAGTTATAGTAATGGTTTGAATTTCATCGAAAACTACGTTGCCGACTTTGATGCGGTTTTTATGGATATAGAGATGCCGTTGATAGACGGTATTGAAGTTTCGCGACGATTGAGAGGGATAGACGGAAAAGTTCCGATTGTTTTTATTACGCGGCATGCGCAGCATGCGATATCGGGTTACGACGTGTCCGCTGTTGATTTTGTGATAAAACCGGTTGAATATGACAGGCTTGCCAAGTCGATTGATAAAATAAACGAAAAGAATGAGGCGAGGAGGTCGTTCATCACCATTGTATCAAAGAACCATACGGTTCGTATAGCACACCGTGATATAGTGTATGTGGAATCTTTTAATCATTGGTGTGTGTTTCACACCGTTTCCCAAAATACGCATCGCATGCTCATTTCCATGAAAAGATTAGAGGAGATGGTTTCACGAAGCGGGTTTTTGCGGTGCAACAACTCGTATCTCATAAATGCTACCTATGTAACAGGGTGGAATAAGTCCGGTGTTGTTCTCGGTGATATTACACTGCCTATAAGCCGAGGCCGGCGTAAGTTATTTCTAAACAATCTTGCGAAAATAATTGGCGAGATGTGACATTATGTCAATCCAACAATTAAGTTGTCGGCGTATGGAAGCAATGTTTACCATAGTTATTAACAAGTACAAGTACGCAGTGGCGGTTCGGGCGACGGAGCTTGGGAAGTGTCGGTCCGACACCGCGCTTTATGCGGTCAAATATACCGTATCGGGAGGAATAATCTACTCAGTTTAGTTTTCAAAAATAAGTCTTATTATCTTGTGATGACGTTTTGATTAAAAACAAAGCCGTTAGCGATTTAAGCAAATTTTTCTCGCAAAGAGGAAGACATCGAAAAAAATATTTTAATCAGACGGATAGTTGGTTTGTTGTATTCGTGAAGTATTATTCGAAACCATACTGAAAACCGGGGTTAATGACTTAAAATTTACAAGGCTTCTCCCACTGCTTCCGAGCAGTGGGAGAAGATCATAACGAGGATTTTATATATGGATCTGCATGTGCTCTGTATACATACGGCATATTTTTTGTCTTCACTATGCTGGTTTGTTATGTACACATATAAATTTTTGCGTCGCAGAATGTTCGTGCCCCGCTGCGCGGCCGCTATATCCGTGCTTGTGTGCGTAACGCTTTTTGTTCCCGAAGACATCGGCGGCGTGTATTTATATACATCGTTCAACGCTTTATCTGTGTTTGCAGATATTATTTTTTCGATTAAATTTTTATATGATGTTTCCTGGAAAAGTGCAATCTCTGTTGCCATAGGGATTTCGCTTTCACAACAAGCAGGAGTTCAATTATATCGTATGCTGGCAGTTCTTTTTGTCTCAGACCCGATACCATTTTCAGAAATGGCGCTGCCGTTTATCGGTCGGTGGGATTATAAGATATGCTATTTCGTCGGGGAGATAGCTATGTATCTTATAGTATATTTTTCATTTTTGCGCAGGTCTAAAACTGCTTTGACGGATAATTTAAAGAGCCGGCAAGTAATCATTTTTGCTGCGTGTGCGTTACTTATTGTTTATATGGTAGGCGACTATGTCAACCGCAATGAGATGAGCAATCAGATTATCTATATTATTCCGACGTATGCGGCTTGCCTTGCACTGCTGTATGGTTTATTCGTTAGCTGCGAGAATAACAGGCTGCGAAGCGAAGAGAAAATAATGAAGAAACTGTATGCAGATGAGCAAATACACTACGACGCCTTGAAATCCGATATTGATACAATAAACCGCAGATGTCACGACCTAAAATATCAGGCGGAGGCATTGCGTAATGCATCGGCTGACGAACGCATTGCTTTTGCGGAAGAGTTATCGCGAGATATCATAAATTACGAAAACCTTGTTCAAACGGGCAATATAGCGCTTGACGATATAATAAGTGAGAAATACACGATGTGTGTAGACAGCGATATTAGTTTTAACCGGAATATCGACGGCAAAGTACTCTCTTTTATGCAGACGACGGATATTTATGTTTTGTTCGGAAATGCGCTTGACAATGCAATAGAATGCGTCAAAAAATATACTGAAAAAGAAAAGAGAAGAGTGGCCGTATATTTAAAGCATATCGGCTCTATTATAAAGATTCATATTGAAAATTATTGTGAGGATGAAGTAAAAATGGGAGAAGGGGTGCTTCGCACAAGCAAGGCCGACAAATCGCAGCATGGTTACGGAACGCGTAGTATCCGATATATAGTCAAAAAGTACGGAGGACATTGTGTGTTTAGCAATAAGCGTGAAGAGAACTTGTTTTGTCTGGATATTATTTTCCAACGCGAAAAAGATAACGGGAAACCGGGGGAAGCACATTAAACAATACGTATATTTCAGTAAAAAGCGGCGCACAAATGTGCGCCGCTTTTTACTACGGGTTGTTTTCGCCAACAAGGTATACAGTTTACGAAAAAACAACCCGCGCGAATAGATATTATTTTAATATCAAGCGCGGTGGACATCCATACGGCCGATGGATTCCTAAAAAACATTATGGAGGGAAATCGACACATTTATGAAATCAATGAACAGGCTCCGTACTGTATGCAGAGTCGTTACGACGGTAATGGCTCTTCTTCTTGCGATTCTTATTGCGGCAACGTATGCGGGCAACAGATATTCAACTTTTTTGAATAATGAATTGCAGATCGAAACATCTATCGTTGTAGTAGACGAGGACGATGATACCGATACAGAGTACTACAAAACCGACTACTCCTCGCAGGATGAGCTATACAGTGCAAAAGCAGAGCTCATTAAGGAAGTTGTAAGAGAGGGTGTGGTGCTTCTTAAAAATGAGAATTCTGCTCTTCCTCTCGATGCTTCAACAGAGACAAATATAAGCTTATTCGGCAGAAGCAGCGTGGAAATTGTTCAGGGTATACAGGGCGGCGCGTCGATTATCGAAGGTGTAAGCGATCCTCTTACCGAAGTGTTTAGATCGGTAGGATTGACGGTAAATCCGACACTGTATAGTTTTTATGAAAATTCAAACTATGATTATGCCTACGGCTCTACTGTTACCGTAGGTGAAGTTCCCGTAGATGATTACACTACCGCAGTACGCAACTCTTATTTAGAGTATGATGACGCTGCATTAATAGTAATATCGCGTTCGGCCGGCGAAGGTGGTGATCTGACACTCGATCCCGCTGATGTTTTAGACGGCGACGGCGAACACTATGCCCTTGCGCTGCAAAATGACGAAAGGGACATGATAGAAGAAGCCAAGGACTGCTCCGACAAGGTTATAGTTCTGATAAACAGCGATTATGCCATGGAGATAGACGAGCTTAAACGCGACGATGAAATAGACGCTATTCTTTGGATAGGCGGGCCGGGACTAAACGGTACATACGGCGTGGCGGACGTTATAGTGGGGAACACCTCCCCTTCAGGCAGACTTGCCGATACGTATGCCGCAAGCGTTGCTTCCTCTCCTGCGGCACAGAACTGGGCTACTTCTCAATATACAAATCTTACTGAAAGTTTGCAAGCATATTATACCGTATATCAGGAAGGTATATATGTAGGATACAAATATTACGAAACTCGTTATGAGGATGCCGTGCTGGGCAGATATGACGCGAAATCTTCGGAAGGCGTCTATGCGAGCTCCGGCGACTGGGAATATAGCGATGAAGTGAGTTACTCCTTCGGATACGGACTTTCTTATACGACTTTTGATGAGGAGATTATAAATTTCAGTGTGAGCGGCACCACCGCGACGATGCGGGTGCGCGTAGAAAATACGGGCAATTACGACGGTAAACACGTTGTGCAGGTATATGCGCAGAGCCCTTACACCGACTATGATATCAGGAATAAAGTTGAAAAGGCGTCCGTTCAGCTCGTCGGCTTTGCAAAGACAGATGAACTCGAGGCTGATGGCGGTTCGCAGGTTGTGGATATAGAAATCGACCTTCATTATTTAGCGTCATACGATTATACCGCAGCTAAAACATACATTATGGAAGCAGGCAATTACTATTTTGCCATAGGCAATGGTGCGCATGACGCACTCAACAATATCCTTGCAAACAAGGGCTACACAACTTCAAACGGAATGGATTATGACGGCGATGGCTCTGAAGACAAAGTACGCGAATACGTGCAACGAGAAGATGATTTTGAGACGTACTCCGCTTCATGGCAAAACGGAACGCAAATAACTAACCGGCTCGATGATGCCGATATAAATTATTACGGCGATTTTGTGACTTACCTGTCCCGCTCGGATTGGGACGGGACATGGCCGAAAGAACTTAACATAACCGCCACCGAGGATATGATAGCCGACCTTCAGAACGGTGCGAGTTACACCGCCACCGAGGCTACTGAGGAAGACCAGGCAAATATGGTATATGGTTCGACCGAAACATCCTATTCACTGATAATGATGCGCGGCGAAGATTTTGACAGCCCCTATTGGGACGACTTGCTGGATCAACTTACACTTAGTGAGATGAGTAGACTTATAGGCGCTTCCGGCGGCGGTTTCATCGCGTGCGACACCATAACTTTTGCAGGCAATGTCATGCGTGACGGCCCTGCGGGTGTAAAGGCAAACTACACATCCGGCGAACACGTAACTGAGAGCGCTGTCATGTTCCAGTCTGAGGTGGTGCTTGCCTCTACGTTCAACACCGAGCTTGCCGAGGAAGTGGGAGCAATGATGGGCAACGACTCGCTTTGGCTGAACACCAACGCCATGTATGCGCCCGGAGTAAACACACACCGCACACCTATGAGCGGACGCAACTCCGAATACTATTCGGAAGACTCCGTTCTCGCTTCTGAAATAGGCACGGCACAGATAGTTAAAGCGGCAGAATACGGACTTATACTCGGCCCTAAACACTTTGCTTTCAACGATCAGGAAACACACCGCAACGGCCTCGGTACATTCTTTAACGAACAGGCCGCGCGCGAAATCTATCTGCGCGCATTTGAAAAGCCGATGTCAAATTCGCTCGGCATGATGTCGGCTTATAATCGAGTGGGTTGCACATATAGCAGCGCTCATGTAGGACTTATGACCAACATCCTGCGCGGCGAATGGGGATTTAAGGGATACGCCATGTCCGATGCTGTCGGCAGCCGCAGCCTCAGCCGTTACGCCGATGGTCCGGCTTCGGTAAACGCAGGTCTTTCGGTTTTCTGTGTTACCGTTGAAACGCTGTATTGCGGTTCGAACGGCAGCCTGAATGAGGATGCCATAATATCCGATCCCGTTCTGTTTGAAGCCGTGAGAAAGGCCTGCCACTATAATCTCTATTCGTCGGTTAACTCCTCAGCAATCAACGGATATACCCAGAATATGCATATAGAGTATCTCACTCCATGGTATATGACGGCCGTGATTACTGTCGATATTGTAGTTGCAGTACTGCTTGTTGCCGGTATCGCGGGGTATGTTGTGCTTACATTGCGCGAAAAAAAGAAGGATATCAAGGAGAAGAACGATGAATAAAGTAAAGGCCTTTTTGCAAAAAAAATCGATCGGCTTTTGGCTGAATATCGCGGGCTTTGTCTTTGCGCTCGTCGGATTGGTGCTATTCTTTATTACCATGCAGTTACAGGAAAACATGTATGCAAGTATAGTGGCGATAACCATAATCGGACTTGTTGCGGCGCTGGTAGTATGTTACAAAGACTTTTTCCGCCTTGTAAGTATTTTATGCGCATTCACATATCTGCTTGCGGGATGCCTATTCCTTGTTAGCCAACTTGAGAATATAGGTTATGCCATAACCGGCGTAAATATAGGCGATGGCATAATGCCCTCATTCGTAGCAGGCATGATAATGTACGGTGTAGCAACGGTTGCCGCCGTTGCGACAATATTCGTGAAACAGACGAATGAAACTCCGGCTCTTGCCGAGGGTCAGTAAATAATTATCAAATAGGAGATTAAAAAATGAAAAAGATTAGCAAAACACTTCTCGTTCTCATAATAGGAGCGATCATGGCATTCACTTGCGGGTTAATGATAGCTTGCGGCGGTTCCGGCGACACCGGCGACACCGGCAGTACCGGCAGTACCGGCAACACCGGCAGTACCGGCAATACCGGCAGTACCGGCAACACCGACAGTACCGGCAGTACCGACAGTACCGGCAGTACCGACGACACCGGCAGTACCGACGACAGCAGCGACATAGCCGGGACCTATACTCTTGTTGATGGCGATATTACGTATTCTCTTGAGATATATGCAAACAACGACTTTGAACTTCAAGTAACCAGAGACTTCGGTACTTACACTATGACTAAGTACTATGCGGGGCCCGTACATTACATAAATGGTACCAACATGGCGCCGATGGTAGTGTTCTTATCAGATATATCATATAGCGGAAATGTACCGACAGAGTTCGATGATGACTATATAGAGATGATTTTGAGCGGGCTTAGCGCCGCAAGGTCGGCTATAAACTCAGCAGGTGAAGGCGAAGCTGCAAGCGAACGCTATATAAATATCGATACCGTCAATATGACTTTTGAGGTAGAAGCGGGGCATACCTATACCACTCTCGATTGGACGTATGGATATTGGACATATGAAGAGCTTGTGGCCGGCGGATTTATCACTGCCTCATAATATATGCGTAAAAAAACTAAGCGTCAAAGACGAATAATAACATATCGATAGACAAAAGCGGGGATGTATTCATTACATCCCCGCTTTTGATCTGCGGTGTTGCGATACTATACGGCAGGATAAACAAAAGAGCCCATATTTTTCAGGAGTACGGAAAGCCGGAGACGGTGACGAGTATGGTCATAGATGTATACAATAAATTTTGTGAAGCAAAGTATGTAAATAAAGCCTTGTTGAACGTTGTGCCGCAAACACAAAGCATTTTCATAAATACCGCGAACGAGTTTAAAGCGCTTGATTTTTTATAATGTTAAACGCCTCTCGGAAACTCTCAAAAGAATGCAAACCGCTTGTGTTTTCTTTTGCTGTTTGGTATAATAAGCCGTGTTAAAAAATGCGGGCGCAGGGTATGCGTCTGCGCGTGTATGAGTAATGCATATAAATAACTATGGTATAAGGGCGGTATTTTGTTATGCTCAGCATGACGGGCTACGGCAGAGGCGAATATAAAAAGGGCGGAATAGAGCTTACCGTCGAGATAAAGACGGTAAACAACAGGTATCTGGACGTGGCGGTGAAGTGTCCCAGGATATTTGTGCCGCATGAAGAGGTCATACGCTCCAAATTGCGCGAAAAGCTTACCCGCGGTCATGCGGATGTATTTATCAGCCTTTCGGACAAGCGCGAGCGCATAGGCACGCTTTACCTGGACGAAGCGGCAGCCGCCGCATATGCGGAGACGGCGAGACGGATAGCGGATACCGTGAAGGATGCGGAGTATGACCTTACCGTCACATCGCTTATGCGCTTCCCGGACGTCATAACGCGCGAAGAGTGTCGGAGCGCGGACGATGAGCTCATATCAGCGCTTAACGGGGCGTTGGATGAGGCGCTTAAAAATCTCAACGTCATGCGTCTTAAGGAGGGCGAGAAGCTTAAAGCAGACATACTTTCGCGCATGGATAACATAGAAAAGTTGGTTGAAGAGATTTCAAGGCGCGCGCCGTGCGTTGCGGAGGATTACAGGAAAAGGCTTGCAGAGAAGATTAAGGCGTACTTAGACGGCGTGAGCGTGGACGAGGGCAAATTTTTGACGGAAGTTGCGCTCTTTGCAGACAGAAGCAATATAGACGAGGAGCTTACAAGACTCAAATCGCATATAGAGCAGTTCAGAGACATATGCAAATCAAACGTCGTCGGCAGAACGCCGGATTTCCTCGTGCAGGAGCTCAACAGGGAAGCTAACACCATCTGTTCAAAGAGCAACGACCTTATCATAACCCGGCTCGGGCTGGATCTTAAAAACGAGATAGAGAAGGTGCGCGAGCAGGTGCAGAACGTTGAGTAAGAAAAAAACGGAAGCACAAAAGAAGAAATATAGATATAGCTATAGACGAGAAATAAAGGAGACGGAGAAAAAATGATTAACAAACCTGCTGTGGATGATCTTTTGGAAAAACTTTCGGCGGACGGGCATAATGCGTCGAGATATGAACTGTGCGTGGTCGCGTCAAAACGCGCGCGCCAGATTCTGGATCAGAGTGTGGGGAAAGACGGGGCCTGCTACGTAAACGAACTTACCCTCGCATGCTATGATATAGAAAGCGGCAAGATAGTAAGCGTCGGGGACTAATAAAAACTTAAAAACTGAAAAAAAAGAGAGGTAGAAAGAGCAGCCCCGGCAACGTACGCGCGGGGCTGCGGCGACATATGCCGTGTTTATTATCCGGCCGGGGATGAAAAATGGCGCCATGCCATAGCCCGGCTCAACGGGGATACAGACAGTTTTTTTATGTACGCACAGGTTATAGTGGATATTGCCCACAGTCAGGTGGACAGAATATTTGAATATTTCTGCGGGGATGAGGTGTCTGCGGGCAGCAGGGTAAAAGTCCCGTTCGGCGGCAGGATTGTGGACGGATTCGTCATAGGTCTGGCGGAAAAAAGCGAGTATGCGCCGGAGAAGATAAAGCCTGTCAAAGAGGCGTACGACGAGCCGCCTGCCCTTGCCGAGGAATGCTTTGCGCTCATGAACAGACTGTCCGAGCGCTACCGCGTGCCTAAAGCAGTGTGCCTGAGGCTTTTCATGCCGTCCGAGATGCGCTGCGGCAGGGTGCGCGAGATGTATAGAAAAGTCGCGGTGTTTAACGAAGGTGCGTCTATAGCTCTCTCGAAGACTGCAAAACAGCAGGCGGCTTTTTTAGCCGAGCTTAAAGAGCGAGGCGAGACAGATTATGCCGCCGCCTGTAAAAAATACGGCAGAGGCGCCGTAGTTGCCGTCATCGAAAAGGGCGCGGCGCATACAAGGAAGGTGCGCGTAAACAGAAGTCCCGAGACATTCAAGGCCGAAGCGGGGGAAGAAAAAATTCTTACGCCGGCGCAGACGGATGCGGTAGAAAGGATACTCTCCTCGCAAAAGCGTACGCATTTAATCCACGGAGTCACCGGCAGCGGCAAGACGGAGATTTATTTAAATCTCATCCGTGACGCGCTCACGCGCGGCAAAACAGCCATATTTCTCGTGCCCGAGATATCGCTCACGCCTCAAATGCTTTCGCAGCTCAGGGGTCGGTTCGGGGGATTGGCTGCCATTTTGCACAGCGGGCTTTCTGCCGGCGAGAGGTTTGACGAGTGGTGGAGATTGAGGACGGGCGAGGCGCGCATAGCCATCGGTGCGCGCAGCGCGGTGTTCGCGCCGCTTGAGGATATAGGCGTAATAATCATAGACGAGGAGCATGACGGCTCGTATTTCAGCGAATCGGCGCCGAGATACTCTACGCAGGAAGTCGCCATGCTGAGGGCGAGGTATAACGGCTGTAAGCTGGTGCTCGGCAGCGCTACGCCGTCCGTGGAGAGCTATGCGAGGGCGGAGAGCGGAGAGTATAACCTCATAACATTGACAGAGAGGATAAACGGAAAACCGATGCCCGAGATTGAGATAGCGGATATGCGCAAGGAGGTGAAGCGCGGAAACAATACCGCTTTCTCTCTGGCGCTGAGGGATGCGCTGGCTGAGACGCTCGAAGGGGGCAATCAAGCCATAATCTTTCTCAACAGGCGCGGATATGCGCATAACGTCATATGCGGGGACTGCGGCTATGTCGCAAGGTGCGAAAACTGCGATGTGGCGCTTGCGTATCACAGCGCAGAGAACTGTCTCAAATGTCACTATTGCGGAGCCAAGTACATGACTCCGAAGGCGTGCCCTGAGTGCGGAGGGCTGCATCTCAGGTACGGCGGCGCGGGTACGCAGCGCGTCGTGGCCGATCTTAAAGAGTTATTCCCGCAGGCGCGTATTTTGAGGATGGACATCGACACGACTTCGGGGAAAGAGGGGCATTATAAGATACTTAAGGAGTTCGGCGAGAAGAAAGCCGACATTCTCGTCGGGACGCAGATGATAGCGAAGGGCCACGACTTCCCGTCGGTCACGCTCGCGGGTATCTTGGACGCGGATATGAGCCTGCATTTTTCGGACTATCGCGCGGGTGAGCGCACTTTTCAGCTCATAACGCAGGTCAGCGGCAGGAGCGGACGCGCGGGCGAGGCGGGGAAGGTCGTACTTCAGACCTATTCGCCGGAGAACCCTATCTTGAGATATGCGGTGAGATACGACTATGCGGGGTTTTTCAGAAGCGAGATAGAGATGAGGCGGGCGACTAAATTTCCGCCGTTTTCGCTCATATGCAGAGTTATGGTGACGGCGAAAAATGACGCCGAGGCGCTGGAGATTCTGAAAAACGTATACACGGCCGCAGAGGAGCTGAGAAGAGAGTACCCGGACGAGTTTATTTTCCTGAATAAAATGCACTCGCCGATAAAAAAACTGCAAAACAAGGTGCGCTATCAGGTGCTCATGCGTCTTGAGAGTAAGAAACTTCTTGCCGCTATTTACGACATTGCGGCAAAGAATACGGCTAAAGATGTGTCTGTCTATGTGGAGGAGAATCCGTCTAACCTGTCGTAGACGGCAGGAAGAAGAGGCAGGGCTCAAGGAATTGAAGTTATGGCACAAAGATATGTGGTTCAGGAGGGCGATCCCGTCCTTCGCAAAATATGCAAAGGGATAAAAAAATTTGACGGGGAGCTTCATTTGCTTTTAGACGATATGAAGCAGACCGTCCGCGCCGAGGAAGGCGCGGGGCTCGCCGCGCCGCAGGTGGGCGTGGATATCCGCGCGGTCGTCGTTGATGTGGAGGAAGGGTTTTATGAGCTCGTAAATCCCGAGATCTATTACACGAAGGGCGAGCAGACCGGGCCTGAGGGCTGTCTGTCGGTAAAGGGTAAGCAGGGCACGGTGACGAGACCGGAGAAGGTAAAGCTCACGTATCGCGACAGATACGGAAGAAAACATAAGCTTACGGCAGAGGGGTTCTTTGCGCGCGCGGTGTGTCACGAGCTGGATCATTTGGACGGCATTTTATATATAGATAAAGCGATAGATATTGTTGACGTCGAGGATAATAAAAATTGAAAATAGTATACGCCGGCACGCCTTTATTTGCGGTCGAGCCGCTTAAAACGCTGATAGAAAAAGGGCATGACATTGTCGCCGTGGTAACACAGCGGGACAAGCCTGTGGGGAGAAAGGGCGTGCTCACGCCGCCGCCCGTCAAGGTGTATGCGGAAGAGGCGGGACTTCCCGTCTTTCAGCCGGATAAAATAGGCGATCATGTAAACGAGCTTAAAGGTCTGGGCGCGGACGTCATGTTTACCTGTGCCTACGGCCAGATTCTGACGGAACCTGTTCTGAAGTGTTTCCCCGAGGGGGTGTGGAACATACACTTCTCGCTCCTTCCCAAGTACCGCGGTGCGTCGCCGGTACAGGCGGCGATGCTCGGGATGGAGAGATATACGGGCATAACGGTGATGAAGACGGAGCTTAAACTGGACAGCGGCGACATGCTTCTCGTCAAAAGGTGCGGAATTCTGCCGGGCGAGACGTGCGGCGAGCTTACAGATCGGCTGGCTATGCTCGCGGCTCAGGCTGCGCCTGAGGCTGCAGAGATGATCGAGAGGGGGGATATTTCGCTGCTTTTGCAGGACGAGGGCGCCGCCACGTATTGCAAGAAAATAAAGAAAGAGGATGCAAGAGTAGATTTTAGCGCAAGCGTCGAAGAGGTGTGTGCGCTTATCAACGCAATGAGTCCTGCGCCGGCCGCGTATTCTCTCTTAAACGGAAAAGCGGTGAACTTTTACAGGGCGTATCCTGCGAACGAAGAGTGCGCCGGCTCAAGATGCGGCGAGGTTTCGGACGTTAGAAAGGACGGTTTTTACGTGCGCTGCGGCGACGGATGCGTGAGAATTTCCGAAGCGCAGTTTTCAGGCGGAAAGAGGCTGGGTGCCAAAGATTTGTATAACGGCGGGAAGCCGGCAAAAGGAGACCTGTTTGAATAACCCGCTCATCGATCCGTATATAGTGCTCAAAGAGGTATACACAAACGGCGCATATTTTAAACAGGCGCTTGCAAATGCGCAGATAGCTCCGTCGTCGCGCGCATACACGGCAAAGGTGTGCTACGGCGTGCTCGAAAAGGATGTGTATCTTGCGTATATCATAGCGAAAAATTGTGACAAGCCGCCCAAGACCGCTGTAAGGCTCGTACTTAAAATTGCCGTGTATATGCACGAGTTTATGCAAAAGCCGAGATATATGGTCGCTGATTGCGCCGTCGAGCTTTTAAAGAAGCTGGGCAAGGGCGGAGCGGCCGGGTTTGCGAATGCTTTTTTGAGGGCGTACGCGCTGCCCGAGCTGCCCTGCGGCGGGGACGAGAGGCTGGCGATCGAGGCGAGCGCGCCGCTCTGGCTCGCCAAGAGGGTGAGACGCAGCTATAAGAGCGAGGCGTATGATATACTCACGGCACCGTCGCCCGGGGTATGCGTACGCATCGAGAAGAATGGGGATAAGTATCTTAAAGGCGAATATACGAAAACGCCGTTTGACGGCGTGTATATATTCCGCAGTTTTGTGCGCGACGGGGGCTATGACGACGGCGACTACACCTTCCAGAGCTTAGGCTCCGCCGCAATCTGCTCGGTTATAGAGCCGTGCGATCTCCTGCTGGACGCATGTGCCGCGCCGGGCGGGAAGAGCGTACTGCTTTCAAAGAAGTGCAAAAAAATCGTCGCTCAGGAGCTGCATCCGCACAGAGCGGAGCTTATACGTGCGTACCGTGCGCGCATGCATGTAGAGAACATTGACGTGCGCACAGGCGATGCGGCTGAGTTTAGCCGGGAGTTTGAGGGGCTGTTCGACGCTGTGTTGTGCGACGTGCCCTGCTCGGGCAGCGGAGTAATAAACGAGAATCCGGATATAAAGCTTTTCAGAAAGGAAGAGCACTTGAACGAGATCGTAAATGAGCAGAAGAGAATTTTATCGAACTGCGCCGGGTACGTAAAAAAAGGCGGCAGCTTATACTATTCGACCTGTTCCGTTCTGCCTGAGGAGAACGAGAGTGTAATCCACTGTTTTTTAGAGGAAAAAGGGGACGAGTTTGCTTTATGCGGCTTAAGCTGTGCTCTTGAAGGACGCGAGAGCGGATACGGGCTTAAATTTTTGCCGCATATATCTTCGGGCGCGGGATTTTTCGTCTCGCGGCTGGTAAGGAAATAGAGAGAAGAAAAAAAGGCGAAGCGTCACACCTTTATAAAAAAATGAAGAGGATCATACAGGACTTAACTTTAGGCGAGCTTAAAAGTCTTGCCGAGGAACTCGGCGAAAAACCGTATCGTGCGGATCAGCTGTACAGCGGGATAATGCGCGGGCACGGCATAAGCGATATGCCGGCAATCCCCGGTGAATTTAAGCAAAAGCTTTCGGATATATTCGAGGACGAGACGATATCTGTCATAAAAACGCTCACCTCAAAAGACGGGACGGAAAAATATCTCTACCGGCTTGCGGACGGGAATATAATAGAGGGCGTTCTCATGAGGTACGGTTACGGCAATACGCTGTGCGTGTCTACACAGGTCGGCTGCAGGATGGGTTGTAAGTTTTGCGCGAGTACCCTGGGCGGGCTGGTGAGAAACTTGTCGCCCGGCGAGATTCTCGCGCAGGTGCTTAAAGTAAATGCGCTTTGCGGCGGAGATCTGAAGAAGAGAAAGGTGACCAACGTCGTGCTCATGGGCAGCGGCGAGCCGCTGGATAACTATGATAACGTCTTAAAATTTTTGCGCAGTCTGTGTTTCGAGGGCGGAATAAACATCTCGCCGAGGAATGTGAGCCTGTCCACGTGCGGTATCGTAGACGGGATATATAAACTCGCAGACGAGGGGCTTCCGCTAAATCTCACCGTCTCGCTTCATGCCGTGACAGATGAGGAGCGAATGCGCATCATGCCGCAGGCTAAGAGGTTTAAAATAGCCGGAATACTGGATGCGTGCACGTACTATTTCGAAAAGACGGGCAGGCGGTATATTTTCGAGTACGCTTTGATCGAAGGCGAGAACTCAGACAAGTCCCATGCGGAGATGCTCGCCGCGCTTTTAAAAGGCAGACCGTGCCACGTCAATCTCATACGGCTGAATGACGTGAAGGAGAGAAAGCTTATTTCTTCCGGCGAGAGATGCGCAAAGGAGTTTCTGGACGTGCTTAAAAAGCGCGGCATCTCCGCCACGCTGCGCCGCAGAACGGGAGCGGATATAGGCGGCGCGTGCGGTCAGCTGCGCGCGGGGTATTCAGAATGATCCGGAAGAGGATAGAGCTTTTCTTTGTTCGAATGTATAAAATGATAAAAAATATATATAATACGGGAGATTAAATCGGTGTCTATGATAAAGATTGCGCCTTCTATTCTTGCCGCAGACTTTTCCGATATAGGCAAAGCTATAGAGAAATGTGTATCCTGCGGTGCCGATCTCATACACTGCGACGTCATGGACGGGTCGTTCGTAAGGCCGATAACCTTCGGTGCGCAGATGGTGAGCGCAATTCGGAAACTCACGACTTTGCCTTTGGACGTGCACCTTATGACGGAACATCCGAAAACGCATATAAAGGCGTTTGCCGAGGCCGGCGCGGATATTATAACCGTGCACCTCGAGGCGTGCAAAAAGATCTCCGGAAATTACCTCGAAGAGACGCTTAAAGAGATAAGGTCGTACAATAAAAAATGCGGCGCGGTCATAAATCCGGACACGGATATAGAAGAGCTCTTTCCCGTGTTCCCGCTTTGCGACATGATCCTCATAATGAGCGTGTTTCCCGGCTACGGCGGACAGAAGTTCATGGAGTCGGTGCTGCCCAAGATTCGCAAGGCGCGCGGCCACGTCGACAAGTCGGGGCAAGGCATGCCGGATATAGAAGTAGACGGCGGAATAAACGAGCGGACGGCTACGCTCTGCATAGCGGCGGGGGCAAACGTTCTTGTCGCAGGCGAGGCGTTGTTCGGCGCAAAGGATATGAAGACTGCCGTCTCTATGATGAGAGGGGGAGCATAAAAAAATCATGCGGAGCAGGCAGAGGAATGAAGAAGGGTATCTTACTGTTAAACGGCGATCCGTATACGGGGAATATAGATGCGTCCGACTCGTGCGTATGGTGCTGTGACGGTGCGTATGCCTGGGCCAAGGATAAGGTGCGCATAGACGTAAACATAGGCGATTACGACAGTCTCGACGAAACGCCGTCTCCCGAGCCTTCGGCGATATACCCTAGAGAGAAGGATTTTACGGACGGCGAGATGGCGCTGCACGGGATGCTCGAGGACGGGGTTGAAGATATAACGATCTACGGCGCGTTCGGCGGAAGGGAGGACCATTTCATGGGGAATCTGCATCTTTTGCTTGCGGCGCATCGAAGCGGGGTGAAGATCAGGATGTGTTCGGAAAACACGCTTATCTTTCCGGGAAGCGGAAGAATTGAGCTGGGTGCGTTTATACACAAGACGGTGTCGGTGTTTCCGCTGTATAAGGATGCGCATATAAAAAACAGCGCGCGCTTAAAGTATAAGTACCCGAAAATACTCAGGTACGGAACATGTCGAGGCGTGTCTAATATAGTGGAAGAGGAAGACGCGTTCATAGAGACGGACAGCGAGAGCACGGTGCTTATATTTGTCAACGTCGTGGCGACGAGATGAAAAAGGCAAGGCCGCGATTTTTGCTTTTTTCGCAAAAGTCGCGGCCTTGAGAACTTTTCTTCCACAGATAAATTGAGGAATAATAAAAAAAGACGAGCGCAAAACGTCAAGCGCTCCCCTTTTCGATCGAGTGTTTTTACGCTCTTTCCACGGTCTTCATGCATCTCGTGCATACATAGCCGGATACCATCTTGCCGCTTTTATCGACATAGCTTACCTTTTGCACGTTGGCCTTGAATGTTCTCCTCGTTCTTCTCTTCGAGTGGCTTACATTATTTCCGGACATCTGGCCCTTGCCGCATACGCTGCATACCCTTGACATAATAATCTAACACCTCCGTGACGGATTTCCTGCTGCTTAAGAAAAAAAAGACAGCAAACAAAAGCCCGCTTTTCGTGAAGCGGCTCTAATACTATATCACCGCCGAATTAAAAAAGCAATCAAAAAAAATGTATTTGAAAATAAATTTCAGGCTTTTTTATCAATTTTTGTCGTCTGAGTACAGTGCGTCCGCTTTTGTGGGTTTTGTAAGACCAAAGACTTGCAAAACTCACATAAATGGTTTAAAATAACATGCGGCAGGAGAAGATATGTCAGTTAACACAAGCAATGTTTACGGAAAGATTTCAATATCCGATCAAGTACTTGCAAAAGTTGCGGCCTATGCCGCGATGGAATGCTACGGCATAGTCGAGCTTGTATCCCGCCGGCTCAAGGATTCTGTTTTCGAGCTTATCAAAAAATCCGCGAGCGGCAAGGGGATAAAGGTTGTGACGAGCGGGGACAGGATCTTTATCGACGTATACGTCATAATCAAATACGGCGTTTCGATAAACGCCGTCGCCGAGTCGCTTAAGGAAGCCGTCAAGTATAAGGTCGAGCGTTTCTCCGGCATGATAGTGGACACGGTTAACGTAAATATAATGGGAGTCAAGCTATGACTTCTTTTTCTCGGCGCGCATTTATTTGACGCGCCTTATATACTTTGAGGAGCATTATGCAAAAAGTCATTACGAGCACCGACTTTCGAAAGATGGTTTCAAACGGTGCTAAAATGTTGGAAATAAACAGGGCGAAAATCGACGTCCTGAATGTATTCCCGGTCCCGGACGGCGACACGGGTACTAACATGTCGCTCACCATGCAGTCGGCGGTAGCCGAGATGAACGCGTGTTCGTCCAACCGGTTTCAGGAGATAGGCGATGCCGTATCGAAGGGTGCGTTGCGCGGTGCGCGCGGCAACTCGGGCGTCATAACAAGCCAGATAATGAAGGGTATATGCACCGTGGTTCGCGAGTGCCAACAGGGCGTGGATACCAAGACTTTTGCCAAAGCGCTGGAGATGGGCACGAAAATCGCGTACAGCGCGGTGTCCAAGCCCAAAGAGGGTACCATTCTCACCGTCATAAGGATGATGAGCGAGGCGGCACCCAAGCTTGCCGGCAAGCACAGGGATTTTATTGAATTTTTAGACGCGGTTATAGCAGTAGGCGACGAAGCCGTACAGAATACTCCCGAGCTTCTGCCCGTTCTGAAAAAGGCGGGGGTCGTGGACAGCGGCGGCGTGGGGCTCATGACCATGATGCGCGGATTTCTCGCGGCGCTGTCCGGCGAGGATATAGCGGCAGAGAATATACCGACCGATTTTCAGCAGGCAAAGAAGGAGCCGGAGTTCGGGGATAACTCGGAGATCATAAACCTCGAGCTCGGCGAGATAGAGTTTGCGTATTGTACGGAGTATTTTATAATACATTTAAAGCCCATGACCACGCTCGCGGACATAGACAGGCTTAAAGAGAAGCTTATGCAGATAGGCGACAGCGTAATCTGCATAGGCGACCTGGAGCTTGTCAAGGTGCACGTGCATACCAATACGCCGGGAGTCGCGCTCTCATACGCGCTTGAGCTGGGTGAGCTCGACAGGATAAAGATAGAGAACATGCTCGAGGAGAATCGCACCTTAAAGGCGAAGATGGAGGCCGAGAAGAAGGAGATGGGCATGCTCGCCATATGCTCGGGGGAAGGACTCGCCGAGATTTTCAAGGATCTTATGTGTGACAAGGTCATAGAGGGAGGGCAGACGATGAACCCGTCCGCTCAGGACATAGCCGGCGCAGTGCAGAAGATAAATGCGGCCAACGTGTTCGTTTTCCCCAACAACTCGAACATAATCCTTGCAGCCGAACAGGCCAAGGATCTCGTGACCGGCAGGCATATACATGTCATACCCGCCAAAAACGTGCCCCAAGGCTTCGCGGCGGCGCTCGCTTTCAATCCGGAGAGCTCCGTGCACGTGAACAAGGCCAACATGACGCATGCCATAGACAACGTGACGTGCGGGCTTGTGACGTATGCGGTTCGCGACACGACGATGAACGGGTTTAAGCTCAAACAGGGCGATATAATTGGTCTCGACTCCAAGAAAATCCTGGCTAAAGGCGCGTCCGTAGATGAGACGGTGATAAAGCTTTTAGACGCCATGAAAAAGAGCGACGTTGAGATGATTACGCTGTACTACGGCGAGGATGTCACGGAAGAGGATGCGGAAAGCCTTGCGGAGAAAGTTGCCGAAAAGTTCCCCGATTGCGACGTGGACTACCACTACGGCGGCCAGCCGGTGTACTACTACATGATATCGCTGGAGTAAAATCAGGGGCAGGCATGATCTCGCGCGGTATTTTGAAATGAAGAAGGCTCAGCGCTTTTTTACACGGGGGAAGACGGCGGTCTTTCCCTTTTGAAATTTTTAGGGCGAGACGAGGAGAAGGCTTATCATGAGACTTACTTCGCTGAAAAACATATCCATAAAACGTGAAAAGGATTTCATTAAAGCGGGTGTTGACTCCGTCGAGGCGCTCGTCAGGTTTTTCCCGCGCGACTATACCGACCTTACGCACGAGGTGCGCATTTCAGATGTCGAGCATAACCGTTTTGCGCTTATAAGCTGCGAAATTTTAAATGTCGAGCTGAATATGTACGCCAAACGGCCTTATGTCAAAGCGCTCTGCCGGCAGCAAAGCTGTTTCTTTCACGCCGTATGGTTTAACCAGCCGTACGTGGCTAAAAAACTGACGCAGGGCAGGTACCTTTTCTACGGCAGGGTGCAGAACAAGTACGGCTTGGGCGCGTCCATAGTCAATCCGTCTTTCGAGCCTGAAGAGGATAACAGAAATCTTAAGGGTATAATCCCGGTGTATCCGCTCTCCGGTACGCTCACGCAAAAAGTCGTGCGCTGCGCGGTGCGCATGGCGCTCGAAAGCTGTGTTCCGCACTCGCATATACCGGAAAAACTGCAAAAAAAATACGAGCTTATGCCGCTCGAGGAGGCATACCGCGGCGTACATGCACCGCAATCGGAAGAAGATATACGGAAATGCTCGGCGCGCATTGCGCTCGAGGAGTATTTTTTACTTATCTCGGCCTTCAGGATAATGAAGGGCTACGGCGACAGAGTGCGCATCAATGAATACGGCGTGACGGAGCGCGAGACGGCCGAGTTTATATCCCGCTTCCCCTTCTCATTCACTAAGGGACAGCTGAACGCCGTGCGCGAGATATACGACAACGTGCATTCGCCCCGGATCATGAACAGACTGCTCCAGGGCGATGTCGGGAGCGGCAAGACGGCCGTAGCGCTCACGGGCATATTCATGGCCGTGCAGTCGGGGCATCAGGCCGCAATGACGGCGCCTACAGAGGTGCTTGCGAGACAGAGTTTCGCGCTTATAAAAAAGTATATGCCGGACAGAAGGAGTGCGCTGCTCACCGGGTCCACCCCGGCCGCCGAGAAGAGTGAAATAAAAAAGCGGCTCAAAGATGGTGATATAGACATCGTCTGCGGTACGCATGCCGTCATTCAACCGGATGTAGTCTTTAAAGACCTCACATTCGTCGTGTGCGACGAACAGCATCGCTTCGGCGTGGCGCAGAGAGCTTCGCTTGCCGAAAAAGGGACGGCATGTGACGTGCTCATAATGTCGGCAACGCCCATTCCGCGTACGCTTTCGCTCATATTGTACGGCGATCTGGACATAACGACGATAAAGGACAAGCCGGCCTCACGCATAGAGACGGGTACGGCCATAATCCCCGCGAGCAAGTATGAGGACATGCTCGAGTATATCGCGAAGCAGACAAAGCTTAATCATCAGGCATACTTCGTCTGTCCGAAGATAGAGGGCGATGAGGAGGGTACGGTCATGTCTGTGACTGAGCTGTGCGATGAGCTTAAAGAAAAGATGAAGGGTGTGCGCATCGGACTTCTGCACGGCAGGATGAAGGAAAAAGAGAAGAATGAAGTCATGCAGAGCTTCAAGGAAAAAGTCTATGACTGCTTAGTCTCCACAACCGTCATAGAAGTGGGTGTGGACGTGCCGGATGCGACCGTTATGGTCATATATAACGCCGAGCGGTTCGGGCTTTCACAGTTGCATCAGCTGAGGGGCCGAGTAGGCCGCGGAGAGAATAAGAGCTGGTGTTTTCTGCTCATGGGGCAGGATACGCCCCAGGCACGCGAGAGGCTGGACGTCATAAAAAGCAGTACGGACGGGTTTGAGATAGCCGAAGCGGACTTAAAGATGCGCGGAGGCGGCGACTTTATGGGTACGCGCCAGAGCGGGCGCATGCTCACCGAGATAAAGAACCTCAAGTTCCCTGCCGAAGTCGTTTATACGGCAAAGGCTGTGTCCGACGAGGCTTTTTCCGGAAACTTTGAGATCTCTGCCTTAAGGCGCGCCGCAATGGAGAAGTATAAGTCGCTCGAAGGCGTCGTCATGAACTGAGACAGATCTGATAAAACGCTTTATTTTGTAATTGACAGCGGTCCGTGCGCTTTGGTATAATCACATTCACCCAAATCTGACGGGATTTTTCGGCGACGAAAGAAAAAAACGCGACAATTACTCGGGGAGCATGTTTTAAGGTTATGGAGGATACCGGTAATCTACAGTCATACAGAAAGGGGATTAAAATACTCGACGTCACCTTACGCGACGGCGGCATAGTAAACTCTTTCTATTTCAAGGACGACTTTGTGAAGGCGCTGTACGAGGCAAACCTTGCTGCCGGCGTGGACATTATGGAGTTCGGCTACAAGGTCTCGAAGAAGATGTTCGACGTCAATAAGTTCGGGAAGTGGAAATTCTGCGACGAGCGGGATATTCGTTCCGTCGTCGGCGAAAATAAGACGGATATGATGATAAGCGTGATGTCGGACGTCGGCAGGGTGGATATTAAGGAAGAGATTATACCCAAAAAAGAGTCCGTCATCGATATGTACCGCATAGCCGCATACGTGCATCAGATACCTACCGCCATAGAGATGATAGAGGTCTGCGCCAAGATGGGGTATAAGACGAGCTGCAACATAATGGCTTTATCCAAGACGCAGGAGAATAATGTAAGGCAGGCGCTCGATCTTTTGGGCAAGTCGCCCGTCGACGTCATCTTCATAGTCGACAGTTACGGTGCGCTCTATCCGGAGGAAATTCGACGGATAAGCGATCTTTACCTCGGAGCCGGAAAGAAGTACGGCAAGCAGATAGGCGTTCACGCGCACAACAACCAGCAGCTGGCTTTTGCCAACACCATCGAAGCCTGCGCTATGGGCGTAAACTATCTGGACGGCACGGCCTACGGTATGGGCAGGGGCGCAGGCAACTGCTCCACCGAGGCGCTCTTGGGGTTCCTTAAAAATCCGAAGTATAAAATGGAACCGTTTTTAAAGTTTATACGCGAGTATATGATCCCGCTTTCGAAAGAGGTAAAGTGGGGCTACGATACCGCATATCTTCTTACGGGCATATACAACGTGCACCCGTACAAGGCGATAGACTTCATAAAGGCGGACAGACGGGACTATGAACAGTTCATCCAAGAGATAATGGGTGTCGACTGAAAGGAGCAAACGATACTTAGATCAGTATTTTGCATACACGAGGCGGCGGGTCGAGCCCGCCGCCTCTGCGTGAAAGACTAAATTCCACATAGCCATGGGGTGGGCGGAAGAAGAGTAGAATTTACTCTTACAAAAAACTAGCGATTTTACTTCACCGCTTCAGGGGAAACGGCCGCTATTTTGTTGACAAACGTTCGGTCGTTTGATAGAATACCCTTTACTGTTACGCCTTTTCGGGGCGCAGGATAAGACAAAACAGCCTTTATATCCGTATTTTTTTAAGGGGTAATACGGGGTTAAAGATATATTCCGCAGGCCGGGCGATGAGCTTTCGGCCGAGTAAAACAAGGAGGAAGGATAATGCCTACAATCAATCAGCTTATAAGAAACGGCAGAGAGAAGCAGGTGTATAAGTCAAAGTCACCTATACTTGACAGATGCCCGCAAAAGCGCGGCGTATGCCTCTCGGTTACCACGACGACGCCTAAAAAGCCCAACTCGGCCATAAGAAAGATTGCCAGGGTACGCCTTACCAACAAGCAGGAAGGTACGGTCTATATTCCGGGTGAAGGTCACAACCTTCAGGAACACTCGTCCGTACTCATTCGCGGCGGCAGGGTAAAGGATCTGCCCGGCGTGCGTTACCATATAGTGCGCGGAGCGCTTGATACCGCCGGCGTGGCAAAACGTATGCAGGCGCGTTCACGCTACGGCGCGAAGAAACCCAAGGCTTAAAACAAGACAAAATATTACTTACGAACCAAAAACTTAGAAAGATTCCTACTTGTTTCGGAGTATATCTTCCCTTAACCGATAAAAGTAGGCAGTATTCGTCGCAGAATCCGTGAGGGTTAACGGACGGAGAAGGGATTGCTACCAAAAAAAGACGGGGCCAAGTTTCCCCCAAAGATGATTTTTTTGGCAAGTGACGGCTTATTTAAGAGGTTTTTTCCTAACCCTTAAAAGAAAGAAATACCAAGATAAAGGAGTGACGATTATGCCCAGAAGAGGTAATGTTCCCAAGAGGGACGTTTTGCCCGATCCCGTGTATAGCTCCAAAGTCGTGACAAAACTCATAAACCAGATAATGTACGACGGGAACAAAGGAACGGCGCAGAATATAGTTTACGGGGCGTTCGATATCATGTCGGCCAAGCTCGGCTCGGACGCTATGGATATATTTAATCAGGCAATGAACAACATCATGCCCGTGCTGGAGGTAAAGGCCAGACGCGTAGGCGGCGCCAACTATCAGGTGCCCATCGAGATAAGGCCGGAAAGGAGACAGACCCTTGCCATCCGCTGGCTGGTTATAAATGCCAGAAAGCGCTCGGAAAGAGGTATGAGCGCAAAGCTGGCAGGCGAGCTCATGGATGCGTACAACAACACCGGCGGCACGGTAAAGAAGAAGGAAGATACCCACAGAATGGCGGAAGCCAACAAGGCGTTCGCACATTTCAGATTCTGATGAGTTCCGGGAGAAGATATGGCAAGAGAATATGATTTATTGCATACCCGCAACATCGGTATAATGGCGCATATCGACGCAGGTAAGACTACGACTACAGAGAGAATACTCTATTATACCGGCAGAACTCATAAGCTCGGAGAGGTGCATGAGGGCCAGGCGACCATGGACTGGATGGTGCAGGAGCAGGAGCGCGGCATAACGATAACCTCGGCTGCAACGACCTGCCACTGGATACGCACCGGCAAGACCAAAGCCGATGAATGCCGCATAAATATCATAGACACGCCGGGTCACGTCGACTTCACCGTTGAAGTGGAACGCTCGCTGCGTGTTTTGGACGGTGCCATCGCGACTTTCTGCGCGAAGGGCGGCGTCGAGCCTCAATCCGAGACGGTGTGGCGTCAGGCGGACAAGTATAAAGTACCCCGCATCGCGTACGTCAATAAGATGGATATAAACGGCGCGGACTTTGAGCGTGCCGTGAGAATGATGAGGGAGAGGCTGAATGCCAACCCCGTTCCGATCGAGCTCCCCATAGGCAAGGAGGCCACCTTCAGCGGAATAGTCGATCTCATCGACATGAATGCCGAGGTTTATGACTCGGACGACGGTAAACAGTATCATAAGGACGAGATCCCCGAAGATATGAAGGCCGAGGCCGAAGAGATGCACATGAAGGTCATGGAAGCCGCTGCCGAGGGCGACGACGAGCTCATGGAAAAGTTTCTCGAGACAATGGAGCTTACGCCTGACGAGATAAGGCGCGGTCTGAGAAAGGCCACCGTCGCAATGAAGTGCACACCCGTACTTTGCGGTTCGTCGTACAAGAATAAGGGCGTTCAGATGCTTTTAGACGCGGTTATAGACTATCTCCCCTCGCCCGTGGATGTGGCGCACGTAACGGGCGTCAATCCCAAGACAGGCAAAGAGGAGGAGCGCAAGACGTCCGATGAGGAACCCTTCTCGGGACTTGCTTTCAAAATTGCAACCGACCCCTATGTGGGAAGGCTTGCATACTTCAGAGCATACTCCGGCGTACTTGAGAGCGGGTCGTATGTGTACAACTCGACCAAGGGCAAAAAGGAGAGGGTAGGAAGGCTGGTTCAGATGCACGCCAATAACCGTACCGAGATCCCCAAGGTCTATTCGGGCGATATCTGCGCGATAGTCGGTCTTAAGGATACGACTACGGGCGATACGCTGTGCAGTGAGGCGCATCCCATAGTACTCGAACAGATGACCTTCTCCGATCCCGTAATCCAGCTCTCCATAGAGCCTAAAACAAAGGCCGGTCAGGAAAAGATGACCATGGCGCTTGTCAAGCTCGCTGAAGAGGATCCTACTTTCAAGACGTATACCGATCAGGAGACAGGGCAGACCATTATAGCGGGAATGGGCGAGCTTCACCTCGATATAATTGTGGACAGACTGCTGCGCGAGTTCAAGGTGGAGGCAAATGTGGGTGCACCCCAGGTTGCATACCGCGAGACCATACGAAAAGCCGTGGAAGCCGAGGGGCTGTATAAGAGGCAGTCCGGCGGCAAGGGGCAGTACGGTCATTGCAAGATCCGCCTCATCCCCGGCGAACCGGGCTCAGGCTACGAGTTTGAAGATCTCACCGTGGGCGGTTCCATTCCTAAAGAGTATATTCCGGCCGTGGATAAGGGAATCCAGGGCGCTGCGAAGAACGGATACCTCGCAGGATACGAACTCGTCGATTTCAAGGTGCAGGTTTATGACGGCAGCTATCATGAAGTCGACTCTTCTGAAATGGCTTTCCAGATAGCAGGATCCATGGCGCTCAAGGACGGTTTGGCCAAGGCGAGTCCCGTGCTTTTAGAGCCCATAATGAAGGTGGAGATTGTGACTCCGGACGACTATTTCGGCGATATAATGGGCAACGTTACTTCTCGCCGCGGCACTATAGCTTCTACCGACGACAGGGGCGGAGCTAAAGTGGTGGACGCCGAAGTACCGCTTTCCGAGATGTTCGGCTACGCGACGGATTTAAGATCGCGTACCCAGGGCCGCGGACAGTTCACGATGCAGTTTGACCACTATTCCGAAGTGCCCAAGTCGGTCGCCGAGAAGGTGATAGGCAGCAGAGCGAAGAAAAACGCTACATAAATCGCGGCTTAAAAAGGGCGTCGGTTTAAACGGATAGTTTCTTAAACAGGCTAAAAATTTTAAAAAACATAAATTTTTGATTGTATTTTTAATTTTTATAGGCTATAATATTGCAAAGTAATTCAGGTTACTGAAAAAGCAGCAGGATTAAATGATAGATAGCTGCGCCGCCCCAGGCGGGGGCAAAAAAAGTTATCGTTTAATATATAAAGATCAAAGGAGAAAACAAGAAATGGCAAAGGCTAAGTACGACAACAGTAAGCCTCACGTTAACATAGGCACCATAGGCCATGTTGACCACGGCAAAACCACTCTGACCGCAGCTATCACTATGGTAATGGCGTGCAAAGGTCAGGCTCAGAAGATGAGATATGACGAGATCGATAAGGCACCTGAGGAGAAGGCGCGCGGTATAACGATCAATACCGCTCACGTTGAATATGAGACAGACAAGCGTCACTATGCTCACGTTGACTGCCCGGGACACGCTGACTATGTAAAGAACATGATTACCGGAGCGGCTCAGATGGACGGCGCTATCCTCGTTGTTGCGGCTACGGACGGTCCCATGCCCCAGACCAAGGAGCATATTCTCCTTGCCCGTCAGGTTGGCGTGCCCTACATCGTAGTTTATCTCAACAAGTGCGATCAGATGGACGATCCCGAACTTCTCGAGCTTGTTGAAATGGAAATAAGGGATACTCTCAATTCCTATGACTTCCCCGGCGATGATACGCCCATTATCCGCGGTTCTGCTCTCAAGGCGCTTGAAAAGGCAACCTCCGGTTGTTCAGAAGCGGAAGTGCTTGCAGCTCCCGAATGCCAGTGCATTCTTGAGCTCATGGATGTAATCGACTCATACATACCTACTCCCCAGAGAGATACCGAGAAGCCCTTCCTGCTTCCCGTTGAGGACGTGTTCACCATCTCCGGCCGCGGCACCGTTGCTACCGGACGTGTAGAGAGAGGTATTGCTCATGTAGGCGACCCCGCTGAAATCGTAGGACTTATCATGAAGCCCGTAGGCACAGTTATTACCGGTCTTGAAATGTTCCATAAGAGCGTTGACGAGGCTATAGCCGGTTATAACATCGGCGCTCTGCTTCGCGGTATCGATCGTAAGGGTGTTGAAAAGGGTCAGGTTATCGCAAAACCCGGCACCGTAAAGACTTCCACCAAGTTCGAGGCTCAGGTTTACGTGCTTAAGGCGGAAGAAGGCGGACGCCACACTCCGTTCTTCAACCACTATCGTCCGCAGTTCTTCATCAGAACTACTGACGTTACCGGTTCCATCGAACTTCCCGCGGGCACGGAAATGGTTATGCCCGGTGACCACGTAACTATCACCGTAGACCTTATCAAGCCTGTAGCTGTTGAAGAGAAGCTTAAGTTTGCTATCCGTGAGGGCGGCAGAACGGTAGGCTCGGGAGTTATTTCCAAGGTTCTTTAATAAGGATTGACAATTAAAACGGGCGGGTTATCCCGCCCGTTTATAAGTCGTAATGAAAAACCCGGATCATCATCGTGTTTCCGGGTTTTTTATATGCTTTTTGATTTTTTAAAAAATTCGCACCATTTATTCAGGGTGCAGTTCGTACAATCAGGTCTTTGTGCGCGACAGACTCTTCTGCCGTGATAGATAAGCAGGTGGTGCGCCTTGGACCGGTTGCCTTTCGGGATGACTTTTTTAAGCGCCTCTTCCGTCTTCTCGGGAGTTGACGCGCATACCAGTCCGAGTCTGTTCGAGACTCGAAAGACGTGTGTATCCACGGCTATGGCATCACCGCCGAATGCTACAGAATAGACGACATTCGCTGTTTTTTGCCCGACACCCGCAAGGCTTTTGAGCTCTTCGAGAGAGGACGGCACTTCGCCGCCGAAATTTTCTAAAATGTCCCGGCTCGCGGAGAGAATATGTGCGGCCTTGTTATGATAAAAACCGCATGAGTAGATATAACGCTCCAGATCTTCTTCAGAAAGTTCAAGCATTTTTGCAGGCGTGCCGTGATTTTTAAAAAGTTCCGAGGTTACTTTGTTTACTCGCTCATCCGTGCACCGGGCGGAGAGAATTACCGCCACGAGCAATTCGTATGGACTGTCGTAGTGCAGTGCCGGACGGGCATCCGGGTAGAGAGCGGCAAGTTCCTCTAATATTTTTTTCGAAGTAATTTCGTTCACGTTCGGATTGTAACATAAAAACAAGTTTTGCGCAAGCCGGAGGTGTTTCCGAGAGTGTTTAACCTCATGGGAAATCCGGTACCTTGAACGGACGTTCGCGGTATTTATGTAAATGCTTTGTATTTGCTCTGCGATGTTCAACGGGGATTTTGTATCGTTCTTTTGCCTCGCCGAATTTATTGTACGCGTCTATGAACACGCTTAAGCATCGCTTCAAGCGTTTCCATGCTTTTAAAGAAGCATCGGCTCTTCCGTCTTAATCCGCATTGCTACTTTCTACGTTGCGAGTGTCGCTTTTATCCTCAAAGTTTTGTTTGTATATTACGTTACGGTATACAGGGCACCTGCCTGAGCAATACTCATCCGCGCTGCCTGCCATCTCCCGCATCACCCCGAAACCACGGCAAATCCTGCTATTTGTCGCGGTTTTCGGCTTATCATCGTCATTATATACGTATTTACGCGAGTTTGTGGATCGGGCGTATATGTCTTTCCGCAACATCCGCACATATACCGCTGTGTTCCGTATCGCGTGAAGCCCATCTTTCTTTGTTTACTCGTTTCTCCGCAATACGAGCATTTCTTTTCCGTATTTTTCATGCCCTTATTTTACCGTATTAAACGCGGTTTGCAGACTACCCGGCAACGGGAGAAATTGGTGAAATATTTGTCATAAAAAACAGGATTTAAGGGTTAAAATTTCGGGATAAAAACTCTCGAATAGCTGCCTGCTTCACTTCGATTAAAATTTCGAAAACAGATTATATTTTACTTGACAACAAAATTATATTTTGGTACTATGTATGAGCTGTCGTTGCGACAGCATAGTTTTTCTTAAGGGATAATCGTAGAAAAACAACGTCAGCCGGGAGCTGACGGAAGCGAAGATTGACAACTGCATAAATAAAGAAGA
>CAYLIO010000003.1:0-30888 GCA_964383655.1 uncultured Clostridia bacterium | reverse complement strand
TGTTAAACAGCGCCCGTCCTGATATGGACGGGCGCTGTTTTTTTATCGATTTTTATCTGCGAATATACTCATCGACGGAGCTTATCACGCTGCTGTATCCCGGGCTTATTGAAGGGGACATGTTTTTATACTCCTTCACGCCCGTTCCCGCAGGGATGAGCTTGCCTATGATGACGTTTTCTTTAAGACCGATGAGCGGATCGACTTTGTTCTTTATTGCCGCATCGGTGAGCACTCTTGCCGTCTCCTGGAATGACGCCGCCGAGAGGAACGAATCGGTTGAAAGCGCGGCTTTGGTTATACCGAGCAGAACACGCTTCTGGAGCGCGGGTGTTCCGCCGCTTTCGATAGCTTTTTGGTTAGCCTCTTCGACAGAGAACATATCCACGGTCTCGCCGGGAAGAAGATCGGTCGAGCCCGCGTTCTCTATCTTAACTTTTCTGAGCATCTGACGCACTATTATCTCGATATGCTTATCGTTTATATCAACGCCCTGCGAACGATAGACGGACTGAACCTGTTCTAAGATATAGTCCTGCACTCCCTTCACGCCGGATATTCTCAATATATCCTGGGGATATACGGAGCCCGCATTGAGCTGTGTGCCCGGATCGACCTTATCCCCGTTTTTCACTAGAAGTTCGGCATTGAACGGAAGCGAATATTCCTTCTTTACCTCATTGGTAACAGTATCGCGAACTTGTACGTTCTTTAAGTTATTGCTGTCATCTATCGTCACGACGCCTGACACTTCGCAAAGCGTCGAGCAGCCCTTGGGCTTGCGCGCCTCGAACAACTCTTCGACACGAGGAAGACCCTGCGTGATGTCGCCCGTCGCGGCGATACCGCCGGTATGGAATGTACGCATGGTAAGCTGTGTGCCGGGCTCGCCTATGGACTGCGCCGATATAACGCCTACCGCCTCGCCCACCTGAACGGGCGTATTGGTAGCCATATTCTTGCCGTAGCATTTGGCGCAGACACCGAAACGCGAGTTACAGCTGAATATCGAGCGGATGGACACCTGCTCTATTCCCGCGCCGACAATCTTCTCCGCCATCTCGTCGGTGATGAACTCGTTCATCCCTACAAGCACGTTGCCGTCCTTATCCTTCACATCCTCGGCCGCAAACCTGCCCTGGATTCTGTCAAACAGATTCTCTATAACCTCGCCGTTAGGTCCGATTATGGCTTTGACCATCATACCGCGCGGCTTCTTACTGCCGGCCATACAGTCATCTTCACGCACGATAACGTCCTGCGACACGTCGACGAGACGTCTGGTGAGATAGCCGGAGTCAGCCGTCTTGAGCGCGGTATCCGCAAGTCCTTTTCGTCCGCCGTGCGAAGAGATGAAATACTCTAAAACGGAGAGCCCCTGTCTGAAGCAGGACTTAACGGGCACCTCTATCTTTTTACCCTGCGGGTTAACCATCAGTCCGCGCATGCCGGAGAGCTGTTTCATCTGGTCAATAGATCCGCGCGCACCGGAATTTGCCATCATCCAGATAGGATTGAACTTATCCAGCGATTCTTTGAGCTCGTTCGTAACCTCGTTCGTCGCCTCATCCCACGCGTCAATAACCGCATTGTAGCGCTCCTCCTCACGCAGAAGGCCGCGCTGATATTTGCGCTCGATCTGTGCCACTTTTTCCTCGGTGTCGGCAATTATTTGATCCTTTTCCGCAGGAATAGTCATATCGAATACCGAGGTTGTTATGGCGCCTATCGTCGAATACTTATACCCGAGCGTCTTGATTTTATCAAGAACGTCGGCCGCACGGGGCGCACCGCCCGTCTTGAAGCAGCGCTCTACAATCTTGCCGAGCTGTTTTTTGCCGACGGCCACGCCTGAGCCTAAAAAGTCGTAAGAGACTTCGTATTTAAGATAATCCTCTTTGGTCTTTCTCTCGACAAAGCCGAGATCCTGAGGCATATCGTTATTGAATATAATCCTGCCTACGGTAGTTTTTATCTTACCGACTACAGTTTCGCCGTTATAGGGCGATTTCTCGTCGTTTATCTTTACGGTCCTGCGAACATATATTTCGTCCTGCATGTGCACATACTGCGTCTGATAAGCCATGAGAGCCTCATCTTCGGAGATGTACGCATTAGGAATATATTTTTCCGCACCCTCGTCACCCGCTTCGCATTCGACGTATCTCACGCCCGTCCAGCGGTAATATTTATTCTCGGCACGGCGTATGATGGTGAGGTAATATGCGCCCATAACCATATCCTGCGAGGGCTGCATAACCGGCTTGCCGTCCGAGAGTTTAAGTATATTGTTCGAAGACAGCATGAGGAACCTGGCCTCTGCCTGAGCCTCTATGGAGAGAGGCACGTGCACAGCCATCTGGTCGCCGTCGAAGTCAGCGTTGAACGCCGTGCAGACGAGCGGATGGATTTTTATGGCCCTGCCCTCGATCAGCACGGGCTCGAAAGCCTGTATGGACAGTCTGTGAAGCGTGGGAGCGCGGTTCAAAAGAACGGGATGGTCCTTTATGACATCCTCAAGCACGTCCCATACGAACGGCTTCGCCCTTTCCACCGTGCGCTTTGCGCTCTTTATGTTATGGCACTGCCCGCTCTCGACGAGCTTACGCATTACAAACGGCTTGAACAGTTCTATAGCCATCTCTTTCGGCAGACCGCACTGATAGAGTTTAAGCTCGGGGCCTACGACGATAACCGAACGGCCCGAATAGTCCACGCGCTTGCCGAGCAGGTTCTGACGGAATCTGCCCTGTTTGCCGCGAAGCATGCCGGTGAGCGATTTAAGCTCCCTGTTCGACGGACCGGAGAGCGGTTTTCCGCGCCTGCCGTTGTCTATGAGCGCATCCACGGCCTCCTGGAGCATGCGCTTTTCGTTCTTTACTATAATATCCGGCGCGCCTATCTCAATCATTCTCTTGAGCCTGTTGTTGCGGTTTATAACCCTGCGATACAAATCATTGAGATCGGATGACGCGAACCTGCCGCCGTCGAGCTGAACCATGGGTCTCAGCTCAGGCGGGAGCACGGGCAGGACGGTGAGAATCATCCACTCGGGCCGTTGATCGCTCTTGTTCATCGCCTCTAAAATTTCAAGCCTCTTTACCGCCTTCACGCGCTTCTGACCCGACTGGTTTCCGTCTATTATCTTTCTGCAGTCTGCGCACTCTTTATCAAGGTCGACCGCCATAAGCAATTCGCGTATCGCCTCGGCACCCATACTCACCTTGAGCCCCGTGACACTGCTGTCGCCGTAGAGCTCCTCTATCTCGTGAAGCTCTTTATCGTTTATGATTTGCTTATTTTCAAGGACGGGCACTTTACCCGGATCAATGACCACATACGCCGCAAAGTAGATGACCTGCTCAAGCGCCTTGGGGCTCATGTCGAGCACAAGCCCTATTCTCGAGGGCACTCCGCGGAAATACCAGATATGCGACACCGGCGCAGCCAGCTCGATATGCCCCATGCGCTCGCGACGCACTTTGCACCTGGTCACTTCCACGCCGCACTTTTCACACACTACGCCCTTGTAACGTATGCGTTTATACTTGCCGCAGTGGCACTCCCAATCCTTCATCGGACCGAATATCCTTTCGCAGAAAAGACCGTCACGTTCGGGTTTTTGGGTTCTGTAGTTTATTGTCTCGGGTTTTGTTACTTCGCCTCTTGAAAGCTCTCTTATCTTTTCAGGGGAAGCAACTCCGATTTTAATCGAACAAAAATCGTTTAATTCAAACATAGTTTATTCTCTGATGCCTCCCTTCTTACTCGTCATTACCATCTTCGTCTAGTTCATCGTCTAGAACGTCCAGATCATCGTCGTCGAAATCTTCGTCGAGATCATCATCGAGATCGTCGTCGAGATCGTCGTCAAAGTCACCGAACAGTTCCATGCTCGAGAAGCCGTCGTCATCGTCATCATCGCTCGTATCGAAGATGTTGCCGAGTCCGATATCCTCTTCGTCATCCTCGTCGGCATCCGAAGGAAGAATGAACTCTTCCTCGCCGCGCAGTCTCTCCCTCTCCTCCTGCTCGCGTACCGCCGCGCTAGGAATAGCCTCGTCGTCCTCATCGAGCTCATGGATTATGAGTTCGTCATTGTTTTCGGTGAGCACCTTAACGTCGAGAGCGAGTGACTGAAGCTCTTTCAAAAGCACCTTGAACGCCTCGGGTATGCCGGGCTCAGAGATGTTATTCCCCTTTACGATAGACTCATACGTCTTTACCCTGCCCACGATGTCATCCGATTTTACGGTGAGAATCTCTTGCAGGATATGCGCCGCGCCGTAGGCCTCCAATGCCCACACTTCCATTTCGCCGAAGCGCTGTCCGCCGAACTGCGCCTTACCGCCGAGCGGCTGCTGTGTGACGAGGCTGTAGGGTCCTATGGAGCGCGCGTGTATTTTATCGTCTACCAAGTGGTTGAGTTTTATCATGTACTGCACGCCGACAGTCACTTTGTTTTCGAAAGGTTCGCCCGTTCTTCCGTCATACACCTTAACCTTGCCGTCGACATTGCCCTCGGCATTGACTATCCCGTTCTCTTTGAACAGTTCCTCTATGTCGTGCTCCGTAGCGCCGTCGAATACGGGCGTGGCTATTTTCCAGTCGAGAAGCTTGCACACGTGGCCGAGATGCACTTCAAGTACCTGGCCTATATTCATACGCGAGGGAACGCCGAGCGGATTGAGCACTATCTGAAGCGGTGTACCATCCTCAAGGAAAGGCATGTCAGCCTGGGGCAGCACGCGCGAGATAACGCCCTTGTTGCCGTGGCGTCCTGCCATTTTGTCGCCTACCTGTATCTTGCGCTTCTGTGCGATATATACGCGCACGAGTTTATTCACTCCGGGTGCCAGCTCGTCCTTGTTCTCGCGAGTGAACACCTTTACGTCCACTACGATTCCGCCCTCGCCGTGCGGTACTTTGAGGGACGTGTCTCTCACCTCTCTCGCCTTCTCGCCGAATATGGCGCGGAGCAGTCTCTCCTCGGGCGTAAGTTCAGTCTCGCCTTTAGGCGTAACCTTCCCGACCAGTATGTCGCCGGTCCTGACTTCTGCGCCTATGCGTATAATCCCGTCTTCATCGAGGTCTTTAAGCGCGTCGTCGGACACGTTGGGTATATCGCGCGTTATCTCCTCTTCGCCGAGTTTGGTATCGCGCGCTTCGGTCTCGTGTTCTTCTATATGGATAGAGGTGAACAGATCGTCCTGTACCACCTGCTCGGAGATGAGAATGGCGTCTTCATAGTTATAGCCTTCCCACTCCATGTAGCCTATGAGAATATTTTTGCCTAAAGCGAGTTCGCCGTTGCTTGTGGCGGGACCGTCGGCTATTATTTCGCCCTCTTCTACTCTGTCGCCCGTATTTACTATGGGACGCTGATTTAAGCATGTGCCCTGGTTGGAGCGTTCGAATTTCTTGAGTTTGTACTCGGATACAAACCCGTCGTCTTCCCTGATTTTTATAATATCGGATGCGGCAGCTATTACCTCACCCGCTTTCTTTGCGGTAACGAGCACGCCGGAATCGCGCGCTATGGCAGCCTCTATTCCCGTTGCCACCATGGCCGACTCGGTCTTCATGAGCGGCACGGCCTGGCGCTGCATGTTCGATCCCATGAGCGCACGGTTGGTATCGTCGTTTTCAAGGAACGGAATAAGCGCGGTGGCGACGGAGACCAGCTGTTTGGGCGAGACGTCCATATAGTCCATCTTCTCGGGCGGGTACTGCGTTATCATATCCCGGTGACGGCAGCCTATACGCGCATTTACGAAATGATTATTCTCGTCCAGCGGTTCGTTGGCCTGAGCGACTATATACCTGTCCTCTTCATCCGCCGTCAGATAGTCTACACGGTCGGTCACGACGGGAACGCCGTTTTCGTCCTTCACCACTCTGCGGTACGGGCTCATTATAAAGCCGTACTCGTTCGCCTTTGCAAAAGTGGCGAGCGAGGATATGAGACCTATGTTCTGCCCCTCGGGCGTCTCTATGGGACACATTCTGCCGTAATGCGAGTGGTGAACGTCGCGCACTTCGAAAGTCGCTCTGTCCCTGTTAAGTCCGCCGGGCCCTAGCGCAGAAAGTTTACGCTTGTGCGTAAGCTCCGCCGCAGGGTTGGTCTGGTCCATAAACTGCGACAGCTGGGACGAACCGAAGAACTCGCGGATTACGGCCGAAACGGGCCGCACGTTCACAAGGCCGGAAGGCGTGATTGTCATAGCGTCCTGAGTAGCCATACGCTCTTTTATGAGCTTCTCGAGCCTGGCAACGCCTATGCGGAGCTGGTTCTGAAGCAGTTCACCCACGGAACGCACGCGGCGGTTGCCGAGGTGGTCGATGTTGTCTATCGTCCCTATGCCGTACTGAAGGTCTATGTTCGTGGATATGGACGCCACTATGTCGTCCACCGTTATATGCTTGTGATTGAGCTTTTCGATTACGGGCTTTATCGTCTTCTTTTCGTCCGAATCAAGCTCTTCCTTATTCGATGAAAGCAGTGCGTCGAAGAGTTTGCATGCCTCGACGAACTTTACGCGCGTATCCCTGCGCTTTTCCCTGTTTTTCTTCTCCTCGGGCTTCTCGTCGTCCGTTTCTTCTGATTCCCGGACATAATATATGGCATTGATTTCGTCCGCATACTTTGCCGCAACTTTCACAGCCGAGGCGCGTTTGCACTCCCTGGCAATTTTCTTCATGAACTTGAAGTTGGGATAATATATCGTAGGCAGCAACCCGAACATTTTCACGTTCTTGTCGCTTACCGCCGAGAAATTAATCGTGTTGTTGGCTATTATCTTATGCTTGATCTCGCCTTGCACGGGGTCGGATACGAGCACGAACACCTCGTTTATGCCTGCGTCCTGAATGGCGACGGCCTGCTGCTCGCTCACTACTTCGCCGGCTCTGCCCATAATCTCGCCGGTCTCGGGATCGAACACGTCTGCCGCGAGCCGACAGCCGGGTAAGCGGTATGCTAAATTCAGCTTTTTATTGAACTTATACCTGCCCACCTTTACGACATCGTACCTTCTGGAATCGAAGAACAGGTTATTGAGATGCTGCCGCACGGACGCTTCCGTAGGGATTTCGCCGGGACGCAGTCTCCTGTACAGCTCTATAAGCCCGTCCGACTCGGATTTCGCCGTATCTCTCTCGATGGTGTTTTTTATCATCTTATCGTTAGAGAACAGGTTAAGCAGCGCCCTGTCGGACCCGAAACCGAGTGCGCGCAAAAGAACGGTAGCGCATATCTTGCGCTTCCTGTCGACATGCACCCAGAGCACGCCCTGTGCGTCCTGCTCAAACTCGAGCCACGCACCGCGGTTGGGTATGACGGTCGTGTTGAACATCTCCTTTCCGGTCTTGTCGCGCGTACTCGCGTTGTACACGCCGGGCGAACGAACCAGCTGGGACACGATTACGCGCTCCGCGCCGTTTATGATGAAAGAACCGCTCTCGGTCATGAGCGGGAATTCTCCCATAAATACGGCCTGGTCGATGACCTCTTCTTTGACTTTGTTGACAAGCCTTACCGTAACATGCAGCGGCAGCGCATACGTCGCATCGCGGTTTCTGCACTCTTTTTCGTCGTACTTGGGCTTTTCGTCAAACCAGTGGTTGAGAAAATACAGCTCGTAGTGATCGGAATAGTCGGTTATCGGCGAAAAATCCTCGAATACCTCGGCAATACCTTCGTTGATGAAGTTATTGTAGCTCTCCTTCTGAATCTCAACGAGGTCGGGAATGTCGATGACTTCGTTTATCTTGCCGAATTTTCGTCTTTCCGTTTTACCGTACTTTACAACAGGTAAATTCAAGATAATTACTCCTTTTTTTGCTTGCGCTTTATTTATTTTCGTACATGAGCGATTATCCGTATATATCTTTTCACCGGAAAAAATCTGTATTGCCGTTAAAAAAATTTTTTTGGATGTTTTTTAAAATTTGTGCGTGTATTTTATCCGCCGCTCTTTACAAACCGGGCTTTATGGTATATAATTGCATTGTTTCAGGCAAAAAATATACCTCGAGCATTCGTCCGAAATTGATTAAAAAACGGGTGAAAACGGTAAAAAAGTCGCTTATACCGCATTTTAATACATTGTACCATTATACGGGCGTAAATGAGTAAAGTCAAGTAAATTTACGCCCTTTTCCGGGTATAAAAATTCAATTATACGCATATCTCGATAAGGGCGCCGAAACACGCCCGTTTATTTTGGTGATTGAATTGAGAATAGACAAATTTCTTAAAGTTTCGCGCATCCTAAAAAGACGCACTGCGGCACATGACGCATGCTCGGCGGGAAAGGTTATGATAGGCGGCAGGGAAGTCAAGCCGTCGCACGAGGTGAGGCCCGGAGACGTGGTCGAGATCCGCTACTTCAGCGGAACGCTGAAATTTAAAGTGCTGGACGTTAAAGAAAACGTCAAAAAAGACGACGCGCATACGCTGTACGAAGTAATAACGTAGACGAAAAAAAAGAGGACGGCAAATGAAAGTAAGCGCCATAATTTGCGCCGCGGGCACGGGCGAGAGAGCGGGCTTTGGCAAAAATAAGCTTTTAGCCGCGCTGTCGGACGCGCCCGTGCTTTGGCATACGCTGACAAAGTTCGATATACCCGAGATAGACGAGGTTATCGTCACATCATCTTTAAACGACTATAAGGAGATAAGCGCGCTGTGCGCGCCGTTCGGCTTCCGCGTGATAACGGGCGGCAAAACGCGTACGGACGGCGTGAGGGCGGCACTCGCCCTCACTACCTGCGATATCGTGCTCATCCATGACGGTGCAAGGCCGTACGTCACAAAAAAGACCATAACCGACTGCATAGCCGCAGTAAAAAAATACGGCAGCGCCGTGTGCGCCGTCCCCGCCACGGATACGACGGCAATAGTCTGTCGCGGCGTGATAACCGACATCCCCGCGCGCGAGACGGTCTGCGCCGTTCAGACGCCGCAGGGCTTTTTAACCGCAGATATCAAAAAAGCGTACGAGCTGGCAGACGGTGACGGCTGCGTCTATACGGACGACAGTTCCATATACGCAAAATATGCGGGCAGGCCGCATATTTTCGAAGGCGCCAAGGACAATATAAAGCTTACATTCCGCGAAGATTTTGAAAGGAGCTTTCTCCGCACTCCGGAAGTTGCCGCAAAGCGCGTCGGCATAGGCGCGGACACCCACGCTTTCGGCGGGGGCGAGGATTTCGTAACGCTCGCCGGCGTAAAAATCGAGTGCGACGATTCACTGACGGCTCACAGCGACGGAGACGTCATTCTCCACGCCGTGACGGACGCCGTGCTCTCCGGCTGCGGTCTGTACGACATCGGCCGGTATTTCCCGGACACGGACGAAAAATACCGGGGCGCGGACAGCGCCGCTTTTTTAAGGCAGGCGCTTGACATGGCTAAAGGAAAGGGTCTTGCGCCTGTCAATATATCCGTCACCGTGCTGGCCGAAAAACCGCGCCTTTCGCCGCATACGGACAGGATGCGCGCCTCTCTCGCCTCGATATGCGGTTTGGACGCCGAACGCATCGCAATCGCCGCCGGCACCTGCGAAAAACTGGGCTTTGTCGGCGAGGGTAAGGGCATAACGGCGTACAGCGCCGTGCTGCTCGATGAGATAAAAATAAAACAGACTTTAAAAAAATAGAAATCGATCGTGAAAAATTCTACTGTTTTCGTATGTTCCGAGTGCGGCTCGACCAGCCCGCGGTGGCTGGGCAGATGCCCCTCGTGCGGTAAATTCAATACAATGACGGAAGAGCCGGTAAATATAACGCCTTCAAAATCCGCCGCGAAGAAAACTCACGGCCCGGCTAAGGCCGTGCCGCTCGGCGAGGTAAGCTTTCAAAGCTTTAAACGCACATCTTCCGGCATATCCGAGTTCGACAGCGTTCTCGGCGGCGGAATCGTCGACGGCTCGCTCATCCTTATAGGCGGCGACCCGGGCATAGGAAAATCCACGCTGCTTACGCAGATCGCCTCGCACCTTTCTTCAGAGCATAAGGTGCTGTACTTCTCCGCCGAGGAGAGCTGCTCACAGGTAAAGCTCAGAGCGGAAAGGTTAGGACTTAAGCCCGGCAACCTTCTCGTCATAAACGAGACATGCATAGACGGCCTCGAGTCTGAGCTCGACGGCGTCGAGTTCTGTATAATAGACTCCGTTCAGGCCGTATATACGGACGATTTCTCCTCTTCCGCAGGCTCCGTGACTCAAGTCCGCGAATGCGCGTCGCGCATAATGCGGATCGCAAAAACTCGCGCCGTCACGTTCTTCCTCATAGGCCACGTCACCAAAGAGGGTGCGCTCGCGGGCCCGAAGGTGCTTGAGCATATAATGGACGCGGTTCTCTATTTCGAGGGCGAAAACCAAGAAAACTTCCGGATACTGCGCTCGGTCAAAAACAGGTTCGGCAACGTATCCGAGGTCGGCGTGTTCGAGATGACCGACTCGGGCATAATCCCCGTGACCGACTATTCGGGTATATTCCTTTCCGAAAACCGCGGCGAAGAGGCAGGCGCCATAGTCACGCCGGCGCGCACGGGCAACAGGTGCATGAACGTCGAGATCCAGACGCTCGTTTCAAAGACTTCGTTCGGTCAGCCCAGAAGGATGCCTCTCGGCGTGGACTATAATAAACTCGTCCTGCTTTTGGCCGTACTCGAAAAACGGTGCGGGATCAATCTGTCCTCATTCGACGTATACGTCAACGCCATGGGCGGAATACGACTCAACGAGCCGTCGTCCGACCTCGCCGTATGCGCCGCGCTCGTGTCATCGCTTTTAGAGACGCCTGTAGACAAATACACCGCCGCATTCGGCGAAGTCGGTTTGACCGGCGAAGTGCGCGCCGTGTCCTACGCCGAGAAGCGTGTGGGCGAGTGCGTCAAAATGGGGTTTAAAAAGGTGCTCGTCCCCGCAAAAAACATGAAATCCGTGACAAAATATCTGGACAAAATAGACATCGTGCCCGTTCTCTACGTGAGCACCATGATAAAATCGCTTTTTAAACAAGAAAACGCCTGATCGAAAAACCCGGCCTCTCGAGGCCGGGTTTAACTATGTCCTTCATTACAGATGTCTTATTATTTTAGCAGGATTTCCCGCTATGACTACGTTTGACGGGAAACTTTTGGTGACAACCGAGCCGCTCCCCACGACGACGTTATCGCCGAGCTTTACGCCCGGGTTTATGACCGCATGCCCGCCTATCCAGCAGTCGTTGCCTATGGTCACGGGCTTCCCCGTCTCAAGCCCGCTTACGCGCACATCGCGCTCAAGCGGATGGCATGCGGTATATATCCCTGCCTTCGGCGCTATCAGACAGTTGTCGCCTATAGTCACTTTGCACACATCCAGAATAACGACGTCGTAGTTGGTATAGAAATTTTCTCCCACCTCTATATTGCACCCGTAGTCGCACCAAAAACCGTAACCTATGACAACTTTTTTCCCGCATTTGCCGAGCAGCTTACGGACGGTTTCATCCCTTTCTTTATCTGACAGGTTGCAAAAATTCAGTTTTTTGCACAGCTCGACCGCTCTTTCGTGCAACGCATAAAGTTCCGCATCGCTTGCGTTGTAGAGCATGCCGCCGAGCATTTTTTCGCGTTCGGTCATGGTTATCTCCCGTATATTTTTTTTTAAAGCTTACACACTGCTCGTCACAGTATCCCGTCTATAAACTCTTCCGGCTCAAATATCTCGAGATCGTCTATCTTCTCGCCCGTGCCGACAAACATTACGGGTATCTCCAGCTCGCTGCACAGCGAGATTACAAACCCGCCCTTAGCCGTTGAATCGAGCTTGGTGAGCACTATGCCGTCCAAGTCCACCGCCTCGTCGAACATCCTTGCCTGGCTCGCGGCGTTATTGCCCGTCGTCGCGTCCAAAACGAGCAGTTTATACACGTTTGCTCCGGGATATTCGCGTGTTATGACGCGCGAGATCTTCTTGAGCTCCTCCATGAGGTTGGCCTTGACGTGCAGTCTCCCCGCGGTATCCACGAGCAGCACATCGGTGCCTTTCGCCTTTACCGAAGAGAGCGCGTCGAAAACCACCGCCGACGGGTCGCTCCCCTCCTCGTGCTTTACTATCCTCACGCCCGCGCGCTCCGCCCAGATCGTAAGCTGGTCGGCCGCCGCGGCGCGGAAGGTGTCTGCGGCGGCGACGGTTACGCTTTTTTTGTTCCTCAAAAAATAATCCGCGAGCTTGCCTACGGTCGTCGTCTTACCTACTCCGTTTACGCCTATAAGCAATATGACCGCGGGATATTCTATCTCGGGGCAGACGGCGCGAGTGAGCTGTTCTTCGAGTATATCTTTGAGCAGGCTTATGACGTACTCCTCGTCTTTTATCTTCTCTTTCTTCACCTCGGCTCGAAGCTCGTCCACGGCCTCCTCCGCCGCGGCCGGCGAAATATCCGCAGAGATCAACACCTCTTCCAAATCGTTATAAAACTCATCGTCGAATTTGCTTCGCGAAAAGAGCGACTTTAACGCCCCGCCCAAACTTTCCTTGGTCTTTTTGAGCGCACCCGTTATCTTCGAAAAAATACCCATTATAACCTCCCGAAACCCGTCTCGTCTCTAAGAAGACGAGAGACCGTCCTCGGCATAAAAACTCTGCGCGGCGCGAAGAAGTCCCGCGCCGCGCAGGCTTTGTCTGTCTTTTTTTTATATTCTTTTTTTTTAGTTTACGACGGTATCTCCGCCCAGGCGCGACTCGACTTCCGAGAGCTTGACGGAAACTATTTTGGATACGCCTTTCTCCTCCATGGTAACGCCGAACAGGTTGTCCGCGTTCTCCATTGTGGGCTTCCTGTGCGTTATTACTATGAACTGCGTCTGCGAAGAGAACTTCTTGAGGTATTTCGCATACCTTGCAACGTTGGCCTCGTCCAACGCGGCCTCTATCTCGTCCAGTACGCAGAACGGCATGGGCCGCATGCCGATTATGGCGAACAGAATGGCTATCGCCGTCAGTGCCCTCTCACCGCCGGAGAGAAGTGATATTCTCGTAAGTTTCTTGCCCGGAGGACAGGCCTGGATCTCCACGCCCGCCTCGAGCGGGTCGTCGCTTTCGGTATAGTCCATCTCGAGTTCGGCCCTGCCGCCGCCGAACAGTTCCTTAAACGTCGTTTTAAAGTTCTCGTTGATTTTATCGAACCCCTCGTTGAAGATGCGCAGCATCTCGTCGCGGACATCGTTTAATGCCGAAGTGAGATCTTCTATGGCCTTTTCCATATCGACCTTTTCGGCGTCCATCTTGTCGTAGCGTTCTTTAATCTCTTTATATTCCGCAACGGCATTCGGGTTGATGGGGCCGAGCGTGCCTATCTGGCGTTTCAAGGACGCAATGGTGTTCGCCGCCGTAGTATGGTCGAAGTTGTCCATTCTGTACTGCAGACACGCATCGTAGTCCATATCGTATTCGCTCAATATGCGATCCTGCAAATTGCCGAGGTCCGCATCCAGCTTGGTCAGATTTATCTGCTGCTGATTGCGCCTGTCCCTGAGCTCCTCGAGCCGGATATATATATCGCCGCGCTCGGTGTCTATCTCTTTTATGCGCTCGTTGAACGCCACCTTGCCGAACGTAGTCTGCTTGATGCGCGCGTTTATGTCGTCGACTATGGCCTGCTCTTCCTTTGTCAGCGAAGCATGCTGCATTTGCGAGCTCAGTAACTCCAAGTCCTTTTCGTAGCCGGGTATAACCTCGCGCATCTTCACTATCTTCTCGGAAAGCTCCTGTCTTTCGCTGTTCAGCCGTACAATGTTCTCCTCGCCCGACTTCACGGCCGCTTCCAGCGATGCCTTTTCCACGCGCGCCGCGTTGATCCTCGAGAGAATCTCGTCACGCTCGGAGACAAGGTCATCGTATTTCGAGCTCATGTCATCTATTTCAGACGAGCCGCTGTCCGTCTTGGCGGAAAGGTCGCTCACGCCTCGGCTTGCATCCGTATATTTATCGTCCAGTTCACCGAGCCTTGCACGAATCATTTCGGCCGTCTGTCTGAATACGGCAAGCCTGCCGTCCTCGGCCGAGATCTGTTTCAAAAGACTCTCCTGCAGCTGTTCGTTGGCCGCAAGCTCCGAACGCGAGGACTGGAAGCTCTTCATGATCCTCTCGAGCTCCGCGCGCTTTTTACCTATCTCTTTCTGATAGTTGTCGCGAAGCGTCTCCATGCGATTCATGGTTTGCCTCTTTTCCTCTATCTGAGTCTCGTACTCCTTGACCTTGCGCTCGGAGGCGAGCAGGTTGCCCGTATTCCCCTTTCTTGAACCGCCGGTCATGGAGCCCGAACTGTTTATGACGTCCCCGTCGAGCGTGACTATCTTGAACGCGCGCGGATAGCGCGTCGCAATGGCGGTCGCGCTGTTGATATCGTCGCATACGAGCGTATTGCTCAAAAGGAAGCGTATTACGTTTTCATACTTTCTGTCGTACTGAACGAGGTTTGCCGCAAGCCCCACCGCACCCTTTTCCTTGAGCGCAGAGCGCAGGTACTCGCTGTCCGCGCGCGGACGCATGGCCTCGATGGGCAGGAATGTAACCTGTCCGCCGCGACTTCGCTTCAAGTACTCGATCAGGTACTTCGCATCGTCGCGCGTCTCGGTCACTATGTTTTGCATCGCCCCGCCGAACGCCGTCTCTATGGCTATTTCATACTCCTGTTCGGTAGAGACTATGTCAGCGATGAGGCCTTGTATTCTCGACGACAGCTGCCTGTCGCTTTTCGCCTCGCGCATGAGGTTCTGCACGGAATAGACATACCCCTCGAACTTATCGCGAAGCGCCTGTTCGCGCGCAAGCGCCTCATTGAGATTCTCGATCTGCGATCTGCATTCGTACGCCTTGCGCGCACATGTCTGGATATTCTCCTCGCAATCGCTGACGGCCTTTTGCGCCTCTTCTACCGTCTGGTGCTCGCCGGCTATGAACTCGGTGAGCTCGCCGTGTTTTTTTATGCTCTCGTCGTAATCTTTCTTATACCCGTCGCGGATGCCCGTTATCTCGTTCAGCGTGGCCATAACTTCCGCAAGGCGTTCGTTCAGCAGCTCGCGCTGCGCCTCGATAGAGCCCATGTTTTTATTGATATCCGACAAATCGCGAAGAGCGTCCATCACCTTCTTCCTGTTTTCGTCGGTCATCGCTTCGTACTCGCCTATCCGACCGGCAATGGCATTGAGCTCCTGCTCGCTTTTTTGACAGCTCTCTTCTATCTTGGCAACGCGGTCGGCGTTCTTCTTTATATAGTCCTCCGCCCTGCGTATCTCTTTTTCTATCTCCTCTATGCGCTTTTGTGCGCTGCTTATATCGTCCTGCGCGCCGCGCAGTTTTTCTTTTGCGGCTTTTGCTCTTTCCTGGAACAGCCTGCCTTCGCCCGTCTTCTGCTCTATGCCTACACTGTAATGGAGCAGCTTGTCCTGCAGCTCTGCGATCTCGGCATCCGCACTGTCTATTGCGTCGCGACACTTTTCATATTCCTGTAAAATCTCGTTCGAGCGCGCGCTCAGCTCTTCTATCTGCGCGGTGTATGCGTCTATCACCTCGTTTATTTTGCGCTTTTTGTCCGCGCTCGAGTCGTGCCGGTAAATATACAGATTGACCTCGAAATCGCGGAGCTGTGCATAGAGCGCTTCATACTTTACGGCGCTCTCTGCCGCCTTCTGCGCGGGAGCGAGTTGACGCTCCACCTCATGCATCCTCTGCAGGTACACATACAGATTGTCTCTGGCACTCGCGAGCGTACGCTCGACGTCCGCTTTTCTCTCCCTGTATATGGTGATACCCGTGGCCTCTTCGAATATGGCGCGCCTGTCGTGCGGTTTGGCGTTCATTATAGTCTCTATTCTGCCCTGGCCTATAATGGAGTAGCCCTCTTTGGCCGCGCCTGCGCCGTGGAGCAGCGTCGTCAATGTCTTCATTCTCGACGGCTGACGGTTGAGAAGATATTCGCTCGTACCGTCGCGATACAATCTTCTCGTCATCTCCACCTCATCGAGGTCTATATCGAATATGCGCGACGTGTTGTCAAACGTGAGCGTCACTTCGCAGTACGAAGTGGGACGCCGTTTTTCCGTACCGTTGAAAATTACGTCCATCATCTGCGTGCCGCGCATCTGTTTTGCCGACTTCTCGCCCTGGACCCAACGTATGGCATCGGCTACGTTAGACTTCCCGCAGCCGTTGGGTCCGACTATACATGTCACGCCGTCGGTAAACGGAATGACGGTTTTGTCGGCAAACGATTTGAATCCGATAAGCTCTATTTTTTTAAAACTTTCCATTCTCTCTCTTTCCCGACAGCGGCGACGCTTAAATTTTTTTCGCGCCGCGCTGCACCCTGCATAGTTATTTTTTTATATCATCTTGCGCGGCGAATCGGAAAAACTTCATTGCTTTTTCGGCGGCTTTTCTCTCCGCCTCCGCCTTGCTTCCGCCCTCAGCCTTAAACTCTTTCCCGTCCGCGACTAAAACACACCTGAATACCGGCTTGTTCGCCGTACCGCCGATCATCTCCGTCATATATGCAGGCAACTGCTTTTTTTCGCTCTGCATATGCTCCTGAAGCGCACCTTTATAGTTTCGAGGCGCTGCGGTATGAACATCTATCAAGGTACGCGCTATAAACTTCTCGGCCGCCGCATATCCGCCGTCTGCGAACACCGCGCCCGCTACCGCTTCATACACGGACGAGTGCGCCTTATCCCCGATATCGCCCGGGCTCTTTATCATAAAGTCGTAAAGCCCGAGTCTTTGCGACGCCTCTTTAAGCGGCGCATGCGACACCAGCCTCTGTCTGTCGGCGGTCATGTCGCCCTCGTTCCCGCCGCCGCCGTACAGCCGGTGCGTGACGACGAGCTGGATAACGGAATCGCCCAAAAACTCCAGCCGCTCATTATTCACGCCTCGCGCAGCCGAGGAATGCGTGAGCGCGCGCATAAGAAGTTCCGTATCCTTGAATTTATAGCCCAATCTTTTACAGAGCTTTGAAATATTGTCGTCTTTCAATTTTTCTCTTCGTCTGAAACAAGATTTTCCCAGTCCGTTGCGGAGAGCATCTCCTCGACTTTGCCTATGAGGTTGCCGCGGTGTATAGCCGCCACGCTCTCTATTGCGGCAGTTATGGTACGCGCCTTGGACGAGCCGTGGCTCTTTACGACCGCTTTCTTGAGCCCGAGCAGGAGTGCCCCGCCGACAGCCTCGAAGTCAAGCTTGCCGAACATGCGCTTTATGGATTTCATCATAAGCAGCGCACCTATTTTGGCCGAAAAAGAATTCTTTATCTCGTTTTTGAACACCGAGAGCACCAGCTTGGCAGAGCCTTCCAATGACTTGAGCGCGACATTCCCCGAAAACCCGTCCGATACGACAACGTCCAAATCGCTCATCGTTATATCGCGTCCCTCGACATTCCCCACAAAATTTATGACGTCCATTTTCGACAGCAGTTTATATGTCTGCTGCCTCAGCGCATCCCCTTTATGCTCCTCCGTGCCGTTGTTCAGCAGCCCGACTTTAGGCCTCTCTTTACCGAACCGCACGGACGAATATGCCGAGCCTAAGACCGCGAACTGGAGAAGCATGGACGGTTTGCACTCGGCATTTGCGCCGCAATCGCAAAGAAGGGTATATCCCCCTTTCACGTTAGGGATCGCAGGGCAGAGCGCGGCGCGTTTCACTCCGCGAATCCTGCCGAGAATGAGCTGCCCGCCGGCAATCGCGGCACCCGTTGAACCGGCCGTAACAAAACCCGCTATATCCTCACGCGCCTTCAGCGCCTTGTACGCCATCACCATGGAAGACCCGCTCTTCCGTATAGCTTCGGTGGGGACTTCGTTCATATCTATCACGTCGCGGCAGTCCATTATCTCCACACGCGAACGATCATACGAGAATTTTCCGAGTTCGGCACTCACGTCTTCCTGCCTTCCGGCAAGAATAAGACTTAAATCCTTGTCCTTTTCGAGAGCCTTCACCGCTCCTTCCACGATTGCCGCAGGGGCGTTGTCGCCGCCCATGGCGTCCACAATTATCTTAATCATCTGAAAATATACTTATAATCCTTATGAATTTTTTTATTCGTTATGCGGAAAAGATAGCTTGCGTATCTTTCAGTACATCAGATTTCCGACGGTACGCGGAAACGGGATTGCGTCGCGTATATTCGAGACACCGGTCAGATACATTATAAGTCTCTCGAACCCCATGCCGAACCCGGAATGAACGCAACCGCCGTATCTCCTCAGATCGGCATACCACGCATAATCGCTCTCGCTCAGCCCGCACTCGTTCATACGCTTTTCGAGAAGCTCAAGCCGCTCCTCTCTTTGGCTTCCGCCGATGAGCTCGCCTATACCGGGCACCAGCAAATCGGCGGCGGCGACCGTTCTCCCGTCGTCGTTGAGCCGCATATAAAACGCCTTTATCTCCTTAGGATAGTCTGTAAGAAAAACCGGCTTTTTGAAATACGTCTCGGTCAGATATCTCTCGTGCTCGCTCTGAAGGTCGCACCCCCACTCGACGGGGAATTCGAACACATGCCCCTCTTTTACGGCTTTTTTTAATATATCCGAGGCATCCGAATACTTAAGACGTACAAAACCCCCGTCTTCAAGCGCGGCATACCGCGAGGGAAGCTCCCCGCAGACACGCTTCGTCAGGAAATCTATGTCGTCCGCGCACTTCTCATGCACATACTTCGCCACATACCGCGTCATTTCCTCGGCAACTTTCATATCGCCCTGAAGATCGCAAAAAGCCATCTCCGGTTCTATCATCCAAAACTCCGCCGCATGACGCGCCGTATTGGAATTCTCGGCACGGAAAGTCGGGCCGAACGTGTATACATTGGAAAACGCGAGCGCGAACGCCTCGGCATTGAGCTGCCCCGACACGGTCAGCGCCGCGCGCTTGCCGAAGAAGTCATCCTTGTAATCCGTCTTGCCCGCCGCAAGCGTCGTTACCTTAAACATCGCTCCGGCCCCCTCACAATCCGAGCCGGTGATTATAGGCGTGTGCACATAAACAAATCCTCTCTCGTGAAAGAAATCGTGAATGGCAAAGGCCGCCTGCGAACGAATTCTGAATACGGCACCGAACAGATTCGTTCTCGGCCTCAAGTGCATTATCTGCCGCAAAAATTCGGGCGAGTGCCTCTTCTTCTGAAGCGGATAATCCGGCTGTGACACGCCTTCCGCGACAATGTCTTTCGCGTGCAGCTCGAACGGCTGTTTAAGCTGCGGAGTGAGCACGACCGTTCCCCGGACTCTGAGCGCCGCTCCGACGCCGCAATGCACTATATCATCATAAGCGGCAAGAACCGAACGCTCTGCGACCACCTGACAGTTGTTGAGGCATGACCCGTCGTTGAGCTCTATAAAGGCAAAATCTTTGCCGCATCTTATCGAGCGCACCCAGCCGCATATTTCCGTTTCGGCGCCGTCGTAACTTTGCCCGCCGAAATATAGGGTTGCAATCAACGTTCTTTCCATAACCGTCCGATAATTTAATACGCAAATCCGCAATATATTGTATCATAGGCCTTTAAAAAACACAATACAAAGGCATTTATTTATTTGTAATTTTTGCTATTTTTATCATCCCCGTCGGCGGCAGCCTGTTTTGAACCACGCCATAGCGGCGGACTTGCTTAAAACCCGTTACGCTATTCTCAAAAATAAAAATTTATTCGGAACTGCCTATCGTATCCTCAGAGCGCTTAAAAGCGCACATGAAGGATGCAACTCGGGCACACCCGCTTCCCTGTTGCCTTCGGCATAATGCATATCCGAGCCGCCGGTGACAAGCAGCCCCTTTTTTTCGGCTATCGTTTTGAAATATGCCGTCTCTTTATCGTCGTGCCCGGAATATACGGCCTCTATCGCATCCAGCCCGCACGAACACAGGTGCTCTATAAGTCTGTATTTCTTATCCTCCGGCAGCGTTATCCTGCCGGGATGCGCAAGCGACGATATCCCGCCGCAGTCTTTTATCACCTCCAGCGCGTACTCGGGCGAAGGTCTGCCTATCGCCGAGTAGCCCGGTTTGCCCGGCGCAAGGTACGCGATATAAAAACCGCCCGGAGAGGATGCGTACCCTTTTCGCGCCGCGGCGCGCGCTATATACATGGTATGAATGGGCGATCGGATGCACCTGCGCTCCCTCACCACATCGTCAAATGTCAGGTTTATGCCTTTTTTCTTCAATTTAGAGAGTATATCCGCAGTACGATCGAGTGCGCCCTTATACACAAACGACGCGAAGGTTTTATACTTTTCGCATCCATCGTCTAAGTTGTATCCGAGTATATGCACTTTGACATCGGTATAGGCGGAAATCTCGATTCCGCGCACGCTTATCACGCCGCGCTTTGCGCATTCCTCGGCAAACCGTGAACATCCGTTCATATTGTCATGGTCGGTCAGCGCCGCAATCCGGACCCCGTTTTTTACGCAAACGGACGCTATGTCCGCAGGCGAGAGCATACCGTCGGAAAAGTATGAATGAATATGCAGATCGGCTCTCATCTCTTTACGCTCCCCGCCTCTATTCTTATTTTGTTCGTCTCCCTTCCGTACAACGCGCGTTCTGCGTGCGTGCAGGTGAGTATCGTCTGCATGCCCTGAGCTCTCTGAGCCAGCTTCTTCCTGCGCGGAAGGTCGAGTTCGCTCATGACGTCGTCCAGAATCAGAACGGGGTATTCTCCCGCAGCTTCTTTAAAGATCTCCATTTCGGCAAGTTTCAGCGACAGAGCAGCCGTACGCGTCTGTCCCCGGGATGCGTAGTTTTTTGCATCCAGACCGTCTATCGTTATATCCAGATCGTCCCTGTGCGGACCTACGGAAGTGAAGCCCAAACGAATATCGCGGTCATAGTTTCGCTTAAGCTCGGAATAGACCTGATCCTCGAGCTCTTCTTCATCGCCCGCATACTTTCTGCCCAGAGATACATTAAGCGTCTCTGCCCCGTCTGTAAGACTTGAATGCTCCTCTTTGGCAAGAGGAGACAGCCTGTCTACATAATCTGCGCGATGCCGTATCAATACCGCCGCATATTTTGCAAGCTGCTCGTCCCATACCGGCAGCGTATCATAGATGAGATCCGCATCCTTATCCTTGAGCAGATTGTTGCGCTGTTCGAGAATTTTATTGTAGCGCAGAAGGGCCGTATAATAGTTTTTGGAGAGCTGGGATACGGAGATATTGATAAACCTGCGTCTTTCGTCCGGTCCGTCCTGAATAAGTCTGAGTTCATGCGGAGAAAAGAAAACGCTGTTGACGTTGCCCAAAAGGTCTGCGTTACGCGCTATCTTGTTCCCGTTTATGCGAACCTCGCGCCCGTTCTCCCATATCTTTGCGGAAATCTCGACGCTGCCGTATCTGCCTTGCGCAAAGGCCGAGATTTCGGCAAAAGACTCGCCGTGTTTAATGAGCTGTTTGTCTCTGCGCGTGCGCAGAGACAGGCCGGTACACAGATAGAATACGGCCTCGGCGCAGTTTGTCTTGCCCTGTGCGTTGCGCCCGTAGAGCACGTTGAGTCCGTCCGTAAACTCAAATCTCTCGCATGAATAATTTCTGAAATTTTTGAGGCTTAAATTTTTTATATGCATTTTTATTTAAAACACTTTATTTTAACCGTAATTAGTAGTATAATCAGTAAACACTATGAACCGGCAGTTTTAAACTGCGGTTTGCACATACCCGGCCGAAGGCCGGATGCGTGCTTTTGCCTGAAGAATATTATACTACTTATTACACGAAAACTCAAAGGAAACAGCGACAAAAGTTATGGTGTCCAACGGGAACTTCGATTTTTTGTACAACCCCATAAAAGACAAAATGCGCGATCATGTATCGCACATTACATACATCACTTTTATCGAAAAGCTGATGCCCGTCGATGTGGACGGGAGATGCATCGTGCTCGAAGCGCCTACGGAAACGATTGCCGGTTATATAACCGGCACGCTGGCCGAAAAAATGCGCGAGGCGATAATCGAGGCCGACGTGGGTCTTTCTGATTTCCGCCTGAAAGTCGAAGGCAGCGACGAGTATGCGTACAATCCGCCCGGCGACGGCGAAGCTTTCGTTGCGCCCGAAAATCTTGATCCGAAATTCACCTTTGAAAGCTTCGTCGTAGGACCCGGCAATGAATATGTATATGCCGCCGCACAGTCGGTGGCAGACGATCCGGCCGGCACGTACAATCCGCTGTTCATATACGGCGGTACCGGACTCGGAAAGACTCACCTCATGCAGGCCATAGCCAATAAGATAGTACGCAAAAAGCCGTACCTTAAAGTCATATATATAACCTGCGAGCAGTTCGTCAATGAAATAATCGACACACTGTTCACGTCACGCGGCGCCGACAGCCGAAACAGGGGCAATAAACTGCGCCGGCACTATCGCGGCACGGATGTGCTCATTATCGACGATATACAGTTTATAGAGAACAAGAAGGCTGTTCAGGAAGAGTTTTTCCATACATTCAACGAGCTTGTGTCCAAGGGCAAGCAGATAGTAATCTCGTCCGACCATTCGCCCAAGGAACTTACGACGCTCGAGGAAAGACTCAGAACACGCTTTTCAGGCGGGTTACTGTTTGAAATCATTCCGCCCGATTTTGAGACAAAAGTTGCAATTTTGCAACGCAAGGCGTACGAAAAGAAATGTGCCGTGCCCGAGGAAGTTCTGCACTTCCTCGCAAAGGACAGCGGGGATGACGTGCGTACTTTAGAGGGCAGACTGACCAAAGTCATTTTTGCCTCAAGGTTGCACGAAGTGCCCATTACCGTCTCGCTTGCGCGAAGCGCACTCAACGAAGCGGTATCCGAGAGCGGCAAGGAAGAGATAACGCCCGAGACGGTAATATCTGCAGTCACATCCTACTACAATATCCAAAAATCGGACATGATCGGCAAGAGCAAGAAAAGAGATGTAGTCATACCGCGTCAGATATGCTGCTATCTCATGTGCGATTTGCTGTCTCTCCCCATGGTCGCCATAGGCAAGGAGCTGGGCGGACGAGACCATACGACCGTCCTCTACTCGCGCGACAAAATCGAGGAGATGTGCCGGATAAACGATAAGATAGCAAAAGATGTGGACGATATAAAGAACATAGTACTTAAAAAATAATCTTTAGAATAAAATGCCTGGGCGTGCTCAGGCATTTATTATCGAAAAAAAATCATGACATTTACCGAAGGAATTTTTGATACAGTCGTCGTCGGTGCGGGCCATGCCGGCTGTGAGGCCGCTTTAGCCTGTGCGCGCACGGGTCTCAAGACGGCTGTTCTCACTCTCAATTTGGACAGCATAGCCTTTATGGCGTGCAACCCGTCGGTCGGGGGTACGGCAAAAGGACATCTCGTTCGCGAAATCGACGCTCTCGGCGGCGAGATGGGCGCAAACGCGGATAAAACCGCCTTGCAGATGAGAATGCTCAACGTCGGAAAGGGCGCGGCCGTGCAGTCGCTCAGATGCCAGTCGGATAAAAACGCGTACCACGCAGAAATGAAACGCACGCTCGAAAATACGCCCGACTTGCATATAATTCAAGCCGAAGCGGCTGAGATTTTGACACGGGACGGCGCGGTGACCGGCGTCAGGACCGTTTACGGCGGCATTTTCTATTGTAAGGCCGTCATTCTCGCCACAGGCGTATATTTAAATGCAGAAACCGTTTGCGGCGAGGTCAGAAAAAGCAGCGGACCGAACGGATTTGCCCCCGCATCCGCTCTGACGGAAAACCTCATAAAACTCGGATACAAAGTGCGCCGATTCAAAACCGGTACACCCGCGAGACTGGACGGCAGAACGATAGATTACTCCGAATGCGAAATGCAGAGAGGTGACGACGATATACTCCCTTTCTCATACATGACGAAAAAGCCGGTAAAAAACACCATGCCGTGCTATCTGACCTACACAAACAGCGCCACGCACGACATCATACTCTCCAATCTGGACCGCTCGCCGCTGTATAACGGCGCCATACTCTCGACAGGCCCGCGCTACTGCCCTTCCATAGAGACCAAAGTAGTACGTTTTAAGGACAAGCAAAGACATCAGCTCTTCCTTGAACCCGAAGGGAAAGACACGTCTGAGGTGTATGTGCAGGGCATGTCGACCTCACTCCCGCACGATATCCAAAGAGCGATGTATCGCACCATAGCGGGGCTCGAGCACTGCGATATAATGCGCTATGGCTATGCCATCGAGTACGACTGCATAGACACGCTGGATATATACCCCACGCTCGAGTTTAAGAAAATTTCGGGACTATACACCGCCGGCCAGATAAACGGCACTTCCGGTTACGAAGAGGCAGCCGCACAGGGCCTTATGGCCGGACTGAACGCCTCTCTCAAGATACGCGGCAAAGATCCGCTTATTCTCGGCAGAGATACGGCGTATATAGGCGTAATGATAGACGATCTCGTAACGAAAGGCACGGACGAGCCATACCGGATCATGACATCGCGCGCCGAGCACCGGCTGGAAATAAGGCAGGACAACGCCGACTTCCGCCTCACCGAAACGGGCTATAGATGCGGTTTGGTCACAAAGAAACGATACAACAGATATTTAAAGCGGAAACAGGAATACGAGCGCGCGCTCGAGTTCTTCGAAACGCGCATCCCGCATACCGATGCCGACAATTTTTTAAGGTCCATAGGTCTTGACGGAACGGAGAATTCCGTCACGTATGCCGATCTTATCCGCAGAGGCGCACATATAGAACAGATAAAATCCTGCTTTGCTCTGCCCGGGTTCGAAGACGGCAGCGCCGAGCAGTCGGCCGTGATATACATAAAATACGGCGGATACCTGAAAAAAGGCCTGAAGCAGATAGAGCGAGCCAAAAAACTTGAAGAAAAAAAGCTGCCGAATGATATCGACTACTCCTCCATATCCGGACTCAGGCTTGAGGCACGTGAAAAACTGAGCGCCGTAAGGCCCGTCTCTCTCGGCCAGGCATCCAGAATCCCGGGCGTCAACCCTGCGGACATTGCCGTTTTGATGGTATACCTCTCGCTTGGCAAAAAAGAACCCTGAAAGGCACCCTTTTTTATACAAAAAAAATAAAGGCTCGAAGAGCCTTTTATTTTTTTTGTGTTTTATTCTTACTCCGCTCTATTGCTTGCCTTTACGGCATTTCTGAGCCGTGCCGCCACACTGCGATCCGGAATACGGTCCAGCCTGAACTTCCAATTACCGGACGCGCACGAGGGAACATTCATCCTCGCCGAATTGTCTAGTCCCAGTATATCCTGAATAGGTATGACGGCTATTTGCGACCTTGTATGAAAAGCACACTTCACGAGAGCGCGTACCGCATCCTCTCGCGACACTACGGGGTATACGACGTTTTCGCCCTTTAAAGCTGCCCGCAGCCGTTTTACAAACTCCGCGAACTGCTCGTCCGTCATGCCGTTTATATAACCTAACGCCGTATCGTTATCGTGAGTGCCGGTATACGTCACAGAGTTTTCGTCTATAAATTCGGGCAGGTATTCGTTGTGCGCGTTCCCGTCGAATGCAAACATCAATATCTTCATTCCGGGGAATCCTGCAGCTCTGCGGAGCGCTATGACGCCTGCGTCGATTTCGCCGAGATCCTCCGCGATTACCATAAGCCGTCCCATTTTTCGCGCAGCCGCTCTGAACAGTCTGATCCCGGGTCCGTTTCTCCATTCGCCCGTCTTCGCCGTGTCGGAACCTGCAGGAATAGCGTAATACCTGTCGAATCCGCGGAAGTGATCCATGCGCACTATGTCATACATCTCGAACGCGCGCCGTATGCGCTCGACCCACCAAGCATACCTGTCTTTTTCCGCCGCTTCCCAGTCATAGACGGGATTGCCCCAAAGCTGACCCGTTTCCGAGAAATAGTCGGGGGGAACACCCGCGACGAAAGCGGGATTCAAATCCTTATCGAGACAGAACATATCCGGTCGTGCCCATACGTCGGACGAGTCACGCGCGACATACAGCGGCATGTCCCCTATTATCTTTATCCCTTTCGAATTTGCATATTCCTTGAGCTTTTTCCACTGTTTTTTGAACATATATTGAAGGAAAAGCCAGAAATAATACTCTTTTTTATTCTCTCCGGACTTAAATTCGGATATGGCAAGGCTTTCCCTGTACTTGTATGCGCACGGAAAATCGACGAAACTTGCGCCGTACAGCGTCTTCAAGGACATAAACACGGCATAGTCCTCAAACTCGCCGCTCTCTACGAAAGTGACAAAATCTTTATCTTTTACATTGAAACGCGCATAAGCCCTGCGCAGTGCGGCGTATCTTTTTACATACAGTTCGCCGTAGTCGACGTCTCCTGCAGGCATCTCCGCATCGCTCAGCTCCTCATCGTCCAACAGGTACAGCCTCTTCAGCTCCTCGAGATCTATGAAATACGGATTCCCCGAATTCCCGCATACGGACTGGTACGGCGAATCGCCGTAACCCGTCTGAGCCAGCGGAAGGATCTGCCAGTATTTTACTTTGCTCCGGCTCAGAAAGTCGACAAACTCATAGGCCTCGCTGCCCAGCGAGCCTATGCCGTATTTCCCCGGCAATGACGATATGTGGCACAGAACACCCGCGCCTCTTTCAAATTCAGTCTTCCTCATACCGAACTTACTCTGCCTTTTTCGCCATGCAATACAAACACTTCTTTGAAGCGTCTTTTGAAAAAGGCCGCCTTAACCCGACCTGCGAAACATACGCGGCTCGCGGCGACCTGTTATTTTTTGAGCAGTTTTTTAATTCTGTCGACGGCTTTCGAAGTAACTTCCGCACCGGCAAATGCCGTGAGCCGGAAATACCCCTCTCCGTTCACGCCGAAGCCCGCACCGGGTGTGCCGACGACCTGTACGTTCTCGAGCAAATAATCAAAGAACTCCCAGCTCTTCATGCCGCCGGGACACTTCATCCATATATAGGGCGAATTCAGACCGCCGGTAAACCATATCCCCAGCTCCCTCATGCCGTCCGCAATTATCTTGGCGTTGTTTTTATAATAACCTATATTTGCCGCAATCTGTCTGCGCCCCTCGGCCGTAAACACCGCCTCGGCGCCGCGTTGCACAATGTACGGCACACCGTTGAACTTGGTTGTCTGACGCCTGAGCCACATCTTATTCGCCGAAAGCCCGTCTCTCATGAGCGCCTTGGGCACTACCGTATACCCGCATCGAGTGCCGGTAAACCCGGCCATTTTGGAAAAAGAACAAAACTCCACGGCGCACGTCTTTGCCCCGTCCGCCTGGTAGATCGATGTAGCAAGCTTCTCGTCCGATACAAAACATTCGTATGCCGCATCATACAAAATGACCGCATTCATGCCGTTTGCGTAATCCACCCACTCCTTCAACTGCTTTATGCTGTATGCCGCGCCGGTGGGGTTGTTGGGCGAACAGAGATAGATTATATCCGCTTTTACCGATTTGTCCGGCATGGGCAAAAAACCGTTCTCTTCGTTCGCATTCATGTAAACTATCTTTCTGCCGGCCATTATATTGGTATCCACATATACCGGATATACGGGATCGGGAATGAGCACTACATTTTCAGCACCGAACAGATCGAGGATGTTCCCCAGATCGGATTTCGCCCCGTCCGAAACAAAGATCTCGTCTTCGTCGAGACAGATGCCGCGTTCTCCGTAATAGCCTGCTATAGCCTCTTTCAAAAAACCGTAGCCCTGTTCGGGCCCGTAGCCGCGGAATGACTCTTTTGCCCCCATCTCATCTGCAGCCTTGTGCATGGCGGATATCACGGCAGGCGCGAGCGGAAGCGTCACATCGCCTATGCCGAGCCTCAATATCTCCTTGTCAGGATGCTCGTTTTGATAAGCCGCCACTTTTTTGGATATGGTCGAAAACAGATAACTGTCGTTTATATTGTTGTAGTTTGTATTGAACTTCATATAAATTCCTTACCGTCTTATTTCCTGCGTATCTTTCATTTCTTTGCGCACTGTCTGACCGCCGCGGCGACAAACTCGCGGAACAACGGATGCGCCGACTGCGGACGTGATTTGAATTCGGGATGGAACTGTACGCCTACATAGAAATCGTTTTCAGGTATCTCCACCGCCTCTACCAATAACCCGGAAGGCGACGTTCCCGCTATCTTCATTCCCGCCTTTTCAAACTCTTCGCGGTAATCGTTATTGAACTCGTATCTATGCCTGTGTCTCTCGGATATTTCCTCTTTCCCGTACGCTTTCTTCATTCCTTTGCTGAGCAGATTGCACGGATATGCGCCGAGACGCATCGTTCCGCCCATCTTTACTCCCAGCTGGTCCGGCATGATATCTATGACGCAGTGCTCGCTTTCCGGACCGAACTCGGACGAGTTGGCATCCTTATACCCCAAAACATTGCGCGCGAACTCTATAACCGCCGTCTGCATTCCCAGACAAATACCGAGATACGGCACGTTGTTTTTGCGCGCATATTCCGAACACAAGACCTTGCCTTCTATACCCCGGATACCGAATCCGCCGGGAACAAGTATACCGTCCGCATCGCCTAAAACATCTTTGACATTTTCTGCCGTAAGCGCCTCGCTGTCTACCCACTTTATATTCACCTTGGCCGCATTCTCATACCCTGCATGAGCCAGCGCCTCCGCGACAGACAGGTAGGCGTCGTGCAGCTGAACGTACTTGCCGCACAGCGCGATCGTCACTTTTTTATCCCGCGCTCCTATACGCGCAAGCATGCCGTTCCACTCCCTGAGATCTATCTCGCCCGGATCGAGCCCGAGTCTCTCGCATACAATCCTCGAGAAATTGCTCTTCTCCAGCATGATCGGCGCCTGATATATAACAGGCAGCGTAAGGTTTTCTATGCAGCACTCAGGTTTTACGTTGCAAAACATGGAAATCTTGGCCCGCACTTCTTTCGGCATGTGCGCATCCACGCGCGCAATGATTATGTCAGGCGATATTCCCATGCCCTGAAGTTCTTTTACGGAATGCTGGGTAGGCTTTGATTTGAACTCCTCGGAGCCGGAGATATAGGGAACGAGAGTCACATGAATAAAACAGCAGTTTTCTCTTCCTAATTCACGTGCTATCTGTCTTATTGCTTCGATAAACGGCTGACTCTCTATATCGCCTATCGTTCCGCCGATTTCGGTTATAACCACATCTGCCGAAGTCGTCTTCCCCACGTTGTATATAAATGTTTTTATCTCGTCCGTTATATGAGGTATAACCTGCACCGTCTGACCGAGATACTCCCCGTTTCGCTCTTTGTTAAGAACGTTCCAATACACTTTGCCCGTGGTAAGGTTTGAGTATTTATTGAGGTTTTCGTCTATGAACCTTTCGTAATGGCCGAGATCGAGGTCTGTCTCCGCACCATCGTCCGTTACGAAAACTTCACCGTGCTGATAGGGGCTCATCGTGCCGGGGTCTATATTTATATACGGGTCGAGCTTCTGGGAAGCCACCTTATATCCCCTGCATTTAAGCAGTCTGCCCAAAGAAGCCGCCGTGATACCCTTCCCGAGTCCTGAAACAACGCCGCCCGTAACGAAAATATATTTTGTCATAAAGAAATTTCTCCCCGTGCACGCGCGCCGGGGCGCCCCCTTGCACTAACATTTTATCCTTGGACCATTGTACCACATTACCGCCCGTAACGCAAATACCGCAACCTAACAAAATCACCAAAATTTATTCGGTCCCGAAATCCTGCCGGGACCAAATAAATCGCACCGCTTTATGCATCTATATCCGAAGTTTTTCGCGATGATTTTCTGATTGTGCAGACGGTGTCTGCACAATCAGCCTCTTCTTTAAGACCGACAAAAAGAGCGGGCTTAAAACCTGCTCTTTCACAATTCTATCCGCAAGGATGCGCGTTGCTTTCATATATCTTCGCTAACCGCGCTGAAGCCGCGCTTATCACGTCCTTCATACCTCTATCTCGCCGGTAAACACAAGCTGTGCACCGCCTTCCATGAACACGGTCTCATCCGTATATGTTATGCGCAGTTCCCCGCCGAGAAGAAATACGGAAATCTCTTTGTTTTTGTCACAGTAACCGTTCAGGACAGCCGCTACGGCCGAGGCGCATGCCCCGGTGCCGCAGGCGAGAGTCTCACCGCTCCCGCGTTCCCACACGCGCATCTTGAGCCTGTTACGGTCGATTACCCGCACAAACTCGGTATTTATCCGCTCGGGAAAGAGCGGATGACGTTCGAAAAGCGGACCGTAATGTTCTAAGCCGACTTTGTCCGGGTCTTCGAAGACCACGCAGTGCGGGTTACCCATCGAGACCAATGTAGCGCCGAAAGTCCTTCCGCCCGCCTCGACGGGCGCATTAACAACGATATCGCCCTTAAAAAGGCTGGGGATCTTTTCCCCTTCCAGCACGGGCGCACCCATATCCACCTTTGCGGAAGAGACCATCCCGTTGCTGTCCGTCATAAGCGTTATGGTCTTTATGCCGGAGAGCGTCTCGATTCGAACGGTATCGCCCTTCACATAGCCGAGATCATGCGCGAGCTTGGCAACGCACCTTATTCCGTTGCCGCACATCTTACCCTCCGAACCGTCAAGGTTGAACATACGCATCTTGCAGTCCGCGGAAGACGACGGACAAAGCAGTATAACCCCGTCGCCGCCCACACCGAAATGCCTGTCGGAAAGCCTTACCGACAACTGCCCCGGATTTTCCACCATATCGTTCATGCAGTCGAAATATATGTAGTCATTGCCTATCCCCTGCATCTTATAGAATTTTTTCAGCATAATCAGCGCTTCCCTTCCCGATTTTTTTCTCTCGCATTCTATATTAGAATAAAACCCCGACGATTGTCAACATATAAAAAAG
>CAYLIO010000002.1:16134-31404 GCA_964383655.1 uncultured Clostridia bacterium | reverse complement strand
AAATCCGCTGCCGGTTATATACTTTTAGGAGCAGATTTGCTGTTAAATCTCAAAAACCCACGCCAATAAGGGCTCTGCAAGCTTCTAATATCGCTTGACTTGATTTTTTTTAGAGAATATAATTGAAAACGTACAACGGTTGGAGGTTTGTTTATGTCAAAAATATACTATGAGTCAGATTGTGACATTAATGTTCTTAAGAAAAAAACAGTCGCCGTAATCGGCTATGGCAGCCAAGGACACGCTCATGCGCTCAATCTCAGAGACAGCGGAGTAAATGTTATAATAGGCCTGCGTGAAGGCGGTAAGTCCCGGCCCAAGGCAGAGGCGGCAGGTTTTAAAGTATACACGGTTGCCGAAGCGGTTAAAAAAGCCGATGTCGTTATGATGCTTATAAACGACGAGAGACAGGCAAAAGTATATAAGGAGAGTATCGAAAACAATCTTAAAGAGGGTGCCGCGCTTGCGTTTGCACACGGATTCAATATCCATTTCAAGCAGATTATTCCGCCTAAAAACATAGATGTGTTCATGATAGCTCCCAAAGGCCCCGGCCATACCGTGCGCTCGGAATACCAGGACGGTAAGGGTGTTCCCTGCCTTGTTGCCATACAGCAAGATTACACGGGCAAGGCATTAGATACGGCGCTTGGCTATGCCGCAGGGATAGGCGGTGCGCGTGCGGGCGTTCTTGAGACTACGTTCAAGTGCGAGACGGAAACTGATCTTTTCGGCGAACAGTGCGTACTGTGCGGCGGAGTTACCGCTCTCATGAAGGCAGGTTACGAGACGCTCATTGAAGCAGGTTATGACCCCAAGAACGCATATTTCGAGTGTATTCACGAGATGAAGCTCATTGTCGATCTTATTTATAAAGGCGGCTTCTCGATGATGCGTTACTCTATTTCCGATACTGCCGAATTCGGTGACTATGAGATAGGCAAGAGAATAATAACCGAAGAGACAAAGAAGGAAATGAAAAAGGTTCTCTCCGAGATTCAGGACGGTACTTTTGCTTCAAAGTGGATAGCTGAAAACAACAACGGGAGAGCACATTTCAACGCAAAGCGCGAACTTGAAGCGACCCAGCCGCTTGAGCAGGTCGGCAAGGAGATTCGTGCAATGTATTCTTGGAACGACGAAGACAATATTATTCAGGCTGAGGAGGGCAAGAGCAAGATATAAGAGCTTTAAAAAGTCAAGAATATTCTCTGTTTTAGTTCGGGCGCACCGGTTTTCGGTGCGCCCTCTTGCAGTGTGCGTGTCGCGCGCGTACAATGATATAATTTGCATAATAATACGCTCATTTTGTTGTTATTTGAGCCGTTGATATGGTATAATCGAAAGAAAGTCGGGGAGATTTCATCTGCCCGCAATCAACCGTTTATACGGAGTAATGAAGTGAAAGATAATAACTCGAATAACAAATCATTGATCTTTACCAGAGAAACGCTCGGCATGGTCATTTTGCTGTGCTGTTTTATTCTTTTACTTGCGCTTTTGAGCGGCAGCGCGATATTTGCAGGTTTCGGAAGTGCTATCTGTACTTTAATGTACGGTACTTTCGGATACGGCAGTTTTCTTATTCTCGCATTAGTTGCCTATCTCGGTGAATGGCTTGTTTTTGAGAAGAAGCTTAATCTCTATGTTAAACCGACAATTCTTCTTGCGCTTACGGTTTATGCCGTATTTCTTCTTTTCCATGCTGTCTCAACACGAAATTTCACGCTTGACGGCAGTTATATAAGCTACTGCTATACGGTAGCGGGGGACGGATTCCCTTCATACACGTTCGGCGGAGTGATTTCGGCTATACTTGTTTATCCGGTTGCATCTGCTGCAACTTTTGTAGGGAGCTATATTATTTTTTCCATTCTTATCGTTGCAGGCGGCTATTTTACCGTTCAATCAATAAGGAAGAACTACTTTGGTCACGGAAGCGGCGAAGCTCTCAAAAAGCAGGAGGTTGAGGAGGAGAAAAATCCGGCAGGTTACGTTGCGGACAACGCACCGAATGAATACGAGACTCCTGCATATGTGCCGCAAGACTTTAGCGGCGTCTATCAGGATTCGCATCGGTATGTTCAGCCGCAATACTTGAATCCCCGAGAAAACAATGACCTACCTTCCGCGCAGGACGCTCCCGACGACCGCTTTTCTCCCGAAAAAATAGGAAGACAGATACTCTTCGGTGAGGAGTTTGCGGCCGAAAGCTACAGACGCAACGGAATATTTGACAAAAATTCCTATTTCAATCGTCCGACAGCGAAAAGCAGCGACCAAACGCGCGGTTTTTCCGTCGGCAAAGACAAATCGCAAGGAGCGGTCTCGGAAAACGGCGGTTCCCGGGCCGATGACTCATTTTCAAGAGCGGGTAATTCATCATCCTCGGGAGGTTTGCTTTACGGCGATACGCCTGCAAGCAGCTTAAGCGTTGATCCGACTCCCGCGCCTTCCTACGGCGGAAGCAGCGAATATGTACCCCCTCGAAACATAGGCGCATCGCCTTCGGGGGATTATGCTTCGGGGACAGACCGCCCGCAAAGTTCCGACCTTGGCCAAAACCGGGATTTCGTGCCGCCCCGCGAACAGGCGGCAGACAGTTCTAGGGAATATAACGGTCTTTCATCGTTAAACGATATGCGGTCACGATCGTATAATCAGGATGACGAGCTGCCTTCATCTCGCATAAGTACGCCGAGCGGAGAGAATGAGGCTTTATCCGGTGCGGAGAATACGTATTCGTCATCGACTCGTGCGGGTTTCGGAGCGGCAAATACTGATGCTGACGACGATGCAACAATAGAGAAAAACGAAAACATATCTCGTCGCGAGTCTATAGATCTATCCGGTGCGGGGGACATTTCCTCGCGCCGCAGAGAAATTTTTTCAGAGGATAACGGTGCGGACGAAAAAGAGGAAGATAAAAACTCTTCGAGTAATGACATATACTCCTTGTTCAGCTCGTCCAATTCGCGTCTCGGCGAAAACAGAGTCGAACCGGATATCTCCAGGCTGAGTTCTAGAAGAGAAAGCAGATCAAACCTCTTCGATGAAGACGTTGCGTCCGGTTCGGACGCAGGCGATATCGTCTCAGGCAGAATATCGCGAGCAGGTTCCGATCCCGGCGAGATCCGTACCCCGGATTTTTCGCGCGAACGCCCGGCGGCAGATCGCGAACAAAAGCAAAGCGAACCGGTGCAGCCTGCGCCGCCTGCAGAGGAGAAGAAACCGCCGCATGTTTGGAAGAAGTATATCCGTCCTTCGCTGGATTTGCTTGACGATTATCCCGAATACGCCAGCGTTAACACCGGTGAAATTGAGGATAATAAACGCATAATAGTAGACGCGCTGACAAATTTCGGAATCAGCAGCGAGGTGGCAAATGTTGTCATCGGCCCCTCCATAACGCGCTATGACGTCATCATACACGACAGAACAAAGGAAAGTCAGTCCATCAAGCACAGGGACTCTATCGCCATGGCGCTTAAAAAGGACAGCGTCAACGCCTACCTCAATTATTCTCAAGGTGCGCTGTCTATCGAAGTTCCCAACAGTAAGAGGAGCACGGTAGGACTCAAGACAATGCTTACCTCGCCCGAGTATATAAACTGCAAAAGAACGACTCTTACGTTCGGACTCGGCAAAAATGTAGAGGGTATGTGCGTATGCCCCGACATAACCAAGATGCCTCACCTGCTCGTAGCGGGAACAACGGGAAGCGGAAAGAGTATATGCTTGAGCGCACTGCTTATAAGTCTTTTATACAAATACGGACCTGAAGATTTAAGGCTTATACTGGTCGACCCCAAGCAGGTCGAGTTTATAAGTTATGATAAACTGCCCCACCTCATGATCAACGAGATAATCTATGATGTAGACAAGGCAATCAAGGCGCTCAACTGGGCCATAAAGGAGATGGAGAGGAGATACGCGCTGTTCAAGGAAATGACCGAGACCGGCGCACACGCAAAGGGCGGTCAAAAGATTGCGACCAAGGACGTCAATGAGTATAACAGCCATCTTGAAGATGGCGAGGAGAAGCTTGCCAAGATTATCATTGTCCTCGACGAGTTCGGCGATCTGATGCTTCAATCCAAGAAGGAGATTGAAAGCAGAATAATCAGACTTGTGCAGAAAGCGCGCGCATGCGGAATACATCTCATTCTCGCAACCCAAAGACCGTCGGTAGACTGCATTACGGGACTTATCAAGTCCAACCTTCCCACAAGAATAGGCTTTAAAGTCGGCTCGAGCGATGACTCGCGCACAATATTCGACATAGGCGGAGCCGAAAAACTGCTCGGCAAGGGCGACATGTATTTCCGTTCCGCTGAGAAACCCGAGCTTGTACGTATACAGGGCTGCTTTGTGGATACGCCCGAAGTGCAGCGCGTAACCGACTTTATCAAACAGAACAACGAAACATATTTCGATGAGAGCGTTTCCGACTTCATAAACAAAGTCGAAGAGCCTGAAACGTCCGGCCCGGTATCTGACGGAGTCGAAGGCGGGGACGAAGGCCGAATCGACGATTCTTATATAAAAGCGCTGAAGTTCTGCGTTGAGGCGAACGGCGCCTCTGTTTCGATGATTCAGCGCCGTTTCCCCGTAGGCTACATAAAGGCCTGCAAGATAATCGACTGGATGGAAAACATGAACTATGTTACCAAATCCGAAGGTTCTAAACAGAGGAAAGTGCTTCTGTCAAAGGATGAGTTCATCAACACATACGGTGATATAGATGACTGATTTCTCATCTAAGAAATTTGGTCTTATTACGCTCGGCTGTGATAAGAACAGGGTGGATGCGGAAAAACTGCTTGCACGGATTAAGCGGCACGGATGCCGTATCACCAACGATATAAACGAGACCGACGTTCTTATCATAAATACCTGCGCTTTTCTTGAAGACTCGCGCCGTGAAGCCATAGATACCATCATCGAGTATTCGGCATTTAAGAGCGCGGGTCTTGAGAAGATAGTCGTAACCGGCTGTCTTTCGAATAAGTTTATCGATGAACTGTACAACGAACTCACAGAGGCAGATGTCTTCTTAGGCGTATATGATTACGACATGTTTTTTACCGCGCTCGATAAAGCGTATGAATGCGGCAGAAGCAACTTCGTCGGCAAGGGCCGGAACACTTTCTGTTGCGAGAGAACTTTGACGACACCTGAGCACTATGCCTACCTAAAGATTGCGGACGGTTGCGACAACTGCTGCACGTATTGCCTCATTCCCAAAATTCGCGGAAGATATTTCAGCTATCCTATTGAGAGCCTCGTCAGCGAGGCGGAAGGGTTAGGTGAGATAAGCGAACTTATTTTAGTCGCACAAGATGTGACAAGATACGGCATCGATCTCTATGGCCGAAAAAAAATTTGTGAAATTTTACAAAACCTGACTAAACTTGTCAACATTAATAGTGTAAGATTATTATACTGTTATCCCGAAATGATTGACGACGACCTTATTTCAGAGGTCAGAGACAATCCGAAGATAATCAAGTACTTCGACATACCTTTTCAGCATAGCGAAGACAGAATACTTTCGCTCATGAATAGAAGGGGGACTCGGCGATCCTATCTTGAACTTATTCAAAAGCTCAGGCGGGAAATTCCCGGGGTTGCAATACGTTCTACGTTCATATGCGGTTTTCCTACGGAGACGAAAGAAGAGAGCGATGCTCTTGCCTCATTTTTAGAAGATGCACGGCTGGATAATTGCGGTTTTTTTATGTATTCGAGGGAAGAAGGTACCGCCGCATATGGAATAGAAGGGCAGATACCCGAGAGTACAAAAAGGCGGCGCGCAAAAATGATGTACGACGTACAGCGGAGAATTTCGCGAGATAAACTCAGCTCGTACAAGGGTAAAAAGCTCAGAGTTTTATGCGACGGCATAGACGCGAAAAAGAGATGCTTTTACGGAAGGCCATATTTCTTCGCACCCGATATAGACGGGAGAGTATACTTTAATGCGTCGTATGCCGAGCAGGGGAAGTATTATGATGTCGTAATTACAAAAAGCAGCAGTTACGATTTATTCGGGCACACGGAGGACTATTCCGATGAGTGAAGATGGAAGAGAACACTCGGAAGAGAACATTGAGGCGCACAGCGGGGCGGAAGGTAATTCAGCCGAGCGTGAAAGCGACGAAAAAAACAACAAATTCTACAAATTTACAGCCGGAAAAGGCGTTATGAATCTGCCCAATAAGCTTACGATAAGCCGTATTGTCATGATTCCGATTTTTGTTGTTTTTTTCTATGTTCAGTTTACGGGGCACTACTTTGTTGCGCTTGCTGTATTTGTCATAGCGTCGCTCACAGATCTCATTGACGGCAAAATAGCGCGTAAATACAAGCTGGTGACCAATCTCGGCAAATTCCTTGATCCCATTGCGGACAAGGTTCTCGTGGCGGCAGCGTTTATATTGATTTTGACCCGACCCGAGATTTTTACCGAACTTATGGGTGACCCGGCTATAATCATCGCAGGCTGCGGGATTGCCGCAATTATCGCGCGCGAGCTTGTCATAAGCGGGTTCAGGATGGTTGCCGCATCGGCTGACATGGTGATCGCTGCAGATGCCGTAGGCAAGGTCAAGACTACGTTTCAGGACATATGCTTGATCGTGCTTCTTGCGGGTGTGGGTATTGCAGAGCTTATCGGGTATGACGCGATTGCGTCTCGAGCAGTATTGTATACCGGATTCGCGCTGTTTTTGATAGCCGTGCTTCTCACCATAATTTCCGGAATAAACTACATCGTAAAAAACAGCGCCGTACTTAAGAAGTAGTCTTAAGTAAAAAAAGAGCAAATGAGAAACTGCCTTGTAGTTCTGACGAACAAAAAAATATTGCATTCCGCATCTGAATATGTCGACTGTGTGCGAGCGTTTGCTTCGTCCGGCCTGTACTTTGATAAAATAGCGCAGGTCGCATATGACAGCTCGTCCGATATAGTCGCTCAACTAAAAGAGTGCCGCGAAACGTTTGAGAATACGGTCATAATCTGTCCGCGTTCGATGGAAGAGGCGATAAGACAATTTCTTGAGCCTCTTTACGGCGTCTCGTTCGATATGGCCTATACGGCATGCGGAAACGGTTTTACCTTCTTTATGTATTTCTCGGACGGGGGCAATGTCATTTCCTTTGATCAGATCGTAAGTTTCATAAACAAAAGGAGTGGCAGAAAACACGCCAGAGCGTTTGTTAAGGCGGTAGGTGCTCCGCACGAAGAGGTAATAAAGGCGGCCGAGGATGCTAAGAAGATTCATCCCGAGCTTGACTGCAATATCTACGAAAACTACGGCGATATTACGATTGAGATCGTGTATTCCGAGTCCGATTCCAAAATTTTAATGGACGAGGTCATACGCATCTTCGTCAAGGCGCTGGAGCAGTATGTATACGCGCTTGAGGATATAACTCTTGCCGAGAGACTGTACCAGCTTCTCAAATTAAGACGAATGAAGATAAGCGTTGCCGAGTCTTTTACGGGCGGGGGAATAGGCAAACGGCTTGTTGAAGTACCCGGTATAAGCGAAGTGTATTTTGAGGGGCTGAATACCTATTCGAACGAGTCAAAAATCGAACGCTTAGGCGTCAGAGAAATGACGATAAAATCGACAGGCGCCGTATCCGGAGAGACTGCGTATGAAATGGCCGCAGGCCTGATTGCGCACGGGCACTGTGATGTCTCTGTCGCGACTACCGGCATAGCAGGTCCGAAATCGGACAATACGTCAAAACCCGTCGGGCTTTGTTATATTGCAGTCGGACAAAAAAATGGGACTTCGGTGTACAAATACAATCTTGAGGGTGACAGAAAGACTATAACCGAAACGGCGGTTAATTATGCGCTGTTTCTTGTCTACAGACAAATTAAACAATGAGAGGAAGATAAAATGAACGAAGAAAAGCTCAAGGCACTAAACTCAACGGTTGCAATGATAGAGAAACAGTACGGCAAGGGTTCGATAATGAAGCTCGGCGACGTTGCCATAAATAATGACCTCGATGTAATTCCCGCAGGTTGTCTTTCACTTGACATAGCGCTCGGAGTGGGCGGTCTGCCCAGGGGCAGGATCATCGAGATATACGGCCCCGAATCTTCGGGTAAAACGACCGTTGCGCTTCATGTAATAGCAGAGGCACAAAAGCGCGGCGGCGTGGCGGCGTTTATCGACGCCGAACATGCGCTCGATCCCGTGTATGCCAAAAATCTCGGCGTTAATACGGACGAGCTGTACATTTCTCAGCCCGATACGGGTGAACAGGCGCTCGATATTTGCGAATCGCTTGTTCGTTCCAGCGCCATCGACGTTATAGTTGTGGATTCTGTCGCGGCACTTACGCCCAAGGCCGAAATAGAGGGTGACATGGGCGACTCGCATGTAGGTCTTCTCGCAAGACTCATGTCGCAGGCACTTCGAAAGCTGACGGCCATAACGAGCAAGTCAAAGACATGCGTCATATTTATTAACCAGCTCAGAGAGAAAGTCGGAGTCATGTTCGGAAATCCGGAGACTACCCCGGGCGGAAAAGCGCTCAAATATTTCGCTACGGTACGCCTCGATATACGCAAGGCCGACACGCTTAAAGACGGCGATCGCGTAATAGGCAGCAAGACTAAGGGCAAAGTTGTAAAAAATAAAGTTGCGCCGCCGTTCAGAGTGGCTGAATTTGATATAATATACGGAAAGGGGATATCGCAAGAAGGGTGCATAATGGATCTCGGCGTCGAGTTCGGAGTCCTTCAAAAGAGCGGTTCCTGGTTCAGCTATAACGACGAGAAAATTGCTCAGGGAAGAGAGAAGATGAGAGAATATCTTTACAATAACCCCGACGTTAAGGATGAGATAGAGCAAGCTATACGCGATGCGTATAAGCGCATACAGGAGAAGAAAATTTAATGCGTCACGGATTTGTAAGGGCATGTGCCGCTACTCCCGAGATAAAGGTAGGCGACACGAAGTTCAACGCAGAATCGATTGCCGCAGCGGCCGCTGAGGCTGAAGATAAAGGTGCGCAGCTCATTGTTTTTCCCGAGCTGTGCACTTGCGGCTATACATGCGGCGATCTGTTTAACCAAAGCGTGCTCATCGACAAAGTCGAAGAAGCTCTCGGTTATCTGAAAGACGAGCTTTCCGGCTCTGCGCTCGTCTTTGTCGGTGCGCCTTTAAAAAAGGACGGCAAGCTGTATAATTGCGCCGTGGCGCTTTGCGGCGGCAAGATATTAGGCGTAGTGCCTAAGACCTATCTTCCTGCTTACGGCGAGTTTTATGAGCGCCGTCATTTTTGTGCCGCGGAGAAATTCAATTCCGTAATCACCGTGTGCGCTGAGGAGGTGCCCTTCGGCACGGACATTATATTCAGGGCTTTGAATATGCCCGAGTTTTCCGTTTCGTGCGAGCTGTGCGAGGACTTATGGGTGCCTGAATCGCCGTCCGTGCGTCATGTCAAGGCAGGCGCGCAAATAATTGTAAATCTGTCGTGCAGCGATGAAATAGCGGGAAAGGCAGAGTACCGCAGAAATCTCGTCAAAATGCAGTCGTCCAAGCTTATATGCGGCTATGTGTACACAGACGCGGGTGACGGGGAAAGCACGACCGACATGGTTTTTGCAGGGCATAATGTGATCTGCGAGTACGGCCAGATTTTAGCGCAAAGCAAGCTGTTTGAGAACGGGCTGACCTTTGGCGAGATAGATGTCGAAAAGTTGGACGGCGAGCGAGCAAGATGCGCAAGTTCTTTTTCCGCAGACGGAAGCCGTGAACACCTTATAGTTAATTTCATCGCACGGGATGTCGAAGATGATGTCAACAGGAGTTTTTCAAGACAGCCATTCGTTCCGCGCGATGGCGCAAAGCTTAATGAAAGAACGGATCTCATCCTGTCGCTGCAGACGATGGGGCTTGTAAAGAGGCTTAAGCATACAAATGCAAGGACGGCGGTTATCGGTGTGTCAGGCGGTCTGGACTCTGCACTTGCACTGCTCGTTACGTGTCGCGCGTTTAAAAGGACGGGCAGGGACCTAAAAGACATAATCGCCGTATCCATGCCCGGGTTCGGCACGACTGACAAGACATATCAAAGCACGGTCGGCCTCACCAAGGCGCTCGGTGTCAGTTTCAGAAGGATAGACGTAAAAAAGAGTGTTTTGCAGCACTTCAAAGATATAGCGCATGATCCTGAGAACATGGATATCACGTATGAAAACGCTCAGGCGCGCATGCGTACGCTCATTCTCATGGATATGGCAAACGATACCGGCGGTCTGGTCATAGGCACAGGCGATTTGAGTGAGTCGGCGCTCGGTTGGGCTACGTATAACGGCGATCATATGTCAATGTACGCCGTAAACGCAAGCGTGCCTAAAACACTTGTAAAACATCTTATACGATATGAAGCGGAGAGTCTCGGCGGTAAAGCGAAAAAGACGCTGGAGATTATCTTAGACACCGATATAAGCCCCGAGCTTTTGCCTCCCGACGAGAAAGGGAACATAGCTCAGCGTACAGAGGATATAATAGGTCCTTATGAGCTGCATGACTTTTTCCTCTATTACAGCATACGCTGGGGTTTCAGGCCCGAAAAGGTCAGATTTCTCGCGAAAAAGGCATTCGACGGCGTGTACGACATAAAAGTAATCGACAAATGGCTTAAATGTTTTTACAGGCGTTTCTTCTCGCAGCAGTTTAAGCGCTCATGTATACCGGACGGCGTAAAGGTAGGTACCGTTACTCTGTCACCGAGAAGCGACTGGCGCATGCCGTCCGATGCGTCTGCGGCGCTTTGGTTAGAGGATTTGGAATGATCAGACAATACGGACGGAGATTTTCGCCCGTTTTACATATTTCGCAAGTTTATTCGGCTCGAGAAATATGTGTGAGGGAAACCCATTTTAAATCGTAAATTCCCAAAGTAAATTCCACAGTGAATGGGGTGTGAATTATTATGAGAAACCCTGTAGAAATAATGCCGGGGAAAGAGTATGCTTCGCACTCCGAAAAGGGAGTCGTCTCAAAGTAAATCCCATCGCAGATGAAGTTAGTTTGAGACTAAAACAATCACTTGATTTTTTAGACATGATTGTGGTCTCCTTTATAAAAAATTTAGCTGATTAAATTCAACCACAAAAGACGTGTCAAACTAAATCCCGTTTCCTCACTGTGGAATTTACTTTGGGAATTTACCCCCATTTTTAAACTAATCGATAAAATGATATCGGGGTCAAAAGCATGTGTTTGATTGCGCCCTGTGCCTATATCGCCTAAAAACGGCTAAAAATTCATATTTTTGAGGCATTTTTAACGAATTTTTCGGATTTTTTGCGTATATATCCGTATTTTTTATGACGGCAAAAAATCCTCCGGAGAACCTTTTGACCCCGACATCATAAAATTGACTTTGAATCAAGAATGTAGTAGAATTATAAAGGATATGACGAACCTTGAGAAATATAGCGGGTTAATCGCCGTATATTTTCGGGTTTTGTATATATGCACACAAATTAAACGGGAGGCTTGAATGTACTTACTCAATCTAAGCTCCCTGTTTCTTGCTGCAGATTGGACCGGACTTGATACCGGTCTGCTTGTTGGACTTATTATCGCCGTGTGCGCTGCGGTGGCTGTTTTTTGTATCCATAAGCAATACAGAAAAGAAGTAAAGAAGGCAAAGCTTGAACTAGGCGAGGCAACCGAAAGAGCCAAGAGAATAGTAGCCGAAGCTCAGGCTGAAAGCAAGGCTCTTAAAAAAGAGGCCATACTTGAAGCTAAGGAACAGGAACTCAAACTAAGAAACGAATTAGAACGCGAAACGAAAGAAAAGAAAGCAGAGCTTTCTAAACAGGAACAACGCTTGACTCAGAGGGAGGATAACCTCGACAAGAGGGAAGATTCGCTCACAAAGAAGTCGGAAGCGCTTGAACAGCAGAAACATAATCTCACGCAGAAAGAGCAGGAGATTAAGAAAACTCAGGATAAAGTAAATCACCAGCATGAGCTGATGCTTCAGGAGTTGGAAAGGGTTGCTCATCTTACTCAGGACGAGGCAAAGGAGCTTTTGTCCGAGAAAATTCTCGACGATGTACGCCACGATGTGGCATTGCAGGTAAGGAATATAGAGCAAACAGCCAAAGACGAGGCGACGACAGAGGCAAAAAAGATAATTACGCTTGCGATACAGCGCTGCGCTGCCGATCATACTGCGGAAAATACCGTATCCGTCGTATCGCTTCCCAGCGATGACATGAAGGCGCGAATAATAGGGCGCGAGGGCAGGAACATACGCGCTCTCGAAAATTCGACGGGAATAGAATTCATTATCGACGATACGCCCGAGGTTGTCATTCTTTCCGGATTTGATCCCATAAGAAGAGAAGTGGCGAGACTGTCGCTCGAAAAACTTATTACAGACGGAAGAATACATCCTGCGCGCATAGAAGAGACGGTAGAAAAGGTAAAGAAAGAACTTGACCAAGAAATAAAGAAAGCCGGCGAGAACGCCATGTTCGAGGTTGGAATCTTCGGCCTTCATCCCGAGCTTGTAAAACTCATCGGCAAACTTAAGTACAGGACGAGCTACGGCCAGAACGTATACAATCATTCGATAGAAGTGGCTCTGCTTGCAGGTCTCATGGCTCAGGAGCTCGGACTTGACGTCAATTTTGCAAAACGTGCGGGACTTCTTCATGACATAGGCAAAGCTGTCGACCACGAACAAGAAGGTACGCATATCAAGCTCGGCGCCGATCTGGCAAAGAAGTATAAGGAGAGCGCCAACATAGTTAACGCGATAGAGGCCCATCACGGCGACGTAGAGCCTAAGACGGTCGAGGCTGTGCTTGTAGCCGCAGCGGACGCCGTTTCGGGTTCAAGGCCCGGCGCAAGGCATGAGACGGGTACAAACTATGTGAAGCGTCTTGAAAAACTTGAAGAGATTTCGTCAAGCTTCAGCGGAGTGGAAAAAAGTTTTGCTATTCAGGCGGGCAGAGAAGTGCGCGTAATAGTAAAGCCCGATCAGGTTGATGACGCGCAGGCGATGTTCCTTGCTAAGGATATAGCAAAGAAAATAGAGGAAGAGCTTGAATATCCCGGCCAGATAAAAGTGAATGTCATAAGGGAATCGAGAAGCGTTGAATACGCGAAGTGAAGGAACAATACCGATCTTATGAAATACATCAAATCTAAACTCCCGCAGCATCGTTGCTGCGGGAGTTTAGATTTTCTCGTAATTTTCTTGCGATCGATTTTGCGGTGCGTTCAGATAAATTTTTGTGCCTTCAAAACTATCGTTATTTCGTGAACAGATAGAAAGAAAGCGTGAAGATCGGAATATCGAGTGCGACTATAGAGGGGATGACAAATTTTATGAGTACGTCCGTCGTCGTCGACCAGTCGATATTGAAAATTAAGGCAAATATAAAAATTATCACGATAATATTTGCCGTAATTATTCCGGAAGTAAGAATATATTTCAAACTCGTGGGTTTTCTCACGTTTCTTCCGTATCCCGCGCCGTACAGTATTCCGCATACGAGCATAAGCGAAAGTCCCAGAATAAGGATAACGGTGGGGTAGACTCCGGATACGTTAAGATCGGCGCTGAACAGAAGTGTCAATGTAAATTCAAGGAGGGCGATGACGCCGATGATGAGCGAACACTTGAAAAGCGTTGCGCCCTTATTATATGTTATCTGTTTTGCCGGTCCTGCGGCGTCGGCAGAGTCTATGGTACTTATTTTAAGCCCGTCGGCCGCGGCTTTGTCCCGAGCGCTGTAATATGTGCTGTTTTCGCCGTTTACGGTTATCGTCCGTCGAACAGGCTGAGGTTGAGGTTGAGGTTGTGCTTGCTCATACATTGCTTTTTCGTTGTTCCTGAGCGTCTTCTCAAACAGTCTGTCGATCAGATTCTTATAGTCTCTCTCTTGTTCGGAGCGAAGGTTATATACCAGTTTGCTGGTATCCATATTCGCAGAATACGGAGTAACATCGGAAGAGTCGTCTCTCGTGCGTTCTTTTGATATGAGCTTGAGATAGTTTTCATGCGCAATTCTGCGGCTCTCTTCGTCGTGCAAAGAACGTGAGAGTTGCCGGGTATATTTATTTTGCTCCTTCAGCGTATAAATATCTTCTTTTTCACTCTTTTTGTCCCGATCTTCCTCATATGTCGTTTCAGCCGGAGACTGTCTTCTATGCGACAGATCGTCCTGTTCGTTTAATGCAGAGTCATCGATGCTTTCGGTGCGATTCTCTCCGCGTTCGATACGGTCATCATAGAGGTTTTCGATATAATCTGCTTTGACATCCGTCTTTGATTCGTATGCGGCAGTCTGTCGAGTTTCGTGCTCGTTATTCTGCTTTTCGGGGTCGTCTATGTATACCGTCTTGCTCTCGTGTTCAACCGTATAAGTCAAAAACTCGGGGACGGGCGCATCGGCGCGAGCAGGTTGTATCTCGGGCTTTTCAGTCTCGAAAACGCTTTCATGGTCTTCATTCGATTGTTCGTCGCTGATCTGCGGCTCTGCCTCGCTCTCCTCGTTTTCATCATCGTCTTCTTCGTTTTCGTCGTTTTCTTCTTCAATGGTAATATAGTCGTCCTCTGAGTATGAGGAGTCATCGTCGCTTATGTATGCGTATTCGTCATCATCCTCATCCTCAAAGGTCTGCTTTTCGCTCTCATCGTCTTCGCCTTCCGTGTGAACGACAGGCACGCGCGAAGTTGCCCGGCGCAGAATTTTAAAATCGACGGGAGTGGGAGCAGGCTGAGTGAAGTCAAAATTTTTATCCGAGATAAGACTGTCTATGACGGTGCGTGAAAATTCCCATTCCGCCTGGTTCTGCTCGGTTATTTCTTTCCCCGAGTCTGTCAGACGGTAGTATTTTCTTCTGCCGCCCGCAGAGACTTCATCCGTCTTCCAATATGCTTGGATATAACCTTGGTTTTCCAGCCTTTTCAGAGCGCTGTAAAGCGTGGGTTGTTTGAGCGTATACTGACCGTGACTCTTTTCGTTTATCTCATCTATTATCTCATAGCCGTATTTATCCCTGTCATATAAAGAGCGCAGGATAATAGTGCTTATGTGGCCGCGGATAAGATCGGCACTTATTGAACTTTTACCGTTTTTGCCTTCGAATTCTTCGGTATTGTCTTCCATTGATTATCTCCCCGTATTTGTACTGAATTTTACCACATTTATATAACGTATGTCAATATTTTTGCGCTGTTTCATAGTACTATGCCATACATAACTTC
>CAYLIO010000002.1:0-16034 GCA_964383655.1 uncultured Clostridia bacterium | reverse complement strand
TAACGTATGTCAATATTTTTGCGCTGTTTCATAGTACTATGCCATACATAACTTCTGCTCGTATTCATGACAAGCTATACCGTCTGCTCATATTTTTTTCCGTTAGGACCGGGGCAAACGCATTTTTTGTATTTTTTACGGCGTCCTGGTGCAGACGGTAACTTATCCGAATTCCCGCAAGCCGCAAAATGAGCAAAATGATGAGGCGGAGAGCGTTTATTTTATTAGACATTCCGCTTTGATAATGCTATAATGTTTATCGATCGAGGTTGAGCCGATGTACAAGCATACTAAAACATATGAAATCAGATATACGGACGTAGATTTCAAAGACGAACTTAAGCTTTCTTCGCTTTTGTCCATACTCGAAGAATCGTCATGTCTTTCGGCGGACGAACTCGGATTCGGCTATGATGTCATTACGCCTTTGGGGATAGGTTTTATACTGGCAAACTGGTACATTGAGACATACCGTCCCGTAAAGCTGGGCGATAAGCTCACCGTGCATACCTGGCCCATGCGGCCCGGGCATACAGTCTTCCTCAGGGAATACGAATTGTATGTAGGAGAAGAGAAGGCGGGAGCGGTCTCCACGCGCTGGTGCATGATTGATCTTAAGACCTCGAATTTTATCCCTACCGCGGCATTGTTCAAAGACGACGAAAGGCAGTACAACGACTTCCGCGCCGTCGATTTCAATTCGTGGCGCATGCATTCGCTTTGCGGCGGCGAGATGAAGTATGAGAAAATAGTCTCGGCTTCCGACTACGACCATTACTACCACGTAAATAACACAAAATACGCCGACCTGTGTCTCGACGCATTTTCCGTAGACGAGCTTAAATGTCGCTCGTATGAGAAAGTGCTCATAAACTATGTCAGGCAGTGTAAATTCGGCGAAAAGATTGAGTTTTACAGAACGGATGAGGACGAGCTTTCATCGTATGTAGAGGGCCGCGTGAACGGCGAGGCGAGAGTGAGGCTTAAGATAAAATTCAGAAAAATCTAAATATACGGTCCGCAAGAAAACTCTTTTCTGCGGACTGTTTTAAAGTAAAAAAGAAAGAAGATGTCAGATTTTAAATACACGGTTATAAGAAGCAGAAGAAAAAGCTTCTCTATAAAAATAACGGACGACAACGATATCATCGTTCGCGCGCCCCTCAATGCGTCGCAAAAAGACGTAGACAGGGTTATCGAGAAAAAGTCTGCGTGGATGCGAAAGGTTTTCGCCTTCAACGATTCGAATGCGCTTTTGCGCTGCGATGTTTCTGAGTACAGAGCGGCCTATGTGGACGGCGAAATCGTGCCGGTCATAAAGTCGACGCGCAACTTCATAGACGGGAAAGGAGTGCATGTAACTTGCGAAGCGGGATTCAAGGCGGCATATGTAAACAGCCTGAGCGAGAATTTCATGTACAGGTTTCATAAAACGCAGGCAGAGACCTCTCTCAAGTGTACGGGTGCGGCTTTCCGCAGCTACAAAAGCAGATGGGGCTGCTGCGACGCAAACAACGCAATCATGTTCAATTTCAAACTGCTCATGCTCCCGCACGATTATCAGCATTACGTCATGGTGCACGAGCTGTGCCATACCGTCCATCACGACCACTCGACTCATTTTTGGAAGCTCGTCGCCTTGTACGAACCGCGCTATGAAGCATTGAGAGCGGGGCTGAAAAAATATGCTTTTTTGGCAAGGCTCTATTGAATGACCATAGAAAGGGTTTTGGTATTTTTATTCGTTAAAATATGAATAATTATACAAATATGCGGTATAATTGAATAAAATATGAATATTTATGCAAAAAAATTTAGATATTCGGGAAAGGGATGCGTGTATTTGCTTGACTTGACGATAAACGAGAATGTATAATTTTAAGGATGAAACGGGGAAGTTCCGGATCAAATAAGAAATTCTTACGGGTAGAAGGCTGTTATGGGAAAGAAAATAAAAAAAGTTGTTCTTGCATATTCGGGCGGGCTTGACACGTCCATCATCATTCCTTGGCTCAAGGAAAACTATGACGATTGCGAGGTTATCGCGGTATCGGGGGACGTAGGTCAGGGAACGGAACTCGACGGGCTTGAGGAAAAGGCGCTCAAGACCGGCGCTTCAAAACTTTATGTAGAGGATTTGAGGAAAGAATTTATAGAAGACTACATCTATCCCACGATGAAAGCGGGTGCGCTGTATGAAAACAAGTATCTGTTGGGCACGTCTTTCGCGCGGCCGGTCATAGCCAAGAGGATAGTGGAGATCGCTAAAAAAGAGAAGGCGGACGCCATATGCCACGGCTGTACGGGCAAGGGGAACGATCAGGTTCGTTTCGAGCTTTCCATAAAGGCGTTTGCGCCCGAGATGACTATAATCGCGCCTTGGCGCATATGGGATATAAAGAGCCGCGACGAGGAGATCGATTATGCCGAAGCGCACAACGTGCCGCTCAAGATAAACAGAGAAACGAACTATTCGAAGGACAAGAATCTCTGGCACCTTTCGCACGAGGGGTTGGATCTCGAGGATCCTGCCAACGAGCCGCAGTACGATAAGATACTCGAGCTGGGAGTCTCGCCGTGGAAGGCGCCGGATAGAAGTACTTACATAACCATACATTTCGAGAAGGGTATCCCCACGGCGGTGGACGGACAGAAGCTTGACAGCGTGGCGCTGCTCGAAAAGCTCAACAAAGTCGGGGGAGAGAACGGCGTGGGTATCTGCGACATGGTAGAGAACAGGCTGGTCGGCATGAAGAGCCGCGGCGTGTACGAGACGCCGGGCGGTACTATCCTGTATGCGGCGCATGAACTTTTGGAGAGTATTTGCCTGGACAAGGCAACGGCGCACTACAAACAGCTCATTGCCGTGAAGTATGGAGAGATGGTGTATGACGGGCAATGGTTCACGCCTTTGAGAGAGGCGCTGGACGCGTTCGTCGACAAGACGCAGGAGACGGTGACCGGCGATGTCAAGCTCAGGATCTACAAGGGCAATATAATTCCTGCCGCAATCACTTCGCCGTACTCGCTCTATAGTGAGGATATAGCTACGTTCGGCGAGGACGATTGCTATGACCAGACCGACTCGGAAGGGTTTATCAATCTGTTCGGGCTGCCGATCAAGATAAAGGCGCTCATGCAGAGTAAAAAGCTCAAGTAAATCAAATCGGGCAAAGCAAGTAAAAAAAGATGTATAACGTATTTATAGACGGGCGGGAAGGAACAACGGGCCTTCAGATCTTCGAGAGGCTTAAAAAGCGCGGCGATGTGAATATCATCGCGCTCGAAGAGGAGAAGAGGAAGGACGCTAAGCTTAGGAAAGAGTGTATAAACTCCGCAGATATATGTTTCCTGTGTCTTCCCGACGACGCGGCAAGGCAATCGGTGTCGCTTATAGAGAAAGGGGCGAAGGTGCGCGTTATAGATGCGTCTTGCGCACACCGTACGGCAGACGGCTGGGTGTACGGACTCCCGGAGCTGTCGATAAAGCGCCGCGCGAGTATTGCGGAAGCTGATCGGGTTTCGAACCCGGGATGCCATGCAACGGGGTTTATCGCGCTTGTCGCGCCGCTCGTAAAAGCAGGGATTGTGCCCGGGGACTACCCCGTTACCGTTCAGTCGCTTACCGGTTACTCGGGCGGGGGGAAGAATACCATAGCGCAGTATAATGCGCCGGATAAGAAAGCCTCGCTGTCTTCGCCCAGGCTTTATTCTTTGGGGCTTGAGCATAAGCATCTCGCCGAGATGACGAAAGAGTGCAATCTTGAACATGCGCCCATATTCAGTCCGGTTATATGTGATTTCTATTCCGGGATGTGTGTGACCGTTCCGCTGTATGCAAGCCTGCTTGCAAAGAGGATGAGCGCAGACGACGTTCGCGCATATTTAGCGGAATATTACTCGGGTCAAAACTTTATAAAAGTTGCCGCAAAGGAGCAGTTGCCGAATTTTTTGCCGGCTGACGAGCTTTCCGGGACGAACATGCTCAAGATCTATGTGAGCGGAAACGATGACATGATTTTGCTTGCGAGCGTATTTGACAATCTCGGCAAGGGCGCGTCCGGTGCGGCCGTGCAGAACATGAACATAATGTTGGGGCTTGACGAGACGTATTCGCTTCTTTGACGGATAAGGCAAATAAAATTCACAAAGCGGTCGAGAATTTTTTGAAAGATGAAATTATTGCATGAGATAAGCGGCGGTGTATGTGCACCGAAAGGGTTTACGGCTGCGGGAATACATTGCGGCATAAGAAAAAACAGGGACAAAAAGGACTTTGCGCTTATTTTGAGCAGCAAGGCGGCTTCGGCTGCCGGGGTATTTACCCGGAACCTTGTCAAGGGCGCACCCGTCACGGTCAGCCGGCAAAACCTTGAGGACGGCATTGCGCAGGCCATAGTCTGTAACAGCGGCAAAGCGAATACGTGCACTTCGGACGGCATGGATGTGGCGCTCGGGATGTGCGCGCTTGCCGCGCGGGTGTGCGGGATATCCGAAAAGGACGTAATAGTCGCTTCGACGGGCGTTATAGGCGTTCCGCTCGAGATTGAGCCCATGGAAGCTGCCGCAGACAGGCTTTACGCGGCATTAGGGAACAACAGCGACGATGCCGCCGAGGCGATAATGACCACGGATACGGTGCCCAAGTCTGTCGCGGTCGAGTTTGAACTGGGCGGCAAAACCTGCCGCATAGGCGCAATCGCCAAAGGCGTGGGTATGATCTGTCCGAATATGGCTACCACGCTCATATTCATTACTTCGGACGTAAACATTACGCACGAAATGCTGCAAAAAGCGCTCTCTGAAGATGTAAGACATTCCTTTAACATGGTCAGCATAGACGGGGACCAGTCGACGAATGACACGTGCTGCATCTTAAGCAACGGACTTGCGGGGAATGCGCGGATAACCGAGGCAGGTGCGGACTTTACGCTCTTCAAAAAGGCGCTTTCGTTCTGCACGGTAAAACTTGCGAAAATGATCGCAAAAGACGGTGAGGGCGCGACAAAGCTCATAGAGTGCGTGGTGAAAGGCGCTAAATCTGCAAAGATGGCGAGAAATGTCGCAAAAGCCGTAATCAAGTCGTCGCTCGTGAAAGCCGCCATGTTCGGCGCGGACGCCAACTGGGGACGCGTATTGTGTGCAGTCGGGTACGCGGGAGAGAATGTGGACCCTGAGAAAACAGATGTGTCTTTCAGGTCGAAAAAGGGCAGTATTTTAGTCTGCAAAGACGGGTGCGGGGTTGAATTTTCCGAGGAAAAAGCAAAGGTCATTCTTTCGGAGAGCGAGGTGAAGATTGTGGTAGATCTTAAACTCGGAGGCTGCCGCGCGGTCGCATGGGGATGCGATTTGACGTATGACTACGTTAAAATAAACGGGGACTACAGGACCTGAAAGAAATATATAAACAAAATTCGGTGAAAAAAATGGATAAACAGGAACAGGCGGAGTTTCTTATCGAGGCGCTGCCGTATATAAAAAAATATTGTAACAAGATTATAGTCGTAAAGTACGGCGGCAATGTCATGACGAATGAGAAGCTGAAGGCATCCGTAATGACGGACGTGGCCGTACTGAGCGCACTCGGAATAAAGATCGTACTCGTTCACGGAGGCGGGCCGGAAATTTCGGATATATCAAAGAAGATGGGAATAAAGCCCAAATTCGTGAACGGTTTGAGGTATACGGACGGTGAGACGGCCGAGATAGCCAGGATGGCGCTTGCGGGTAAAGTCAACAAGTCGCTTGTAGGGCTTTTGCAGTCGGCGGGAGCCAAGGCTGTAGGGATTTGCGGTCAGGACGGAAACATGCTCATGTGCGAGAAGCAGTCGGATGATCTCGGGTTCGTGGGCAAAATAACGCATATAGATACCGCCGTATTGAACGATGTTTTAAAGCTCGGGTATATACCCGTAGTTTCACCGATAGGATTTGACGAGGACGGCAACATCTATAACGTGAATGCGGATACGGCGGCCGCCGCCATAGCGGGTGCGCTTGAGGCGGAAAGCCTCATACTCATGACTGATACAAAGGGACTTTTAGAGGATAAGGACAATCCGGACAGCCTCATTAAAAAAGTTTTTGTTTCGGATATTCCCGCTTTGGTCAAGCAAGGCATAATTTCAGGCGGGATGATTCCGAAAATCGAATGCTGCAAAGAGGCTATCCGTCGCGGCGTGAACAAAGTGTTCATAACGGACGGACGCGTTTATCATTCCATTTTGGTCGAAGTCCTGTCGGATGAAGGCAGCGGAACAATGTTTTACAGTTGACTGGTTTAATTTTTTTAAATCAGTCTTTATTTTAAGCGGGAGTTGAATATCCGGGAGATAAAGCCCTTGATACGCATAGGGGGTAATATGGACGCGAAACACATTATAGAGGACGATAAAAAATATATAGCCGGGACATACGCGCGCTTTCCCGTTGCGATAAAGTACGGAAAGGGGAGCAAGCTGTACGACTATGACGGCAATGAGTACGTGGACTGCGGTTCGGGCATAGCGGTAAATATTTTCGGAGCGGGCGACGATGAGTGGAAGAGGGCCGTCGCTTCTCAGCTTGACATGATTCAGCATGCGAGCAATCTGTATTATACCGAGCCGTGCGTGAAACTTGCAAAAATGCTCTGCGCTCGTACCGGCGCAGAGAAAGTGTTCTTCTCCAACAGCGGAGCGGAGGCCAACGAGTGTGCCATAAAGGCGGCCAGGAAGTATAGCGAGATAAAGTATGGCAAAGAGAGAAAGGAGATCATTACGCTCAAAGATTCTTTCCACGGCAGGACGCTCGCAACGCTGGCGGCTACGGGACAGGACGGATTCCACGACTATTTCGGTCCGTTCCCTTCAGGGTTTAAATACGCTGCTCCTTCAATCGAAGGGATAAGGTCTTGCATTTCGGACGCGACATGCGCTATAATGCTTGAGATAGTCCAAGGCGAGAGCGGGGTCAATCCTTTAGACAAAGATTTCGTTCTCGGCGCGGAGAAGATATGCAAAGAATCGGATATTCTGCTTATAATAGACGAGGTTCAGACCGGCAACGGACGGACCGGGTATCTGTATGCATATCAAGGCTATGGCATATCGCCGGATATCGTGACGACTGCAAAAGGGTTGGGCGGAGGTTTGCCCATAGGCGCGTGCATGCTCTTTTCTAAGTGCGCGGACGTGTTCTCTTACGGCGACCACGGCTCGACATTCGGCGCAAACCCCGTCGCATGCGCGGGCGCGTACAGCATTTTGGAGAGAATAGACGAAAAATTGCTCGAAAGCGTCAGGGAAAAGGGTGCGTATCTCACGTCGCGGCTTAATAAAATACGCGGCGTGGAAGAGGTGAGCGGAGCGGGGCTCATGATAGGCATAAAGACCATAAAATGCGCACGTGAAGTTGCCTGCGAGTGTTTGGATAAAGGACTTTTAGTACTCACCGCGCACGATAAAGTGCGTTTGGTGCCGGCGTTAACCATAAGCAAAGAGGAAATGGACTTTGCTCTCAAAATTTTAGAAGAGGTCATCAGCTCATGAAACATTTACTTAAACTTGCCGATTTGAGCAGGGAGGAGATTCTTTCCATATTAAACCTTGCCGATCAGCTTAAATTTGAACGCAGCAACGGTATTCGGAAGGATTATTTAAAGGGCAAAAAGCTCGGCATGATATTCCAAAAAGCTTCGACGCGTACACGCGTTTCGTTTGAGTCGGGAATGTACGAACTCGGCGGATACCCGATGTTTCTCTCGTCAAGCGATCTTCAGATAGGCCGCGGCGAGCCGGTGCAGGACACCGCGCGCGTGCTTTCACGCTATCTGGACGGCATCATGATAAGAACCTTCTCGCAGCAGGAAGTAGAGGATCTTGCAAAGTACGGCTCCATACCCGTCATAAACGGTCTGACCGACTATTGCCATCCATGCCAGGTGCTTGCGGACCTTATGACGATAAGGGAGTATAAGGGTACGTTCAAAGGGCTTAAGATGGCATTCATAGGCGACGGAAACAATATGGCAAACAGCTTAATCGTCGGGGCCGTGACTATGGGGATGAATTTGAGTATTGCATGTCCCGAAGGATATGAGCCGGACAAAAAACTTGTCAAACGGGGTAAAGAGAGCGGTCTTTTGACACTGACCTCGGATGTGGACTCAGCGATAGAGGGTGCCGACGTGTTGTATACCGACGTGTGGGCATCCATGGGCCGGGAGGCGGAAAAGAAGGAGCGCGAGAATGCGTTCAAGGGATTCCAAATCAACGAAAAGAATATAAAGAAAGCTAAGGAAGACGTAATGGTCATGCACTGTCTGCCGGCGCATCGCGGCGAGGAGATCACGGACGGTGTTTTCGAGGCGCATTCGAAAGAGATATTTGACGAGGCGGAGAACAGATTGCACGTGCAGAAGGCCGTAATGGTTAAGTTGCTCAAGTATTGATTTTAAAGACCTGCTAATAAAATTCAAGGAAAGATAGATGAAAAACAGTAGAGTTTATTTGACGCTGCAAAACGGAAAACAGTTTGTCGGGACGTCGTTCGGCGCGTTTAAAGAAGTGGTCGGCGAGTTGGTGTTCACCACGGGCATGACCGGCTATATCGAGACGCTCACCGATCCCAGTTACTACGGCCAGATCGTGACGCAGACCTTCCCGCTTATAGGCAATTACGGCATGATCGAGGCGGATACCGAGAGTAAAAAGCCGTGGGTGTCTGCGTATATCGTAAGGGAAAAGTGCGACGCGCCATCAAATTTCAGGTGCGGCGGTACGATCGAGGATTATCTCAAAAAACACAATATTCCCGGAATATACGGCATAGACACGAGGGAGCTTACGAAAATAGTGAGAGAGGCGGGCGTGATGAATGCCGCAATCACAAGGCGGCCGCTCGATGACTTCTCCGAAGTTACAGACTACAAAGTAACGAACGCCGTAAAGTCGGTCACATGCGACGATGCGGAGTGCATGGGCGACGAAAAAGGCCTGAGAGTGGTCGTGTGGGACTTCGGCGCGAAGAACAATATACCTCGCGAGCTTGTAAAGCGCGGCTGCCATTGCATCAAAGTGCCTGCGTCTTACACAGCAGAACAAATCCTTGCTCTTAACCCGCAAGGGCTTATGCTTACAAACGGGCCGGGCGATCCCGAGGAGAATGGCGGTGTCATAGAGAATATAAGAAAGCTCGCGGGCAGGCTGCCCGTATTCGGTATATGCCTCGGACACCAGTTGTTTGCCCTCGCCATGGGCGGAAGTACGAAAAAGATGAAATACGGGCACAGAGGATCCAACCAGCCCGTAAAATATCTGGATACCGGCAGAGTGTATATAACCAGCCAGAACCACGGCTATGAGGTCATCTCGTCAAGCGTAAAAGGCGGGAAGCTCAGTTTCGTCAATGCTAACGACGGCACATGCGAGGGTTTCGAATACCCGGATATCAATGCGTACACCGTACAGTTCCATCCGGAAGCCTGCGCCGGGCCTATGGACGCATCTTTCCTTTTTGACAAATTCATACTGAACATAAAGGAGGGCAGGTACCATGCCTAGAAGAGCTGATATTAAGAAAGTGCTTGTTATAGGTTCCGGCCCCATAGTTATAGGCCAGGCCGCGGAGTTCGACTATGCCGGCGCTCAGGCCTGCCGCGTGCTCAAAGATGAAGGGCTCGATGTCGTTTTGTGTAACTCAAACCCTGCAACAATAATGACGGACAGGGCGCTTGCCGACGAGATTTATCTCGAGCCTCTCACTATTGAGACATTGAAGCGCATCATCATAAAAGAGCGGCCGGACAGTCTGCTCGCGTCGCTCGGCGGGCAGACCGGGCTTACGCTCGGCTGCAGACTTGCAAAAGAAGGTTTTCTCGACGAGTGGGGCGTAAAACTCATAGGCGTAAACTTGAGCGCCATAGACAGGGCTGAAGACAGGGAACTCTTCAAAGAGACAATGCAGAAGATAAATCAGCCCGTCGTTCCGTCAGATATAGCGTATACCGTAGAGGAGTGCCTCGAAGTCGTGAAAAAGATAGGCGGATATCCGGTAATCGTGCGGCCCGCTTATACTTTGGGCGGCGCCGGCGGCGGAGTCGCGCATGACGACGAAGAACTTAAAATGATCGCGCATAACGGGCTGATGCTCTCGCCGATTACTCAGGTGCTCATAGAGAAGTATATAGGCGGATGGAAAGAAATAGAGTTCGAAGTGCTTCGCGACGGCGCGGGTAACGTGCTCACCGTCTGCTCGATGGAAAACTTTGATCCGGTAGGCATACATACGGGCGACTCGATAGTAATAGCGCCTGCGGTAACTTTATCGGATAAAGAGTATCAGATGCTGCGTACGGCTTCTTTGGATATAATAACCGAACTCGGAATAGAGGGCGGATGCAACTGTCAGTTTGCGCTGAATCCCGATTCCTTTGAATATTCGGTCATAGAGGTCAATCCCAGGGTTTCGCGCTCGTCCGCTCTCGCTTCCAAGGCCACGGGTTACCCGATAGCCAAGGTTGCGGCAAAGATAGCTCTAGGCTATACGCTCGACGAGATAAGAAACGACGTTACGGGCAAGACATACGCCTGCTTCGAGCCTACGCTCGACTACGTGGTCGTAAAACTGCCCAAGTGGCCGTTCGATAAATTCCTGTACGCAAAACGTACTTTAGGCACGAGAATGAAAGCGACGGGCGAGGTCATGGCCATAGGCACCGGCTTCGAAATGGCTATCATGAAGGCTGTACGCGGCGCCGAAATCTCGCTCGGAACGCTGAATATGCCCAAGATTGAGGCGTTGTCCGACGATGAGATCCGCATAAAACTTGCCGAGCTTACGGATGAACGTCTGTTTGTCGTATTCAGCGCGATAAAGCGCGGAATGTCGATCGATGAAATTTTTTCAATCACCAAGATAGACAGATGGTTTTTAAGCAAACTCAAAAACCTCGCGGATTACGAGGCGGAGATAAAGGGCAATCCTCTTACGCGCACACTCTATCTCAAAGGCAAGAAGCTCGGTTATCCCGATAAAGAATTGGAGAAAATATCCGGCAACAAACTGCCCGTGCACAGAAACGCCGTGTTTAAGATGGTTGACACGTGCGCCGCAGAGTTTGCGGCACAGACGCCGTATTTCTATTCGACGTATGACGAGCCTGAACACGATGAAGCCAAGCCGTTCGTAAAGCGCAGCAAAAAGCGCAGAATCATTGTAATAGGTTCCGGTCCGATACGCATAGGTCAGGGAATAGAGTTCGACTATTCGTCCGTACACTGCGTGTGGACGCTTAAAGAGCTGGGGTATGAAGTTGTTATCATAAACAATAACCCGGAGACGGTATCTACCGACTTCGATACTGCAGACAGACTGTACTTCGAGGCGCTCACGCCCGAAGATGTGCAAAACGTAATCGATGTCGAAAAACCGTATGGGGTTGTCATAACGTTCGGCGGTCAGACGGCAATCAAACTGTGCGGGTACCTGGACAAGAAGGGAGTGCGCATTCTCGGCACGCCTGCGGACAGCGTCGATCTCGCAGAGGACAGGGAGCGGTTCGATAAACTGCTCGAACAATTCGGTATAGCACGGCCTAAGGGGCTTACCGTAATGACCAAAGAGGAGGCTATATCCGCAGCTGAAAATCTCGGGTATCCCGTGCTTTTAAGACCGTCTTACGTAATAGGCGGACAGAACATGACCATTGCCTTTACCCAAAACGATATAGAGAGGTATATGGATGTAATTCTGGCTCAGAAGATAGAAAACCCCGTTCTATGCGACAAATATCTCATGGGAACGGAACTCGAGGTGGACGCCATATCCGACGGAACGGATGTGCTGATACCCGGCATTATGCAGCATATTGAGCGCGCCGGTGTGCACAGCGGCGACTCGATAGCAGTATACCCGCCCTACAACTTAAGCGACACTATGCTCAAAAAAGTGGTGGATATCTCCATTGAGCTGGCACTGTCTCTTAAAACAAAGGGGCTCATAAACATACAATATCTCATCTATCAGAACGAGCTCTATGTCATAGAGGTCAATCCCAGAGCGTCCAGGACCATACCTTATATATCCAAAGTGACGGGCGTTCCCATGGTAGAGCTTGCCACAAAGATTATAACGGGCGCCAAACTTAAGAGGCTCGGGTTCGGCACGGGACTGTATCCTAATTCGCCGTACGTGGCCGTAAAAGTACCCGTATTCTCGTTTGAGAAGCTCAATGACGTCAACTCTCAGCTCGGACCCGAAATGAAGTCCACCGGCGAGGTGCTCGGCATAGGCAAGACGATAGAGGAGGCGCTGTATAAAGGGCTTGTCTCTGCGGGGTTCAATATGACGCACCCGACCAAGCAGCACCCGTCAGGCGTATACTTTACGGTCAATGACCAGGACAAGTACGAGATAGTCAACATCGTCAAAAAGTTTGCGGATTTAGGGCTTACGCTGTATGCGACGAAAGGTACCGCAAACGTCATCCGCAGTTTGGGGCTTGAGTGCACGGATGTCGCACGTATTTCGACCAATGACGAAATATTCAAGCTTATGGACGAGGGGAAGATCGATTATGTGGTCTATACCGGCAAGACGGATATGGAGTCGATAACCAACTATATCTCGCTGTATCACCGTGCCATCCTTTTGGGAATAACCGTACTCACTTCGCTCGATACGGCGAATGCGCTCGCAGACTGTATAGCGGGCAGGTATACGCAGTTTAATACAGAGCTTGTGGATATCAACCGCCTGAGGAAAGAAAAGCTTAAACTTAAGTTCTGCAAGATGAACAGCTGCGGAAACGACTATATAGTATTCAACAACTTCGACGGCGGGATTACCTGTCCCGAATCGCTTGCGATAAACTTTTCGGACAGGCACTACGGCATAGGAAGCGACGGGCTTGTTCTTATAGAGAAGTCGGAGATTGCCGACTGCAAAATGCGTGTATTCAAGCGCGACGGAAGCGATGCCGGCCTCGCCGCAAATCCGCTGAGATGTGTTGCGAAATACATGTTTGACAGGAATTTGGTCGAGTCCGATTCGATAAAAATAGAAGTAAACGGCGTCGTGCGCAATCTCGATATGGTTTCCTTCAACAACGTCGCAAGCTCCGTGTCGGTCGATCTTGGTCCTGCAGTGTACAAGCGCGTGCCTTGCGGCGACGCTCTGCTTACGGCAGCGGGCTCCGTTTCAGGTATCGATGAAGTCGTCATCGTAAATGTAGGCAGTGAACATGTCGTTTTGTTCTGTGACAAGATCGACGATGCGGATATAGAGACGCTCGGTCAGGCGGTGCTTTCCGCAGGCAATTTCCATGCCGGGGTTCATGTCGAATGCGCGAGGGTTGTCAACGACCTTACCGTAAAAGTGCGCGTATGGGACAAGGTGAACGGTGAAACGATGGCGTGCGGTACGGCAGCGGCGGCAGTTGCGGCAGCGGCTATAGAGCTCGGGAAGTGCCGGACGGTAAGTCTCATAACCGTCAAACTGCGCGGCGGGGATCTGTTTGTAACGCGTCAAAAGGACGGTAATTATCTATTGGACGGCAGCGTTAAGCAGTCGTTCGAGGGTATTATCGAAATATAAACCAATCGAATACCGAAGGCTTTTTTAAAAAATGATTTATTTAGACAATGCGGCAACGAGCAAGCCTGAAAAAAAAGTGCTTGATTTTGTCGGGAAATGTCTTGAAGAACAATTTTATAATCCTTCCGCGCTATATGCGGAAGGGTATAATTTGCACCGTGAACTGGAAAGGGCAAGAGAAAATATCGTATCCAAGATTGCCGATCCCGGGGATTACTGCATAATCATGACCTCGTGCGGCACAGAGGCCGACAACCATGCGCTGCTGTGCGGTGCAAGGCGCGGCAACCTCGTTACGACAATGGGCGAACACGCAGCCGTGTACGCTGCGGCTGCAGAATCGGGGCGAAGAGGCACGGAGCCGAGATTTGCGTCACTCAATAGCGACGGGAGTGTCAATGTAAGTGATCTTTTAAGCAAAGTGGACGGCAAGACGTCTTTAGTTTCGGTCATTCACGTAAATAATGAAACGGGCGCCGTCAACGATATCGACGCCATTTCAAAAGCGGTGAAAAAGATTAATCCGCGCACGCTTTTTCATTCGGACGGCGTGCAGGCGTTCGGCAAAATCTCATTCCGACTCGACGATAACATAGACATGTATTCAATAAGCGCACATAAAATAGGCGGGCTGAAAGGTTGCGGTGCGCTTATAAAGAAGAAAAAACTTGTCTTAAGCCCGTTTATATTCGGAGGCGGACAGGAAGGCGGATTAAGAAGCGGGACGGAAAATTTTTGCGGGGTTATGACGTTCAGTCTTGCCTCGGACATCAGATATTCTGCCTGCAGCATGGACATAAATTATGAGCATGTAAAAAAGCTGCACTCAATGCTTTGGAATCTTTTGGACAAAGACATGTTCGTACGCATATCGCCGGATAGCTGTTCGCCGTATATTCTGACCGTCGCTGCAAAAGGCGTTCGCGGCGAGACCGTTCTTCATATGTGCGACGACGAGGGGCTTATTATAGGAACAGGCTCTGCATGTTCATCCAACTCGGCTAAGAGATATTCCAGAGTCATGCAAGCCTGCGGCTTAAGTTCCGAACTTATAGACGGAGTGCTCAGATTGAGCTTTGGAATACATAACACTGAAGAAGAGATAAAAATTGCGGCCGGCATACTCAACAGAGTCATTAAATGCGGCCGCGAGGCAATGAAGTGATTGAAAAATGGAAAAAGTAATTATAGTAAGATATTCTGAAATACATCTGAAAGGCAAAAACAGAGGCTATTTTGAGCGCGTGTTTGCCGCCAATATGGAAAAGTCGCTTAAGGGTGTACGTCACGAGATTCGCAGAAGAAGCGGCAGATATCTCGTGGAGAACTTCAATCCCGCAGACGTCAACGTCATAGTCAAGAAACTTTCCAAGGTTTTCGGCGTACATTCATTGAGCGTAGGTCTTAAAGTCGAGGCCGAGATAGACTCGATTTTCCGTGCTGCCGCAGAAGTTTGCGACAGAAAGGGAAGATTCAAGGTTGAAACACATCGCGCCGATAAACACTTTAACATGACATCTCCGCAGATAAGCGCTGAGATAGGCGGACGTCTGCTTGAACATAACGACGAGCTTTCAGTCGATGTACATGATCCTGACTTTGTAATCAATATTGACGTGCGCGAGGACGGGACGGCGCTTGTGTTCAATAAGTTTATAAAATGTGCGGACGGTATGCCGGTCGGAACGGCGGGCCGGGGACTGTTGCTTCTCTCCGGCGGAATTGACAGTCCCGTTGCCGGTCATATGATATGCAAACGCGGCATGAAAATCGACTGTCTTCATTTTCACAGTTATCCGTATACCAACCTGCAGGCAAGGCAAAAAGTCGCCGACCTTTCAAAGGTTTTGTCCGAATACAATTGCGGTATACGTTTAAGCGTCATAAATGTAAAGAAAATCCAGGAAGAAATACACAAAAAATGCAATCCTTCATACATGATAACTCTTTTGCGAAGGTTCATGATGCGTATAGCCGAGCGTATCGCGCTGAAAGACGCAGATCAATGCATTATTACGGGCGAGAGTTTAGGTCAGGTTGCGAGTCAGACGATAGAGGGTATGACGTCGTCCGGCAGCGTCGTTGAAAAACTTCCTGTTCTTCGTCCGCTTTGCGGATTTGACAAGAATGAAATAATTGAACGCAGCCGTGCGATAGGAACATACGATATTTCTATCCGGCCATATGAAGACTGTTGCACAGTCTTTCTTCCTGAGTATCCCATAATAAAGCCAAAAATTGAGGATGTGATAATCGAGGAAGATAAAATCGACATAGAAACCCTCATAAAAGAAGCGATCGGGACGCTTGAGATAACCGAGTACTAAACATGTAAAACATTACCTCAGCCGCATTTATTAAAATATCTGCTGCTGAGGTTAATTTTTTGTGACGAACAGGCAGCTGTTTGGCGGCAAAATTAATAAGGCAACCGTAACCAAATAATGAAGGTCCGGCTG
>CAYLIO010000001.1:0-36445 GCA_964383655.1 uncultured Clostridia bacterium | reverse complement strand
GCCCGCCCACAGTGGAAGTAAACTTTCCACTTCACTCTCACGAATTTTGGGATTTAAAGCCATAGCTTCATTTGACAAGACATAAAAATTTCGTTATAATTTTAAACAACAAGACACTGTCTAAATTCAAGTGAGGAAACATTTATGTATTGTAAAAATTGCGGACAAGAACTCGACGATAAGGCGATTGTATGCACGAGTTGCGGCGTTCCGACGGATAACTACTTTATGGATCAAAACCCTATTGCCGCCGATGATGCTCCGAGCACAGGTTTTGCCGTGCTTAGCTTCTTCTTCCCCTTGCTGGGGCTTATCCTTTACTTAGTGTTCAGGTTTACCCACCCCATGCACCCCTTGCTGGCAAAGTCATGCGGCAAAGGAGCCCTCGCGGGCGTGATAACAGAGGTCGTTTTAGTCATCCTGATTATTATTGTGTTCGGAATCATACTTGTGTCTATAGATTATATACCGGATTATATGTATATGTAAGCCATACTTATAAAATTTGCACCCTTACACGCTGAATACTGCGGTAAGGGTGCTTTTGTTTTCGGATTTTTATTTACTTTGAATACTTCTTTTCGATTTCTGTGATTTTATCCACTCTTCTTTTGTGTCTGCCGCCGCTTTCAAAGGAAGATGTGAGGAACTTTTCGACAATCTCTAATGCGTAGCCGGGGCCTAAAACCTTCTGTCCGATCGCGAGCATGTTTGCGTCGTTGTGCCTGCGCGCGTATTCGGCACAATACGTGTCATGACAGTGTGCGCATCTTATACCGTTTACTTTGTTTGCGGCGAGGGATACACCCACGCCCGTGGAACAGACGAGAATACCTAATTCGCAGCTGCCGTTTGCAACAGCCTCGGAAGCCGCGAGCGCATAGTCGGGATAATCGCAGCTTTCGGTGCTGCAGGTGCCGAAATCTGTATATTCGTATCCGTTCTTCTCAAGATATTTCTTTATTTCATCCTTAAGAAAGAGACCGCCGTGGTCACAGGCAATAGCAATTTTCATACCTAAATAAACCTTCCTTCTTTAAATGCTCTCCCTTACGTTCGGGGATGCCGCAAGTATAATTTTTTCGATTATAATATCGCATGCGTGCGATATTTTAACACATGTCTGTCTGTATACGTCTGCACTGCAGCCGTAAGGGTCGGGTATATCAAAACCGCAAAGATCCTTCATGCTGTAAACATTCCCGCAGCCTTCTATTATCTGTTTCTGTTCTTCCGTCATACAAATAACGGCATAGCTGTTGGCAATAAGTGCTTGGGTGAGCTGTTTGGGTTCGAATTTATCGTACGAATACCCCGCCTCGGCAAGCGCCATAGCGCTGCCCTGCGATATCGTACCGTTTACTTCGGCATAAAAACCTCTCGAGGCCACATCCCACCACTTTATCTTCCGCGCCTTGATTTTGGTGCGCAATATTATTTCCGCCATAGGACTGCGGCAGGTATTGCCCGTACAAACAAAAAGTATCTTCTTTCTCTTCATTCTTCGCCACCGCAGGCTTTTGTAAGCCTGTTCATCACGCCGGCCATTACCCCGTCCTGCTTTCTCGGGGCAACAGCGATTATAAAATCGGCAATGCGTTCGCCTTCACGAAGCTTGTCATATAGATTGGATGCAATCTCCGTCTCAGATTTTCCGAGACAAAGCACGTGTTCCGCACCCAGCTCCTCGGCACACGCATCGTCGCACATTATATATGCATTGACTCCCATGCCGCGCTTCTTCGTGTATTCGTCCATTGCCTCGAATCTTTCCTCAAACATAAAGAGCCTGCATGCGCAGCGCGGTGAATAATGTCTGTATTTCATGCCCGGCGATTTGGGAGCTTCACCCGCTTCACGGATATACATTTCGCATTCACCGGCAACATCCGCTATCATCTCGCGCGTTATAAGACCGGATCTTAGAATTTTCGGAGTGTCGCTCGTACAGTCTAACACGGTACTCTCTATTCCGCCCGCACACTTACCGCCGTCTAAAATCAGGGGTATTTTTCCGTCCAAATCGGCAAGCACATGCTGTGCCGTTACCGGGCTTATGTGCTTGGATACATTGGCAGATGGTGCAGCAACGGGCAGATCTACACATTCTAAAAACTGCTGTGCACCTATATGGGATGGCACGCGTACGGCGAGCGTGTCAAGGCCGCACGATACAAACGCCGAGACTTTCGCCTTTCTTTTATAAACCATTGTGAGCGGACCGGGAAGAAAAGTTTTAGCAAGCTTATATGAATACTCAGGAATATAATCGACCAGCGACGAAATGTCGTACCCGCTGTGCACATGCACTATAAGCGGATTGTCCATGGGCCTGCCCTTAACTTCAAATATTTTCTTAACCGCTCTGTCGTCGAAAGCATTTGCGCCTAAACCATAGACCGTCTCGGTAGGAAACGCGACAAGGCCGCTTTCATTTATTATTTTCTTTGCATCGGACAAAGAATTTTCGTCGATAGCTGAAATCCGAGTATTCATTATTTATCCTTTGATGCCGAAACTTATAATAGCTTGATCAGTCTTCCACGTCATATCCGAAATCATCGTCCGAATACACTGCGCCTTCGTCCGGCAAATCTTCCGCGTCCTCGTCGGACTTTCGCACATTTACTTTCGCGGAATTTCTTTTACCCTCATTTCCCGGGTTCAAAGTATTGTCTTTGAGCTCCGAAGGGTCGGGGGTTACGAACTTGGTGTACTCACCCTTGAAACGGAGCTTGCATCTTCCAAGCTCTCCGTTACGGTGTTTGGCGATTATAATATCCGCCATTCCGCGCACGATGTTCTTCTTCTCTATCTCCTCCGGCTTCGCCGTAACATCCGGCCTGTTGATGAAGATGACCATGTCGGCGTCCTGTTCGATGGCACCGGATTCCCTCAAATCGGTAAGCTGGGGCTCGCCTTCCACGCGCCTTAGCTGTGACAGCGCGATTACCGGCACGTTGAGTTCCTTTGCCATTATTTTGAGGTCGCCAGTTATATGTGCTATCTCGCGGGTTCTGTTCTCATCATTTTTCGAACCTGAAGACATGAGCTGGATGTAGTCTACCATTACAAGATCAAGTCTGCCGCCGTTTTTGGCTTTGATTCTCCTGCATTTCGAGAGAATTTCCGCAGGCGTTACCCTAGACGAATCGTCGATTATTATCGGCAGATTCTTGAGCTGTTCGCTCGTTCTCATTATAGCTTTCCAATCCTGCGGGGTAAGTTTGCCCGAAAGAGCTTTCGCCATGTCCACCTTTGCCGCCGAACACAGAAGTCTCTGCACAATCTGACTCTCCGGCATTTCAAGCGAAAAGACTGCGCATACATTGCCATGGAATGCAGCCGACTCGACAATATTCATCGCGAGCGACGTCTTCCCCATGCCGGGTCTTGCCGCGATGACTATAAGGTCGGAACGCTGGAGTCCGTTGGTTATTTTGTTAAGGTACGGGAATCCCGTGTTTACGCCGCGGAGTGCATCTTTGTCGGTCGATATAATTTCAAACTTTTGCACGACATCATCCACGGCATTGCTTTCCCTTATGTCGTGCATGGCCGAGCTGTCACCCTGTTTGGAAATATCGTAGATGAGTTTTTCGGCGTATTGTACGCTGCCCAGCCAGTCTGTACTGTCTTTGGCGTTTTCCATGATGTTACGCGATGCACGGATAAGTTCGCGGTTTATGCTGTCGCGCTTTACTATTTCATAGTACTCTTTGTAGTTAGCCGAGGACGGCGTGATCATCGTCAAATCGGTGATATACGATATGCCGCCCACCTTGGCAAGATTGCCCTCTTTTTCCAGCCAGTCTGAAAGCGTTACGATGTCCACCGGCATACGATTGTTGAACACCTTTAATATGGCAGACATGATAAACTGATGTGACTCCTGATAAAAATCACGCTCGCTCAGTTTATCCGCGAGTTCGGAAAGCACGTCCGAATCGATGAGAATACAGCCGAGAAGCGACTGCTCTGCCTCTAAATTGTTTGGTAATACGTTAGTTTTTCCGGCCATAGTAATTTAGTATCAATTCCCGAATGTTTTATATTTCCATGAGCTTCTCGAACTGCGATAAGACAGACGAAAACTCCTTCATTGCAAAGTCAAAAGGCGCTACGCTGTCCAAATGCACCCCGGCAAGCCTGAGCAGCGAGACAGGATCGGATGACGACCCGCTCGAGAGGAATTTTAAATAGTCTGAAACCGCAGACTCGCCTCTTTTCAATATCGCGTTTGCGATATTGATCGCGGCCGTAATCCCCGTCGCGTATTTGTACACATAGAAAGCCCTGTAGAAATGCGGTATACGCACCCACTCGCACGAAATATTGAAATCATGCTCTATCGCTTCCCCGTAATACTCACGGCCAATCCTTGCGTAGATATCGCAGAGCAGCTCTTTTGTGAGCGGTTCGCCCTTTTCGACGAGCGAATGCGCCTCGTACTCAAACTCGGCAAACATCGTCTGGCGGTGAAGCGTCTGGCGGATGGTGTCGAGATAGTAGTTGAGAAGATATTTACGCACATTTTCGTCTTTCGTGTCGGAAAGCATGAATTTGAGAAGCAGCACCTCGTTTACGGTGCTTGCAACTTCCGCAACAAAAATTTTATAGTCGCTTTTAGCATACGGCTGAGCCGCTGCAGAGAAATAGGTATGAAGCGAATGCCCCATCTCGTGCGCTATAGTGAAGATATTGCCGATAGTCGGCTTATAGTTGAGAAGAACATACGGATGAACCCCGTAGCAACCCGTGCTGTAGGCGCCGCTTCTCTTTCCCTCTGTCTCCTCAACGTCTATCCAGCGTTCGTCGAAAGCGCGCCTGAGAAGCGCCGCGTACTCTTTGCCGAGCGAAGCAAGGCCTTTTATTACATAGGCATAAGCGTCTTCATAGCTCATGTCAAGCTCAACGTCCTTTACGAGCGGCGCATAGATATCATAAAAATAGAGTTTGTCATAACCTGAAATTTTCTTCCTGTCTGCAATGTATCTGTGCATATCGGGAAGACTCTTTTTCACCGACTCCAGAAGATTTAAGTACACTTTTTTATCCACATCTTCGGACGAGAGCGCTCTGTCCAGACAGGATTCATAATTGTACGCCCTGCTTAAAAAGACGTCTTTTTTCACGCTTCCGAAATAATTGGCCGTAATCGTATTGATAAGCCCGATATACGCGCCGTAATATTTTTCATATGCCTCTTTGCGTTTTTCTCTGTCCGGAGAGTGCATTATAACGCCGTACATTGCGTGAGTGAGCTTGATCGTCTCCCCCTCGTACTCAATGTCGCAAACAGGCAGATCGGCATTGTCTATCATGGAAAAAATTTCGCTGAACGAGCGGAGCGTCTCCCCCGCTAACGCCACAAGCTTTTCCTCGTCCCCGCTTAAAACGTGAGCTTTGCGCTTTATGAGCGTCTTTAAAATGTAGTCGTAATCGCAAAAATCCTTATCTGAAAGCAGCGAGTTCAAATACCCCTCGTCGAGACCTGCAAGCTCAGGCTCTATAAACGCCGTCTCGGCGCTGTAGCGGGATAATAAACTGCCGCATTTTGCGTCATATGCGGTATACTTGGAAACGCGGGTATCCTCATCGTGCTTCATGCTCGCATAAAGCATGACCTTTTCAAGCCTTTTCACGTACTCATCGTTTGCCTTAAAAAGACTCAAAAGCTCTTCTTTTACGCCGATCTTTCCGGCATATGAGGAAAAATCGCAGCTGCGATTCAGCTCGTCGAAAGCGCGCTCCCATTCTTCATCGGATGAAAAAATATCCGCTGTATTCCATTTGTACTTGTTGTCTATATCACTTCTTTTCATAAAATTTTTCAGTGCATAAAAAAATCGGCTTCGCTCAGTTTTTATTAGAATGTATGGGCGCGGGAATAAGCCCGCCTCTGCCGATAAATTTTGCCGCCGATTCTTTGTGTACGGCCATGACGGGCGCACGCCCGAGCAACCCGCCGAAATCTACAAAGTCCCCGACATCTTTTTTGGGTGCCGGAATAATTCTCACGGCCGTCGTCTTATTGTTTATCATGCCTATTGCAGCCTCGTCAGCGATTATGGCACTCAGCGTGCTTTCAGACGTATTGCCGGGCACTGCTATCATATCAAGGCCCACGGAGCAGACGGACGTCATTGCCTCAAGCTTGTCCATGGTTAAAACGCCCTTTTCGGCAGCCTCTATCATGCCTATATCCTCGGATACCGGTATGAATGCGCCGGACAAACCTCCGACGCGCGAGCTGGCCATGACACCGCCCTTTTTAACGGCGTCGTTCAGCATGGCAAGACAGGCCGTCGTACCGTGCGTACCGACACATTCCAGCCCCATCTCCTCTAAAATCTGCGCTACCGAATCGCCGCGCGCAGGCGTGGGCGCAAGCGACAGATCAACTATTCCGAACTCAGCACCCAGCCGCTTTGCCGCCTCTTTGGCAATAAGCTGGCCGGCACGCGTTATCTTGAACGAAGTGCGTTTTATCGTCTCGGCAAGCTCTGCGAGATCGGCGTTCGGTATACTCTCGACGGCATGTTGTACTACGCCGGGGCCGGATACGCCAACGTTTATGACCGTACCGCTTTCGCCCACGCCGTGGAAGGCGCCTGCCATGAACGGATTGTCTTCGACCGCATTGCAGAACACCACAAGTTTGGCACAGCCGAAGCCGTCTTCATCTTTTGTAAGATCAGCCGTCCGCTTTATTATTTTACCCATAAGGGCGACCGCATCCATATTAATGCCCGATTTGGAAGAGCCGATATTGACTGACGAACACAGCTTATCCGTAGACGAGAGCACTTCGGGAATCGTCTCTATAAAATCTCTCTCATAGTCAGCCATTCCCTTGTGCACAAGCGCCGAATATCCGCCTAAAAAGTCTATACCGAGTGCTTGTGCCGCCCTGTCCAGCGCCTTGCCTATTTTTGCGGACTGCTTGGCAAAAGGAGCGCAGATTATGCTTACCGGCGTTACGGAGACCCTTTTATTGACGATAGGGATGCCGTATTCCTTGGACAGGCTGTCGGCAACGGATACCAGTCTCTCGGCTCTTTTGCAGACCGTCTCGTACACATTTTCGGCCGTCTTATCGGCACTCGCGCCCGCACAGGGCAGGAGCGATATCCCCATTGTTATGGTACGGATATCGAGGTGCTCCCTCTCTATCATGTTTATGGTTTCAAGAACATCGTATTTATTGAACATAATTAATTTTTATACCCTGTGCATGGCGTTAAATATCTCTTCGTGCTGAATATGTATACTCATGCCGATCTCCTTGCCCATGCTTTCGCACTCGATGGAGAGTGCGGACAGTTCCTTGTCGGCAGCCGAAATATCCACCAGCATGATCATGGCAAAATATTCCTGTAAAATAGTCTGGCTGATATCTAGAATGTTGACTCCTCTTGCGGCCAGAAATGTGCTGACCTTTGCAATAATTCCCGTTTTATCCTTGCCGATAACCGTTACGACGGCACGCATAAAATATAGTACCCTCCGTTAATTATAAAATGTTGAAATTTTTATACGAAAACCACAAAAAAACAGTCTTTTTTATGTCGTCACGCCGAAAGTAAAGAACGTATAAAATGCGGTAATGTACGATTTTGCCGACAGTGACCAAGCGGTTACCACGCCGACGATATCATCCTCGTCAAACGTACCGTATTTATTCCTGCTGTCGTCGCTGTTTATCCTGTTGTCGCCCATAAGAAAGTACTCCCCCTCAGGAATCTCAAGCCAATCGAGGAAAAAATCATAGTCGTTGTTTTCAGCCGCAACGTAGTCCTCATCAAGTATGGTGTATTCATCATCGCCGGCGTATATGATATACACGGCGCCTGAGTCTATGTAAATCTTGTCCCCGCCGCACGCTATCACTCTCTTGATAATGAGATGCTGCGAACCGTTAACCCCGGCATACGCCACGACGATGTCGCCGTGCTCAGGTTCGGCCGATGTGTCCACAAACAGGTAATCGCCTCCCGCCTCGTCCTCGCTCGGCGCACCGGTGAGTGTAGGCAACATGGAGTCTCCGATTACATATATTAAATTGTAACGCGACAAAAAACCGAATCCGAAAAGGAATAAAATGAGGAAAAGAAGAAGTGCTATTACAACCGGGTCCTTGTACGCGACATATTTTTTCTTATTTAAAAGAAGATTTTCATACATACTTTACTAAAGCCACATTATACTAAAGCCACATTATGTTATTGACCGCATACTGCTCAGAGCATACGATCGAAAACTTTATTTTCCTGCAGAAACTCGGCAAATGCTTGCCGAGCGAATCCTTGAATTGCTTGCATTCCAAAAGAACCGTGTGCCATACACCGCCCTTGCACGCAAAATCCGTATTGTAACATGCACCATCGTCGATATCTTTTATGCCGAACGAAACTACGGCATCGTTATCGCACATGACATCCAGCTTCAAAACGCTATCCTGCGCGGGAGCATAACGCGGACTGTTCAGCCTGAAAGTCATGAGTCCGCATACCGAATACAGACCCTTGAGCCCGTCGCCCTTGTCTACAACCTGGGGCAGCACCGTATCGCTGGTTAAAAATACGCCGCCGAGCGCAAACGATCTGTCAGCGATCGAAAAACTGTCAACTCCGTTTTTAGCCGAGTAGATGACATTGCATTTTTTGCGCATGTTCCGGAACTTGCCGCTCACCCTCTTGACGGTCATTTTCGACCAAACGGTAAATCCGTTGGTATATTTGGCATAGCAAAACGCAAACAAGACAGAGGTTTTTTCGTATATATCCAGATAGAAATCACGAATATTGTCCGAGCCTCCTTTATACCTCGCCAATGACCATTCGCGGCATAGCGGATCAAGACAATCTTCCGACATATACATCCCGAAAACTTCCGGAACGCCGTGTTCATCAAATTCGGCGCGCGCAACGAGATTTTCATCGTTGTCGACCATGACGACTATCTCTGCAGGTTTAGGAATGAATACCTGTCTTTCTTTTACATACCCGTCAAGGAAGAGAAGCATATCATTAGTCCCGTCTGTGTCAATGAGGCCGTTGCAATGCACGGAATAAGATATGACGCTCCCGCCTATATATTTTTCGTTGATTCGCGAATAGGTGTCATATGCCCTGTCATAGTCGAAACCGTCATCGTTCGTACTGCACAGCATAAGCACCGGACATCTTACGAATGGCGCATACGACTGTGAATCGATCCCCGCAATAAACCGGTAACGCTCTTCGTCAAGCTTAGGCTCGGCACTGCTGAACTTATGGTACCCGCTGTACGTCTTCCAGCCCGCCGCGCATACGGTGACGATACACGCGAGATCGACTGTTGCGGCAAGTTTCCATACGATCTCGCCGCCCGCCCTTATACCGACCGCTCCGACCTTGTTTATGTCGCCTCGCCCGGTCAGATATTTGTACGCATACCTTGCAACCGCAACCCACTCGTACCAACAGGTGCGCGAAGCATCTTCATTCACGACATCCCTGTGCCCCGCGCACTCGGCAACGTTTGCGTATGCGATGTCCTCGGGATAGACGGTGCTTTTTTCACACCCCTCCCATCTTCCGCGATAATCGGGCATGAGCACGGAGTATCCGGCCTTAACAAAAAATCTGATCAGCTCCTCGTCAAGAGCACCGTCGAAATCCGAAAGAAGTATGACTGCATCGTCAGACGGTGTCTTCTCGCTTTGCGCAAACGCCGCATATATCTTCACACGGTCCTTTTCTGTTTGCCTGCCGAAAAAGTGTATATATTGGAATTTTATACCGTCTTCGGATCTCTCGGACAGAACCTCGGCATTAACGTCAAGACTGTCATCAAAATCTTTCCAAAGCGACACTGGAGTGAGAATATTAGACAATTCAACACCTCGGTATATGGTTTTTAATATCGAACCGCCGCGCACAACTTCTCGATAACCTATAAGTTATGAGCTGTTCGCAATTCGATCAAATCTTTCTTCGCGCGAGTTCCTTCCGTATAAAAAAACGGCGCTTTCAAGCCTTTCGGGCAAAAATGCGCACGCGCGGTATTTCAATGCGCGTATGAAGGCAAAACGCAAGCCCTTTTTTATACGCAAACCGCACAGCCTGAGTATCTGCGCATGGCCGCGATTATCTTGCCTCATTAAATATTTTATGCCGGTCAAACTTATTGATTTTTTCCGTCTTTTAAGTTATAATTTTTGCGCTTTGAAGAAGGCTTGCAACTTTCTCTAATTATATTCCTTTTACATCAATAAAGCAAGCATTAAGACGGAATTTTGAAATATGGCATTTGTATCGCTTTCACCCGATTTTTCGGCAAAATCATTCACTTTCGTTGAGAATAAATTCATAACCAAATACCTGCCCGTTCTAGACGCGCAGGCCGTTAAGGTCTATATTTACGGCCTCTATCTTTGCTCACGCGGCACAACCTCTTTTACGATCACAGACCTTGCGACAAGCCTCAATATTTCTGAGGAACAGGCCGTAAACTGCTATGAATACCTTGAAGAGTTCGAGCTCGTAAAGATTACAAACCGCTCGCCTTTCGAGGTCTCCTATCTTGATGCAGATAACGTCGCCGGCACGCCTAAACGCTACAAACCCGAAAAATATGCCGATTTCGCAAAGACCGTACAGTCCATAATAAAGGGCAGAATGATATCCACAAACGAATACAGGGAATATTTTTACCTGCTCGAGGAATACAGCTTCGAACAGAACGCCCTTCTGATGATCATTACCTATTGCGTCAACTTAAAAGGCGACGATATACGCGTTCAATACATAAAAAAAGTAGCCAAAAGTTTTGCCGCAGACGGTGCCGTGACAGCCTCAAAAGTAGACGAGAAACTCGCAAGGTTCACTTCCGCCACCCCTACGCTCGTCAAGATATTCTCTGAAGCCGGCATAAATCGCAGCCCGGACGTCGACGACGAGAAACTCTATAAAAAATGGACGGACGAGATGGGCTTCACCGACGATGCGGTTATTGCCGCTTCCAAATATTTCAGGACAAAGAACATGTCAAAACTGGACGATGTCATAGGCGAGCTTTACAGAAACAAGAAATTCGACGTGAAAGAAATCGAGTTCTATTGCAAGAACAAGACCTCTGTCTATGGCGCCGCCTCAGAGATAGCAAAGGCGCTCGGAGTATATATGCAAAACCCTGCGCCGTACGTCGAGAATTATGTCTCGCTGTGGTGCGATAAAGGCTATGAGTTTGATACCCTCAAGACCCTTGCAAACTATTGCTTCACACACGAGAGAAAATCTTTCGAGGCGATGAACGACTTCATTTCCGACCTTTACGGCTTAGGGATAGTCAACGAAGAAAGCGTAAGAAAATACATCAGCGAAAGAGACGCCGAGGACGACTTTATAAAAAAGATTCTTTCCGCCTGCAGTCTTACGAGACACATCCTGCCGAGCGACAGAGAACGTCTCTCCCGCTGGCATGAATGGAGCTTTACCGACGAGATGATTTTAAGAGCGGCAGAACTCACTTCGGGGAAGAGCAATCCGGTAGCTTACATGAACGGCATTCTCTCCGCCTGGAAGAATGAAGGCATCTTCGAGCCGGATAAGATTAAAAAAGCTTCCCCGTCTTACGAAACAAAATCGACCGATAAAAAGACGGTGGAAAGATCGGTTATAGAACGCCACTACTCTGACCTGAGACAGATCGCCGAGGACAAAGCCGAGAAAACATTAAACCGCGCCCTTGCCGACGAAACTTACGGCTCTCTCCACAGACGCATAAACAAACTTTACATCGACCTCGCGCTTGCCGAAAGCCGCAGTCAGCCGACAGACGCACTGACTGCAAGCATAACGTCCGCCGAACTTTCTGCAGATAACAGACTGAAAGAACTCGGCATAGATAAGAAAGACTTAACCCCCCGCTACAACTGCGAAACATGCAAGGACACCGGCTATGATTCATACGGCAGGCCCTGCGAGTGCTTGAGAAAATTTATCAAGCAATATAAAAACGACTTGTAAGTCACAGTCCTTAAAATTTTTTAGAGTATAAAACCCTGAGAGTCGCTTCCCCTATCCGTCGCAGACTGACGCCTGCGACCTTTCACTGATCGGCAGATAAACTATTTTACCTTTTTGAGAAACGACGCGTTCGTCAGATAAAATATATCCGCGTTTGATTCGGTTACTCGCGTTGAGCAGATATTTTTGAAACAGCCTGATTATACTTGTAATTATTATAATTTTGAGTATAAAATTAGATAAGAACTTTTCGGTGGGATAAAATGCAAAAATTCGTCAACCGCGCAAGAGAGTCAGAAGCTTTAGAAAAACAATATGCAGCAAATCAATCAGCCCTTGTCATCGTTTACGGAAGACGACGCGTAGGCAAGACAGCGCTTATTACGAAGTTTTTGAAACGGCATTCAAACTCGCTCTACTTTCTTGCGACCGAAGAATCTGAAATGCAAAACCTGAACTACTTCAAAGTTCAGGTTGCGGAGTTTACCGGCAACGAACTTTTAAAGTCCGCTGCCGTTGACTGGTTTACCGTATTTAAAACGCTGGTCGAATATAAAACGGTAACGAAAAAAATAATCGTGATAGACGAGTTTCAATATATCGGGCAGTCCGATTCGGCATTCCCGTCCGTTATGCAAAAGGTCTGGGATACGCTGCTCAAAGACGCGAATGTTATGTTGATTTTGTGCGGCTCTCTCGTATCGCTTATGAAGTCGCAGACGCTCGATTACAGTTCTCCTCTTTATGGCAGACGCACGGCACAAATCAAACTCAAACAAATATCGCCCGGCCATTATCACGAATTTTTTGAAGGACGGGGAAATAACGAACTGCTTCCGTTTTATGCAGTGACGGGCGGCGTTCCGAAGTATATCGAAACTTTCTGTAATTATACTGACATTTTTGAGGCAATTGAAGAAAACGTACTCAATTCGCAGAGTTTTCTCTATGAAGAACCTTACTTCCTCCTGCAAAAAGAGGTAAGCGCGATTGGCAGTTATTTCTCACTCATTAAGGCGATTGCCATGGGCAACCGCAAACTTTCTGATATAGCAACAAATCTTGGTTTGAAACAGACGGGGCTTACAAAGTATCTGAAAGTTTTGATGGACTTGGATCTTGTCGAACGTGAAGTTCCCGTAACGGAGACTGCACCCGAAAAAAGCAAAAGCGGGCTTTACCGCATCGCGGATAACTTCATCGCGTTTTGGTTCAAATTCGTTTATCCCTATCGAGCCTACCTTGAAAAAGGCGAAACAACCTTTGTGCTGTCGCAAATCAAAAAAGGATTTGCACAGAATTATGCCGCCTTTGTCTATGAGGACGTTTGCCGCGAAAAAATGTGGGAACTTTCAGCCACCGACACTTGGGATTTCCACTTTGACAAAGCGGGCAGATATTGGGGCGCAAAAGCGGGTGAAATCGACATCGTTGCCATAGATACAATCGGCGAAAACCTTGTACTTGGCGAATGTAAATACACCGCCTCCCCCAAAGGCTTATCCGTTTTACGCGATCTGCAAGAAAAAGCCGATGCCATGCTCAGACTCACGCATACAAAAAATGTGCAGTATATCCTATTTAGTTCGGCAGGCTTTACGCAGGGATTGAGGAATGAGGCAAAAGAAAATATAAATGTCAGACTTATAGAACAGTTATAATAAAAATTGGCGGCGGCTTTCGTCATATTGAAAGGGGTGTTTGCCCCGTAACGGCATAGCGAATTTATTTTGCACCGTTGCATAAAACTCTTGCGCGATAGGAGAATCTTTATCATAGTCAATGCTACATTCTGCAAAAATATCGGTGATTTGCTGCCGGATTCTACGTTCGCTTGCTCGAATAGAACGTACACGTTCCGACAGTTCATGAAAATAGTCATTACCAAAGACGGTTTCGCCTTGTTTTAACCGTTCGTCATTCAATACAAAACTCTTTCAGAACGCTTGTAGCCCGAATACGAAATTGTGTAGCGCGACGGGAATTGACGCGATATCCAACCGATATGACGGCATCAAGGTTATAAAAATCCACGGATCTACTTACATTTCTTTTGCCTTCGGCTTGAACTATTTCCATTTTGGAAATGGTTGCTTCGGGTGACAATTCACCTTCTGCATATATGTTTGAAAGGTGCTTTGAAATAGCTGGAACATTGACGTCAAACAGTTCAGCCATTCCTCGTTGCGTTACCCATAGGTTGACTTTTTTATTTTTTTCGGATATAATGGACTTGATTTCCAAATTATCCGAAAATTTGAGGTGCGGAATGTATATTAAACGTCATATCAAATCTACAATAGCAAAATCTCTTTCGGCTTTCCCCTCCGTTCTTTTAACAGGTCCGCGGCAAGTCGGCAAGAGCACGCTCTTAAAAACCGACTTTCGGTCCATACGATATGTAACGCTTGACGATCCGCTCGTACTGATGAGCATCAAACAAGACGCTATGGGATTTTTCAAACTGTATCCCTCTCCGCTCGCCATTGACGAAATACAACGCATGCCCGAATGTTTTATCGTGCTTAAATATTTGATAGATTCCGATAGACATGCGGGAATGTATCTGCTCACGGGTTCGCAAAAGTACGAGCTTATGCAACATGTAAGCGAAAGTCTTGCAGGTCGTGTTTGCATCGTGGATATGCTTGGACTGTCCAACCGCGAAATAGACGGCGACGACTTCAATTCCCCGTTTATTCCCACTACGGAATATCTAACAAATCGGCATAGCAAAACAAAACTAACGCTTGGCAATTTGTGGGAACGCATCCATCGCGGCAGTCTGCCGGAACTATATTCAAACGACAATATGGATTGGGAACAATACTATGCTTCTTATGTGAGTACCTATATAGAACGCGACGTTCGGCAACTTATCTCGGTAGGCGATCTTCTTACCTTTGTTCAATTTATGACTGCTCTTGCAAGTAGAACGGGCGAACTTCTAAATATGTCATCGATTGCAAAAGACGTGGGTGTTGACAGCAAAACAATTAAAAAATGGATTTCGGTCTTACAGGCGTCAAACATTATTTATCTTTTACAGCCTTACTCGCTAAATGTTACCAAACGCATTATCAAAACGCCCAAAGTATATTTTACCGACACGGGACTTGTATGCTATCTATGCAAATGGTTAACGCCCGAAACTCTGATGAACGGCGCTATAGCGGGAAATATTTACGAAACCTATATCGTAAGCGAAATTCTCAAATCATACTACAATGCCGGGAAAGAGCCGAATTTATATTTTTTCCGCAATACTGACGGTAAAGAAATAGATTTGCTGATCCATCAAAACCAAACGCTGTATCCGATTGAGATTAAAAAAACTTCTTCGCCGAACATAAAAGACGTTAAAAATTTTAAGGTATTAAGCGACTATTTTCCTACCCTCATCATAGGCGAAGGCGGCGTAATATGCAACGCCGAAAATCTTTTACCGCTCGCACAAGGCATAAAAATCATCCCCTACAACTTAATTTAACAGGTATCATGCACCGCTTTGTAATCCGCAAAGCGTCCGTTCTTGTAGTGTGCCCGGCGGGCACACTACAAAAAAACCACCAAATCCGGTGGTTTTTTTGGAGCTGCTAACCGGATTTGAACCGGTGACCTCGTCCTTACCAAGGACGTGCTCTACCTGCTGAGCCATAGCAGCAAATGCTGTTTTATTAAGTTTTTACGGTGCCGCACACGACTTATAAAATAGGGCTTGTTATTCCTTACCAAGGACGTGCTCTGCCTGCTGAGCCATAACAGCGCTATCCCATTTCAGATTTTAAAAGAACCTGTCGCCTTACAAGAGCCGTTGCCGGCTTGTAATCTCCGTAATCTTACGAGCGTACGCACAAACACAAAAAAAATTAAAAAGCATTTATACATATTCGCTCTCGCAAAATGTACTTAACAATTATATTGAAGACGTCATATAATGTCAATCAATATGACTGCCATACAACAATAAACCGGTAAAAAAATCGGCGAACCGCATTTTAACCGTTTTGTTCCAAAAAATTTTTAACGGCATCGGTTGCAAGCTTATCGCAGATATTATTATATTTATCGTCGGCATGACCTTTGACCTTATTGAAAGTCACTCTGTGCATCCGTGTCAGTCTTAAAAGTTCCTGCCAAAGATCGACGTTGATCACCGCTTTTTTATCCGCTTTTGTCCAGCCTGATTGCTCCCAATTGTATACCCATCCTAAATTGAATGCGTTTACCGTATACGCCGAATCGCTGTAAACATCTACTTCACAAGGCTGGTTAAGGCACTTAAGCCCCTCTATTATCGCAGTAAGCTCCATCCTGTTGTTGGTAGTTTCGGCCACTACACCTGAAATTTGTTTTTCATATCCGTTATAAATAAGGACAGCGCCATATCCGCCAACCCCCGGGTTGTTCGAACATGCTCCGTCCGTATACAGCATAACATGTTTCATAGATTAATCGGAAAGTTCTTTGGAACGCTTTACACAGGCTGTCACTGCCTCATCTACGATTGCTCTGAAGTTTCTTTCTTCAAGCACCTTTACCGCCTCTATCGTAGTACCGCCCTTACTGCATACTCTTTTAATAAGTTCGGGCACGGGAAGCTGAGCTCCCTCCACCATCTCGGCTCCGCCTATAACCGTTTGCACGGCAAGAGTTGTTGCCTCGCTTTTAGTCAGCCCGTGTTTAACGCCTGCATCTATCAGACTGTCTATAAACATAAACACATAGGCAGGCCCGCTGCCGCTTATACCCGTGACGGCGTCCATTTTCTCTTCTTTAATGTTTACCGCTTTACCCATGCATTTAAATATGCCGGTTATAAAATTCACGTCTTCGCGAGATCTGTCAAAATCTGTAAGATCTATGCCCGTAACGCCGCTGCCTATGGCGCACGCAAGATTGGGCATGCATCTGGCCACCTTTATGTCTCTTCCGAACGACGCTTTAATCCTGTCACGCTTTACGCCGGCCATGATGGATATCACTTTCTGAGGGTAAACACCGCCCATGCCTTTGACCACATCGTCAAAATTCTGGGGTTTCACCGCAAGAAGTACAAATTCGCAGTTTTCAGAAATGTACTTGTTATTGTTTGTACCCACGATATTCAGTTCTGCCGCACGATCCAACGCGCTTTCAGAAATATCGCTTACAACGATATGTTTCCCTCTCAAAAAATCAGAGTTTACAATTCCGCAGAGGATTGACCGGGACATGAAACCGCTGCCCACAATCCCCAGTTTATAACGCTTTTTCATAAATTGTTCTCCAAAATCAGTTGACTATAAAATGGTGATCTTATATAATCAATACGTTATTTAATCAGCTCTTAGGGGAGTGGCTCAACGGTAGAGTAATGGTCTCCAAAACCACTGGTTGCGTGTTCGAATCGCGTCTCCCCTGCCACAGTGTCCCAACCACAATATATTTTGGTTGGGACTTTATTTTACCACAAAATATTGACGGATACCCCAAAGTGACCCCAAAAGTGGCCCTAAAAATTTTTTTGACCACTTTTTTTGACAAACTTCATTGTACTTTATTTTAGCCTAAACGGCAAATAAAGTCAAACGTGTTTTATGTTTTACGGAAGACCTTTTGACACCAACATCATAAAATTAAACTAACACGATATCCGATCAGTTTTGATAAAGCAACTAAGCGCTCCTCTTTCCAATTATATCTCGAATGCTTCTTGAATTTGAAATTGATCAGCCTGCGCAACTTTTCTCTTTGCTCATGCCGCATTAACTGTTGTGCAAGTTCAATAAAATCCGAATAGGTCGCAGGAACGCGCGTTTTGGCGTAGGTTTCCCAATCTTGCAAATCATCATCCATCGCATACGTCAGCAAAGATAAACCGTGATCGAATAAAGGCGCGGTGGCGCAAATTTGATTTGTTTGGTTATCTACCATAAACCCAAAATTACCGAAGTGGCGATCCGTATTCAAAATAACAGCATCGAATACGATCATATCGATAAAAGCGTCGTAGTATTTATCTCCAAGCGACTTATAATATTCGATTACCGCCTTAATTCCGCCATCTTTTACAATATTCCCAATCGGCATAAAAGAGTATTCTTTACTTGTAAACAACTCGCAGGTAGAACACAACTTTCCTTTCCATTTGGATAATCCGTATTGCACGGCGTTGATTCCCATAGATTCAGCTACCCGCCAAGCATAATACTCGCAGTAAGGCTCGTTACCCGAATTTGCAAAACCTTCTGTCCCTGACTTATATAAAACAATTTTGCCGTCTACTCTGCGCCAACATTTGGCAAGCATACCGTTTGTGGTAAATTCCGGTGATGAACGCAACGAAGTTTTTTGAAAATTACCGTAGCCGGTAAAAGCAATATGCGAAAGCACATTACTAAACCGATTATCGTATAAATTATTTTCCGCAAAATTTCCGTTAAAATTATCCTCAACCACCCAATAGCAGTCGTTGAGCGATAATCCTTTGCAAAAGTCGATAATCCCCTTTGTATCTTTTTCGTTCAGTCCGAGTTTGGCAAGAAAATTTTGCACATACGCTCGATTACTCGGAATCGTGCGGCGCTTTAGCCATTTCGCCAAACCGCAATTCGAAAGCTCCAAATCTATCGGCAACAAGTTTTTTTGTTCATCGTTTACCGATAAAATATGAGCGGATACTCCATCGATATCTTTTTGCATATCGAATCGCAACAAAGCGGTATCATATTGTTTCAAAATATAACTCATTGATTTTTCTCCCCTTTTCCCGCAAGCCTTAACAACCGATCATATATCGGGTGACAGCAAAATTGCCGTAGGCACATTGTTTTTCAATACCACGATTTGTTTTTCATCGTGTAGGCGAGAAAAAATTTTCGAAGCCTGTCCTTGATTAAACATTGTTATAGAATCCAAATTGTTCAATATATTTTTCTCTGTCATAGTTGACCTCTTTTTTATTATAGCAACATACAATCCAAATACCAATAGTAATTCTAATTATAATTATAATTTATTGTATCAGTGAAGCAGAAAGTTTATTTGCTTTGGGAATTTACGTGTTTTGACAATCCATATCAAATCGTGTATAACAATTATCAGGAGAAAGATCATGACTACTTTTGAATTGGTTAAGCAAGTCGCATCAGATTTTACGCAAAGCGGAGAAAAAATGCTTTCTACCGATGAACTGAATGCTCTGATTGATAGTGCATCCTCAAAGGAGGAAGTCGATTTCTATTTTCAGCTCTACAATTATTTACTTGCCCGAAAACAAAAGCAGGTAATTCAAAATGGACAGTTTTAAGAATCTGACCATATTTGCAGGGGTAAACGGAGCAGGAAAAAGCACCTTATTTACTAAACCGCTTGCCTTGATGCAATGTATAAGTCAATATCGTTCACGATATATTTCGGGCCGGTCGTATGCAATGCCTCATAGAACGACTCAATGTATTCGCACACGGAATACTTATTAAAGAGATCTATAACGGCTTTACCGGTCAACTTTTTTTGCCGCCTGTATTCTTCTATGCAAAAGACAATAAAAGGCATCTCTCTGCTCATATAAACAATCCCTCCTCCGGCAACTCTATTTTACCTGTTTCTCTTTCCGCTTTCCATATGTGATAAATCGCTAATGGGCTGTAATGCCATACCTTTGTTTCTTCTTTCTCAAGCAAAGCATACGTTTCCGATTGATAGAACACATTGATTGCCTCTACATCGCTCAAATGTTCTTCTCGCACAATTATATCAACTACTTGCGGAACTATCGCTAAACTTAACAACGCAGAAAACTTTTCTTCATTCATTTTTGTTGCACTTCCTCCCAGCCTATAAATTTCAAATACCCCAAAGCCTTTTCGGTCGCAAATACATATTGATCATACAGTTTTTTTATTTTCAAAGCAGCAAGCGTCTGTTCTTTCGTATATAATCCCGTCAAGTAAAGCTGCAACGATTGAAACACATCATCGTTTGCAACCGCCCCAATAATTAAATCGTACTTTTCTCCTTTATAAAGACCGTTCCGATTGTCCGCAACGAAATCAAGCCATTCTTCATCTGCCCATTTGAATTGCTTTACCGACAAGACTGAAAATACAGTCTCATCAATCTCATAGATATTTACTATTGCATTCCCTCCACGACGCACAAATACCTTTCCTGCAAAATTTTCTGCTTGCGCCTTATTTGTAGTGGTGTAAAACCCGAAACCAAAATCAAGAAAGCGATTTCGGACAATAAGCGCAGGTTTTTCAACCTTTACATTACCGCCGTGATAGATTCTCATATTTTCACCTCTAATCTCGCTATCTTTTTATTTTCCGCTTTCAGATCCTTAATAAGTTTTTCTACAACCTTTCGCCTATCGAGTTTTTCTTCCGTCTCAACAAGAATATTTTTATCTTTCCCCAAATACGAAGTACAGATCTTTTCACCGTTTCTAAACCGCAAATAAAAATATGTGCGCCCGTTTTGTACTTTCGGTATTATTTTCCCTTTCGGCAATTTAGAAAGTTCTTCCTCATACATACCGAGTAAAATCTCGTTTCGCTGCCTTTCTTTTTTTAGTATAGTCTCAATCATATTGGCTCCTTATGCATTTATTATACCCTACATTTTGCAAAAAACAACACATAATGTGTAGTAATTTTTATAATAAAAATAAGATAGACAAAATTAAAAATTAAAAATTAAAAATTTGCCTATCTTTTATCAAAACAAGTAATTATGCAATAATATTATACCTACTATTTTTTTCTCTTAAACAAGAAAAAATTAAGTTGCTTTACCAACGACAAATTAGTTAAAATTTGTGCTCTTTTAAGCAAAATTATTGATTTCAAAACTTTTATACGCAAAATATTTTCTATGACCGGTGATGTAAAGCAGGCCGACAAGCCTTGCGCCATTAAACAATCTTAACTTATCTGAAGGCTAAGTAAAGCCTCACGACTTCAGCAATCAGCAGAAAATCAAACCCTTACCTCGCCCTCTTTGCCGAGCTCGCTTTTATTTAAATCAAGGATAGGGTCGATTTCATTAGATATAAACTCAGTTACCTGAGAAGGGGCTCTCCCTATAAACTTTTTCGGATCGACTATTTCGTCAAGTCTGTCCCGTACGGCAGCAAACATTTTATCTGCTTTTATAAGTTCTAAAAGATTGTTATCATTCCCGTTTTCTTTGACATTGGCCGCAGCCAGCATTGACAAATCGCGTATACGCTTGTGAAGATCCTGCCTGCTTCCGCCCGCCTTCACGCATTCCATCATTATGTTCTCCGTTGCCATGAACGGAAGTTCTGCCGCAATATGTTTATTGATCACTTTTTCGTATACGACGAGATTCTCGGACACATTCATATAGATATTGAGAATTCCGTCTACGGCAAGGAAGGCCTGAGCGTTTACGATTCTGCGGTTGGCAGAGTCATCTAAAGTTCTTTCGAACCACTGAGTTCCTGCGGTCACCGCACAATTTGCAGGGAGCGAAATGACATATCTGGACAGCGAACCTATGCGCTCGGAACGCATCGGATTGCGCTTATACGCCATGGCAGACGAGCCGACTTGCGTCTTTTCAAAGGGCTCTTCAATCTCCTTCATGTGCTGAAGAAGACGTATATCGTTTGAAAATTTATATGCGCTTTGCGCAATCTGTGAGAGCACGCAAAGAACGTTGTAGTCAAACTTCCTGGGATACGTCTGACCCGTCACGCCGTAGACCTTGTCATAACCGATTTTTTCCGCAACCTTCTTTTCCAGCGCCTTAACCTTCGTCTCATCGCCGTCAAAAAGCTCCATAAAGCTTGCCTGGGTACCCGTAGTTCCCTTCACCCCGCGAAGCTTGAACGAATCAAGCAGACTGACAAGACTGTTGTAATCCATTTCAAGATCCTGCAGCCACAAAGTTGCACGCTTTCCGACAGTCGTAAGCTGGGCCGGCTGAAGATGCGTAAAACCCAAGGCAGGCATGTCTTTATACTTAAGCGCAAACCTTTTAAGCTTATCCATGACATTGACAAGCTTCGATTTGATGATAAGCAGACCGTCATGCATTATCATCAGCTCGGAATTGCAGTCAACATAGCAACTGGTAGCTCCGAGATGAATTATGGGCATTGCTGTTTTTGCTTGCTCGCCGAATGCATGCACGTGCGCCATTACGTCGTGGCGAAGCTTGTGCTCAAATTCATCGGCGACTTCGTAATTTATTTGATCCGCATACTTCTTCATCTCATCTATCTGAGACTTCGTAATGTTGAGCCCTAGCTCCATCTCTGATTCTGCAAGCGCGATCCATAGCTTTCGCCATAGTTTAAAACGTTTGTCGTCCGAGAAGTTTTCGGCCATCTCACGGCTTGCGTACCTTGTTATGAGCGGATTTTGATAAACGGAATTATCTGTCATAAAACTCTCCAAAATTATTTTCTTATCTCTGTATTTTTCTTGGCTCGGGATACTTTTCACCGAATGTTTCAATCGTCATTTTCTCTATTACCTGATCTTCGACAGGCTTATCTCTGTAATCCGTTCTGACAGAAGCTATCTCATCCACTACGTCCATCCCTTCCACGACCTTCCCGAAGGCGGCATACTGGCCGTCAAGGTGAGACGAGTTCGCATGCATGATAAAAAACTGCGATCCCGCGCTGTCAGGCGACATTGCACGCGCCATGGACAATACGCCGCGGAGATGTTTTATGTCGTTTTGCCTGAATCCGTTCATGGCAAATTCGCCGCGTATCGCGTATCCCGGCCCGCCGGTTCCCACACCCGCAGGATCGCCGCCTTGGATCATGAAGCCCTTTATCACTCTGTGAAATATGAGCCCGTCATAAAACCCGCTGCCCGCCAAACATAAAAAGTTGTTAACCGTGTTTGGTGCTTTATCGGGATAAAGTTCGGCAACAATCTTTTTGCCGTTCGCCATTTCAATCGTAACCAAAGGATTTTTCATAACAAATCAGCCTCCGAATCCGGACAGGAATATTTTTCGAGTTTGACATTCGCCTCGTCAAATAACTTCAGAGAAAAGTCATCGGGATATCCCTCTCTGTAAACGACGCGCGAAATACCTGAATTGATTATAATTTTAGCGCAGATTACGCACGGTTGGTGTGTACAGTAAAGCGTGCAGCCCTGCACGCTGGAGCCCACTCTCGCCGCCTGAATGATTGCATTTTGCTCGGCATGCACCGCATAGCATATCTCCTGCATCGTACCACTCTTTATGCCCATCTTGTTTCTGAGGCATTCACCTTTGTCTATGCAGCTTTTTATCCCCTGAGGCGCACCGTTATACCCGGTGGCTATTATGCGTTTGTCTCTGACTATGATGGCGCCGACATGCCTGTCCGGCTTACAGCAGCTCGACCATTCGCCGATATGCCCGGTAAGCGCCATGAATCTTTTGTCCCATTTATCCATAGATTAAAAGCCCCGTTCAATGCTTGGATTGCTCCTTGCAAAATTCTATCATGTTTTTCGCTCAATTGCAATTTTTTTAAATTTATATTGTTTGACTTTATCTGTTTGGGGTTATAACATATCTGTATTAAAAAATTTATCTTTTTATCGGAGGAATCTTTATATGAACATAAGACCTTTGTTCGACAAAGTCGTTGTTGAGCCGCTCAAGGCTGAAGAGAAATCCAAAGGCGGCATCATTCTTACGGCTGCCGCCCAGGAAAAACCCGCAACATGCGTGGTTGTTGCCGTAGGCCCCGGCGGTGTCGTAGACGGTAAAGACGTTGTAATGCAGGTTAAGATCGGCGATAAAGTTCTTCTTTCCAAGTACAGCGGAACAGAAGTTAAAATCGACGGTAAGGAATACACAATCATTCGTCAGAACGACATTCTGGCAGTAGTTGAGTAAATCGGGAGGAGAATATAGATATGGCTAAACAGATCAAATACGGCGACGACGCCAGAAAAGCGCTTGAAAAAGGCGTAAACGTAATCGCCGACACAGTAAAAATAACACTCGGCCCCAAGGGCAGAAATGTAGTGCTTGACAAGAAATACGGCACTCCGCTCATAACAAACGACGGGGTTACGATCGCAAAAGAAATAGAGCTTGAAGACGCATTCGAAAATATGGGCGCTCAGCTCGTCAAGGAAGTTTCCACAAAGACGAACGACGTTGCGGGCGACGGTACTACAACCGCCATGCTTCTCGCACAAGCAATTATACGCGAGGGGCTTAAAAACCTCGCCGCAGGCGCAAATCCCATCATCCTTAAAAAAGGCATTGCCGCCGCAGTAGATATTGCAGTCGATAAAATCAAGTCCATATCCCAGCCCGTAGAGAACAAACGCTCCATATCACAGGTAGCATCCATCTCCGCCGGCGACGAATCGATAGGCGAACTCATAGCCAACGCCATGGAAATCGTGGGCAAAGACGGCGTTATAACCGTCGAGGAAGGCAAGTCCATGACTACCGAACTTACAACCGTTGAAGGCATGCAGTTCGACAGAGGCTACGCCTCCGCTTACATGGTAACCGATACCGAAAAGATGGAAGCCATACTGGACAACCCCTACATACTTATCACTGACAAGAAAATATCGTCGCTTCAGGAGATTCTCCCTGTAATCGAACCCATAGCTCAGCAAGGCGCAAGACTCCTCATAATCGCAGAAGATGTTGAAGGCGACGCTCTCGCAGCGCTTATCGTCAATAAGCTCAAGGGCGTATTGAACTGCGTTGCAGTCAAAGCACCCGGCTTCGGCGACAGAAGAAAGGAAATGCTTGAAGACATCGCCATCCTTACAGGCGGCACCGTGGTATCCTCCGATTTGGGATATGAATTGAAAGACGTGACTCAGGATATGCTCGGAAGAGCTTCACAAGTCAAGGTCGACAAAGAAAATACAACGATTATCGGCGGCACGGGCGACAGCCGGTCTATAAAGGACAGGGTTTCTTCCATTAAGTCCCAGATTGCCGAGACAACATCAGATTATGACAGAGAGAAACTTCAGGAACGTCTTGCAAAGCTTGCAGGCGGCGTAGCCGTCATAAACGTGGGCGCTGCAACCGAAGTAGAAATGAAGGAAAAGAAACTGAGGATCGAGGACGCTCTTTCCGCAACGCGCGCGGCAGTCGAAGAGGGCATAGTCCCCGGCGGCGGCACCACTCTCTTGGCCTGCATACCCGAGATCAAGAGCTTGGTAAGCAAGCTTGACGGAGACGAAAAGACGGGCGCCATGATAGTTCTCAGAGCGCTTGAGGAACCCGTTCGCCAGATTGCTGCCAACGCAGGACTTGACGGCTCGGTTATAGTAAACACCATAATGAAATCCAAAAAGCCCAACTGCGGATTCGACGCGCTCAAGAACGAATACGCAGATATGGTTGAAAGCGGTATAATTGACCCTACAAAGGTTACTCGTTGCGCTCTTCAGAACGCAGCATCCGTCGCCGCAACGCTTCTCACCACGGAAAGCATCGTAACGGATATACCTACTCCTCCCGCACCTACGGGTCCTAACCCGGATGCAGGAATGTATTGATTCCGATAATAAGTAAATTGTTCGGCCGGAGTTTTAACCAAACCCTGGCCGATTTTATTTCATCCTATTGAAATCTTGTCCCCGTTCAGCCTTTATTTCACGACCGAAAAAGTAAGATTGCAGCACGAAAACTGAGATAATCTGAAGCATTGTCCGAAACTATATTACCCACAGACAGTCATAATCACATCAGCTTTCTTAAAATCTTAGAAAGAGCGTATCTACCGTGCTCATACGAAAGTCCGCCCTGAAAGTATGCTATATACGGCTCCCTCACCGGCCCGTCCGCCGAAAGCTCGATAGAAGAACCCGAAACAAACGTTCCCGCAGCCATGATCACCTTATCTTCATAGCCGGGCATGTCCCACGGCTCGCATGAAACAAAGCTGTCCACAGGCGAGGCGTACTGCACTTCACGTATGAAATTTATCATTTTTTCCTTATCATCAAATTCAATCGCGCGTGTTATATCTTTAGGCATGGAGCAGGATTTCGGGAAGTTTTTATAACCGAGTCCCGCCATAGCCTCGCCAATTAAAAGACTACATTTCAAAGCCTGCGCAACTGTGTGAGGCGCAATAAAAAAACCCTGATAATAGCACTGATAACCCGCCGCATACGACCCCACCTCAACGCCTATGGACGGTGCGGTGAGCCTTTTCCCTATGAGATCGATGTATTCCTGTCTCCCGCAGATGTACCCGCCGGTCAGGGCAAGTCCGCCACCCGGATTTTTAATGAGCGAACCGACAATTATATCCGCTCCTTTCTCTGTAGGCTCAATCTTCTCGACGAACTCGCCATAGCAGTTATCTACAAAAATACAGCCTTTAAATCCGGCCCCGCGCAGAAAATCGCACATAGCGCCTATTTCTTCACAGGAAAACGCATCTCTCAGCTCGTAACCGCGTGAACGCTGGATATATACAACCTTGACGGTTTTATCCAAAGTATACCTTAGCGCTTCATAATCAAACTTCCCGTCAGCCGTTAAGTCGCTGCACCTGAAGTTAATCCCGAAATCCCTGAGCGAACCGTTGCCTGAGCCGTAAATGACTTCCCGAATAGTGTCATACGGCATGCCGCTTACGCAAAGCAACGTATCCCCCGGTCTCAACAAACCAAACAGCGCCACGGTAAGCGTATGCGTCCCGGAAAGAAGGTGCGGCGAAACAATACCCGCCTCGGCTCCGAACGCCTCTGCAAACACCTTTCCAAGCGTATCTCTTCCCTCGTCACCATAGCCGTAACCGGTCGTTCCGCTGAAATGACGGGGCGATACGCGGTATTTTTCAAACGCTCTGCATACTTTGGCCTGATTAAACGCCGATAAATCGTCTATCTCTTTAAAAAGATCTGCACAATTATTCTCGCATTTCTTTATATAACTCTCGTATTCATCCTCTCTCATTTATAAGCTCCAAAACCTTATCCGTATTCGCCTCTACGGGCAAAAGTTGTATCAAATGCGGCATTTTTTTAAAAAATGTGATCTGCCTTTTGGCATACCTGCGTGTATTTTGCTTAATTATTTCACGCATAGTACTTTGTGAAAGCCCTTTTCTTATTCCTTCTATGACCTCTTTATATCCTATGGCCTGCATACAGCGGCAGTTTTCGTCAATTCCTGCCGCGAGAAGGTTCTCCACTTCCTCAACAAGACCTGAATCAAACATTTTGTCCACACGCTCGTCTATGCGTCTGTACAGTTCGTCTCTGGGATATTTTATTTCGACGGCAAGATAATCGAAACGGCTTGTACGGCCGTCTTTTATTTCGGATTTTTTTACTCCCCCCGCTTCATAAATTTCCAGTGCGCGAATAACGCGCTTTAAATCATTCGGATGGAGCGAGGACGCCGATTCGGCATCTGCCTTTTCAAGCAGCGAATAAACGTATGCCTTACCTTTTTCCTTTGCGAGATTTTCGTATTTTTCTCTCACCGCTTGATCTTTGGGCACGCGTCCGTAGCTCAAATCAAAAAGAATTGCGTTTATATAAAAACCCGTTCCTCCGCAGATGACGGGAATTTTTCCCTCGTCCGTAAATCGTTTGACGATGGGAAGCGCGTTATCGCGATAATCCGAGACATTATATTCGTCCTTCGGCTCCGCGACATCTATCATATAATGCAAAACGCCAAGCCTCTCTTCTTCCTTCGGCTTTGCCGTGCCTATATTCAACCCCTTATAGACAAGCTGGGAATCGGCCGAGATGACTGCACTGCCGAGCTTTTTTGCGCATTCCGCCGCAAGATTGGTTTTCCCCGTTGCAGTCGCGCCGCATATGACAAGCACCTTTTTCCCGGTCATACTATCCTCTTGAACATCTTTTCTATTTGGTATTTCGTCAGTCTGACCGCAACGGGGCGTCCGTGCGGACACTTCAGCCCCATGTCTCCGCCCATCTGTTTTATGAGCGTCTCTGCCTCGCGTATATTGAGTCTGTCTCCGCCTTTTACCGCATGTTTGCAGGCAGTCATGGCTATTTTGTCTTTTAAAAGATCTGCATATTTTATAGTTTTGAGACCCGAGATATCCGACAAAAGTTCGTCAAAGAATGCTTTAAAATCCAGATTTATGAGATCTGCGGGAACTTCGCCTATCTTATACGAATTTATTCCGAACGGCTCGATATCGAAACCCATCTCGCGGATGACTTCTAAATTTTCCTCTATAAACGAGTTTTCATCCGCACTGAGTGAAAGGATATACGGAACAAGCATTCCCTGTACGGAAACGCTTCTGTTCTCAAGCTCTTTTTTTAGCTTGTCGTATATTATTCGCTCATGCGCGGCGTGCTGGTCTATTATATACGCCGAATCGCCGTATTCGAATATGAGATACGTGTTAAACAGACTGCCTGTATACACAAGCGCATCTATGTCAACTCTTTCCTGTTCGGAAATATCATTCCGGGCCGCACCTCGCGTCGTTTTATCGTCATATGTTACGGAGCTTAATGCTTTCTCCGCAACATTTTTCTCCGGAAGAGAAGCATCGCAAGTATTCGCGCACTTCAGCAAGTCCTTAAAATTAAACTCCGGCGGAATAAAGCCGTCTCCCGATGAAAAATCCGAAAGCGAAGTCTCTTTTTCTGTTTTATCGCGCGTTTTTGCGCCCGAGAAAACATCGGTTTGTACTGCCGCATCCGCACCTGACGGTCGCACGGGCCGTTTAACTTCGTCAGGCATATACGATTTTATCTCGGGCTGCCCGGTGAAGCTCGCAACAAACTCCGCCGCTCTCGCCGTCCCGTCAAGTATCCCGGATATCACGGTATATACGATCCCGTAGATCGCTCTTCCGTCCGTAAAGCGCACATCAGCCTTGTTGGGATGGACATTTACGTCCACCATCTCGGCAGGCACGTCTATAAAAAGAACATAAAACGGATACTGCCTCTTCATGAGATAACTTGCGTATGCATTCGTAACGGCGGAGGAAATGATATTGTTTACGATGTATCTGCCGTTCAGGAAGAGACTCTGGCAGCTCTTATTCGGCTTGAAAAAATTTTGATTTCCTATGTAACCCTTAATCTTTATGCCGTGCAATTCGGCATCCGGCCTGAAACACTGCGGAAGAACTTTTGAGCCATAGACCTGGGATATCGCTTCGTCGAGTCCGTTGCCGTATGACTGAAGCTTAAGTTTGCCATCCGCATAATACCTGAACGAGACTTCGGGATTACCGAGAATAAAGCGTGACGCAAAGCTTTGAATATCACCTTCTTCTGCCTTGTCCGATTTTAAAAACTTCGCTCTTACCGGCGTGTTGTAGAACAAATCGCGAACGATAACTTCTGTGCCTCTTCCTGCGCCCGCGGGCTCTGTCCTGCCCGACTGTCCGCCTTCGCTGACTATTTTGAACGCAGGATTTCCCTCTGTTGCAGATATAATTTCCATCCTCGATACGGAAGATATGCTCGCAAGCGCCTCTCCCCTGAATCCGAGAGTGGCTATCGCGTCGAGATCCTCGAGCTTGGACACTTTGCTCGTTGCGTGCGGAATAAAGGCCTTGCGCATATCGTCTTCCTCGATGCCGCTGCCGTTGTCGCACACGCGTATGAGCTGCTTACCACCCTTTTCGATGTATATCGAAATCTCCGTTGCCCCGGCATCAAGCGAGTTCTCTACAAGCTCTTTGACGACGGAATAAGGCCGGTCCACCACTTCACCCGCCGCAATGCGGTTATATATATCCTTGGTGAGTATATTTATCTTTCCCATCGCTTTACCTTCTCAATGAGGTCAGACAGCAGCGAGAACGCCTGCAAAGGAGACATGCTGTTTAAGTCTGTATCCTTGAGGATGCGCTCAACCTCAGAGTATTGACGTTCTATGGCAATCTCATCGCTGCTTGAACTCACGGCCCCGCCGTCTTTTCTGTCGACGAGTTTCAAAATCTGTTTAGCGCGCTCGGTAACAGCCTGAGGCACTCCGGCGAGCGAAGCGACCTCTATTCCGAAGCTGCGGTTAGCGCCGCCTCGCATGATCTTACGCAGAAATACTATATTGCCGTCTATTTCCTTTACCGCAATCTTGTAGTTCTTGATACCCTCTATCTTTGTCTCGAGCTCCGTAAGTTCGTGATAATGAGTAGCAAACAGCGTTTTAGCCCCTATTTTCTGTGTAATATATTCTATCACTGCCCAGGCGATGCTGAGCCCGTCATATGTACTCGTGCCTCTCCCGACTTCATCGAGGATAAGCAGGCTATTCTTAGTCGCGTTCTGCAAAATAGTCGCAACCTCTATCATCTCCACCATGAACGTGCTCCGGTCAAAGATAAGATTGTCGCTTGCCCCGACGCGCGTAAATATTCTGTCCGTCACGGGGACGGACGCAGACTTTGCCGGAACAAAGCTCCCTATGTGCGCCATTATAGCGATAAGCGCGATCTGACGCATATAAGTACTCTTCCCCGCCATGTTCGGCCCGGTTATTATCATCGTACGGTTTTCGTCCTCATCCAACAATGCATCGTTTGCGACAAATCGCTCTTTTGAAATTGCCTCGACGACGGGATGCCTGCCCTCTTTGATGACGAGCGGAGCGGAACTGTCAGCGATTTCAGGGCGCACATAGCGATTGCTCCTTGCTGCCTGCGCAAACGAGACGAGCATATCCAAAAGCGCGATGCTTTCGGAAATTCTTTTCAGATTGTTTATATTTTGCAAAAGAACTTCCTTTATGGCCCCATAAATTTCAGCCTCGAGCCTCAGCGCTGTCTCTTCGCTGTTTAAAATCTTCTCCTCTATCTCTTTAAGTTCGTCCGTCGTATACCTCTCTGCGTTTGCGAGAGTCTGCCGACGCTGGTAGTGCTCCGGCACTTTGTCCTTGAACGACTTCGACACCTCTATATAATAACCGAACACGCGGTTGTATCCGACTTTAAGCGTCCTTATGCCGGTCACGTCCCGCTCCCGCGATTCTATATCGAGCACGACATCCTTCCCGTGCTCTCTTATGTCGCGCAAGTCGTCAAGCTCGGCATTGTATCCCTTTTTTATATATCCTCCGTCTTTTAATCCGGACGGAGTATTCTCAGACACGATCGCCGCAGAAATTAACGATGCGACTTCGCCGAGATCTAAAAGCCCGTCTGTAATATCCTTAACCGCGAGCGATGAAAAACCGAAGACCTGAAACTTAATATTTGGAATAACCGACAGAGACTGCGCCAAAGCAATGCAGTCTCTCGGCATTATGTTGTCGTTCGAGATCTTGCCGGCAAGACGTTCTATATCCCTGACTTCGGACAAAAGCTCGGCAACCGACAGCATTGCGACGGGCGCATTATACAGCTCTTCCACGCCGTCCAGCCTGTAATTTATCTCATCCCTATCTGCAAGCGGCGAGAGTATGCAGTTATATAAAAGACGCGCCCCCATACTCGTCTTCGTCTTGTCCAAAACCCATAATAAAGAGCCGTAACGCTTATTCTCCGCAAGCGTCTTGACAAGTTCCAAGTTTCTGATGGCGCTGCCGTCCAGTTTTAAATAACTGTCGCTTGGTATGAACTTTATGCCGTCTATATTTTTCAGCGCATGCTTCTGCGTCTCTTTGAGATACTCTATGAGCGCTCCCGCGGCGCTTACGGCGCAGGCGTGTCCGCTGACGGAAAAGGCCGAAAGCGAACTTGTCCCGAATTGTTCGCAAAGAGACCTCTCGGCAGCAGCATATCCGTACGCCCAGTCGGGATATACATAGAAATGCGGAACCATCCCCCTCAAAACCTCGGGGAATTCACGCGTCGCCGCAAGATAGGCGTCGCCGCATATGACTTCCTTTACCGACAGCTTCATCATCTGAGCTACAGCCTGTCTCTCAGGAGTCTCGCCCGTAAATTCTGCCGCACAAAGCTCGCCGGTCGTTATATCCGCCCATGCAAGCGCAGCCGTGCCGTCTTTGACGAAAGCACTGCATATATAGTTTGCGGTCTTTGCATCCATATAATTCTCGTCGGTGACCGTTCCTGCGGTAACGACGCGCACGACGTCTCTGGCAACTATTCCCTTTGCCGAGGCAGCGTCCTCAAGTTGCTCGCAAATAGCCACTTTCTCACCCATCTCCACGAGCTTTGCAATATAGCCGTCCGCCGCATGAAAAGGCACGCCGCACATAGGCGCACGCTTTTCAAGACCGCAGTCCCTGCCCGTGAGCGTAAGCCCCAGCATTTGTGAGACTCTCTCGGCATCGTCGAAAAACATCTCGTAAAAATCGCCGAGTCTGTAGAACACAACGCAGTCTTTGTAATTTTCTTTGACGCAAAGATAATGCTGCATCATCTGAGAAAGTGCCATTTATACAACCCGAATAAAAAATGCAAATCGTTTTTTTATTACGCATTTTTAAAAAATGCCTTGCCTTAAACCGGCCGCACTATATCATCTCGCCCATGAGAGAGATGCCGCTTGTCTTGTTTATCCTGATTTTCACGAACTCGCCCGTCATGTCTCTGTCGCTCTTGAAATACCCCATCCTGCCATACTCGTCTCTTCCGAGATAGAGACCGCGCTTTTTATCGTAATCCTCGCACAGAATCTCGCACGTACGGCCTGCGTACCTTTCGCTCAATTCCCTTGTCTGACTATTGACGAGCGCCACAAGCTCCATGATACGCGCTTTGGATACCTCGGGAGACACCGGATTTTTCATGTTAGCAGCAGCCGTTCCGTCGCGTTTTGAATAGACGAAAGTGAATGCCGACGAAAATTTGACTTGCTTAACGAGAGAAAGCGTGTCCCTGAAGTCCTCTTCCGTCTCGCCGGGGAAGCCGACGATAAGGTCAGTCGTGACAGCGCAGTCCGGAACATATTTTCTTAGGATATCTATTTTTCTGAGATAATCCGCGGCCGTGTATTTTCTGTTCATCGCCTTAAGAACTCTGTCTGAACCGCTCTGTACGGGAAGATGGATACAGTTGCAGATCTTAGGATTGTCCGCAATAACCTTAGCAAGACTCTCCGAAAAATCCTTAGGATGACTCGTCATAAACCTGAGTCTGAACTTTCCGTCTATCGCCGCAATTTGCGACAAAAGCTCAGGAAAAGTCACTTCGCCGCCGTTTCCGTATGAGTTTACGTTCTGGCCCAAGAGCGTAAGCTCTCTATACCCTTCTCCTATGAGCGAACGCGCCTCGGCAATTACGCTCTCCGCACGTCTTGAACGCTCCCTTCCGCGAACATACGGAACGATACAATAGCTGCAGAAATTATCACAGCCGTACATTATGTTGATCCATGCATTGGGATAACTCGTGCGAAGCGGTTTGTCTTCCCACTCATCCGTTTCGCTCTCTTTGTCGTATATCTCTATAACCGTCTTTTTACCGCTTTGCTTTTCAAGAATGTAATCTTTAAGTTTGCCTAAATTATGCGTTCCGAATATGACATCCACATACGGAAACTTCTTGTGCAACATATCAGCCTTTCCTATCTGCTGCGGCATACAGCCGCCAACGGCTATTATAATGTCCTTTTTTTCGGCCTTAAGACTTTTAATCATGCCTAAATTTCCGTAGGCATGATTCTCTGCGTTCTCCCTTATGCAACATGTGTTAAAAACTACAATATCTGCTTTATTTATGTCATCGCAAGATAAGTATCCCATCTTTGAAAGCATACCCGCTATTTTCTCTGAGTCATGCACATTCATCTGACACCCGTACGTGACGATGTGGTAATATCTATCCATATAACTCCTTGCTATACACAATTATATAATCTGACGACTGTTTTTTCAATTGATTTAACCACATAAATTATTATTTGACCCGCGAATAAAGATAGATAAAACAATTAACCCTGTTTAAATACAGCGTCAAATTGGCAGGGAATACCCGAAAAAATATCGGTTTTTAGATAATTATGTCTGACATAGTACGGTGCAAATTAATAAAGAGTGGTTCATTTTAGCGTTTTGGTTTTTAGAAAAGCAAAGTGCAGATTTTTAACGGTTTTTAACCCACGCTTCAATTGGGGTGAATCTAGCCTATGTATAGCTTAAGCTCAAAGCCGCTTGACTATATCTAAAGGGATAGTCTTTTGTTTATGCGACCTATCCCTTTCCTCTTATTTCCCGGCATTTCGTATCGTAACAGATATGATTCAGAAAAAAATATAATGTTTGTGTTAAAAAATTCTGCAGAGGATTTTTTGTCCGCCACAATATAAAATATACGCCGAAAAATCCGTTAAAATGTCTCAAAAATGTGAATTTCTTAGGATGCAATGAACGCAAAGCACAATCAAACTCATGGTTTAGATCCCGACATCATCATTGATGATGTCTATTGCGACAGCATGAGTTTTCGCGCCGCCTGCTGCGACGAAGACATCCAAAAAAAAACTGCATTGCTATAAGCGAGGCGTTTGCCGGGCAAAAGACCGCTATCATAACCATTGGGCACTCATAGTCAGTATGCAGGTCATCGACAAACTGACCGAATATAACAAGCTCCTATATAAATTGTTTCAGGCACAAATCTGTTTGAATACTTGTAGCTTTATAAATGATTCGCACAACTTAAAATATTCCTGTAAGTCAGCCTCAGTATGTATTACGACATCATTACAACCCTTAAACGAATCTGAGCAGACAAGCAATTCTGTAAATGGTTGATGCGACATGAAATCAACTTAAGCCCATCGCCTTATCCTCTCTACATAGACACCATTATACGGGCATATTAAATGGCAAACCGATCAGCTACAGGGATTTCTTGCAAGAAAACACTATGGACTGGAGATTGACTATAAGTCTATTTGCAATCTGTTAAGCGAGAAAAAAATTAAAGAGTCTCTCCACTATATTAACGAGGAGAAGATTTCACCGACGCCGCACCTTAACTGCCTGCGCATCTGCGAGTATTTACAGTCGGATATAATCTCTCACAAAACCGTTTCCCTCACGACTTTTATGCGCCGGCACGATATACACATAGACACGGGCACAGTGACAAACAGGAAATGCCCGAGAAGTTTGCCACTATTGACGGAATGCACCTGTCTCTCGAATATGATAAACGCAACGCTTTCATCTGCATAATTGTCCCTTCACCCATCAAACTCAAACGCGAAGGCAAATTCCTGCACCACTGCGCAGGAGGAACGATGAATTACGGATATGCGCGTTTTACGCGAAGAATCGCTCATATTTTTCATGCGAACCGGAACGAAGCCGCATGATTCTGCACAAAACAAAAAGCGGACGAAGACGCGCTGCATTACATACACGAAGCCTGACTGCCTTACGTAAACAAACACACCGGACCGCAGCGAGCAAATTCAAAACAAGGCACAATAGCGCCTTTCGATAATAACAGAATTTACCCATTGCAACGGCTTGTAACTCATTACGCTTTCAAATATCGTAACTGAGGAGAATATCGGAAATGCCAGATTATTACAGAATAACCGCATATCTGCCCGCCGAAAATATTTCGGCCGTCTTCGACAGCAATGTCGGATTTGAAAAACTATGGCAATTCTCGTCATATCTTCTTCTTGAAGGCTTTAAAAATAAAAAGAAAATGCTTTCAAAGAGGCGTTACGCCTAAAACCTGCCAAGGCGATAAAATCATCGTGCGCTGCGACTTCGGAGAGCATGTATAAAAGGCAACAAAATTACCCGCTAATGACAAAACTTACGAGGCGATGACATAACAAAAAATCCGTCAATGCAACAAAAAGACACTCTGTCATGGCGAACACGCATTAGCTTTGCAAATTCGGGACTTTCATCATCGTGCGATACCGGGAACACAGCTAAAATTACAGGGAGCCGAAAACCGACTCCCTGCGTGTTCCGTATGCCGTCCGTACAGGACAGTTTTTACGGCTTACTTAATGTTACTTTATAAACGGATAGATTTTACTGAGGAATGCAGCTGTTACAATACCCTTCTTAAAGAGGATTCCGCATACAGCATAGGCAAGTATGAGTGCGCCCAACGTGCTGCCTATGACTATACCCGCGATCGCGCCGCCGGAAAGTCCATCTTTGGTTTCGCCATCCTCGGTTGTGCCGCCGGTCGAACCGCCGGAAGAACCGTCACCATCGGTTGTACCCGTACCTGTGTCACCTGTACCGGTATCGCCTGTTCCGGACTCTCCGGTTGTGCCTGTATCACCTGTTCCGGACTCTTCACCTTCGTCGGGTTCATCGGCTCCGCATATAGTGCACTTGCCATCTGTGTAGCTGTGCCCCGTTGCGGGAATATTTACCTCTTTGCTGTCTGTATAGGTCTTTTCGTCGGTGCTTCCCGTCACTGTCACAGTCGCGGTGTATGTGGTCGTGCCGTTTGCCGTACACGTCGCAGCGTTTGTAGAGCTCGTGACAGCCGCCGTTACATCCTGGGTATCATCGCATTTGCTGCATTTAAACGTTGCTGTTGCCGTATAGCTAGTTTC